>LFJH01000003.1 GCA_001189335.2 Candidatus Paraburkholderia schumanniana
AGAGTGGTTAGGTCGAAGGGCGGGACAGCGGATTTGATCACTTTCCTGAACGGGATCGCCTGGCGGCGTCACCAATGCTGAGTCCGCATCAGTCCCTGGACCACGTTTTTTAACGGGATGGCTCACCCAAAGCCAACGGCCGCTCCCTTCGACGGCACTCAGTGTAGCCCCGACGAGAGTTTCTGCCTTTCGGGCAGGGGCGCGCCCCCTTGGGGATGTTTTGTTGGATTTTGATCGTCGCGTGGCCCAAACCATTGATTTTCAAGGTTTTGTGCTGCACATTCATTACAGACAGGCCGATGGCGCGGCGCACCATCGCGCTTGGGCCTGTTCTATAATGGTTCGGTTATATTCGGGGTCGCACGACAGGAACGCTGCACGAACGCCGCCAGCGCATTTTCGTTTCACATCGCCGTGAGCGCTTTCAGACAGTAGCCACGATGAGGAGCTATCAGGCCACGCATCAGCCTGCCAACATGAATCGTTTAGCCAAATTTCTTCCCATCGAGAACGTCGTTCTCGGACTGTCCGTTACCAGCAAGAAACGCGTATTCGAGCAAGCGGGCCTGATTTTCGAGAATCAGAACGGCATCGCCCGCAGCACCGTCACCGACAATCTCTTCGCCCGTGAGCGTCTCGGCTCGACCGGGCTCGGCGAAGGCGTCGCCATTCCGCATGGCCGCATCAAGGGGTTGAAGCAGCCGCTCGCTGCTTTCGTGCGCCTGGCCGAACCCGTTGCGTTCGAATCTCCCGACGGCCAGCCCGTCTCCCTATTGATCTTTCTGCTCGTGCCCGAGCAGGCGACGCAACAGCACCTGGAAATTCTCTCGGAGATCGCACAGCTGCTCTCCGACGGCGATGCGCGCGAGCGCCTGCATAAGGAAGAAAATCGTGAGGCGCTGTATCAAATGCTCACGCAATGGCAGCCGTAATAGCTGCACAAACATAGCGATCCGCGCGCGAGGCTCGCCCGATTCGCGCTTGCGCCCGGTGCGCCTCGCTTACGTGAAGCTTCTAGGGCACAATCGGTCAAATGCAGCGCCATGCGGCGTATCGAAGCAACCCGCTTCGTCTTTGCGCCTCATGCTGCTCCCGGCTTCCAACGGAGTTCCGGCCTCATGGATACGTCCAGCATCAACGCCCAAAGTATTTTTGACGACAACGCCGCCGCTCTGAAACTCAGCTGGCTCACCGGGCATGAAGGCTGGGAACGCGGCTTCTCGAGCGAGACAGTCGCGAACGCGACATCGAGCGCGGACCTCGTCGGACACCTGAACCTGATCCACCCGAACCGTATCCAGGTACTCGGCGACGCCGAGATCAACTACTACCAGCGACAGTCCGACGAAGACCGCTCGCGCCACATGGCAGAGCTGATCGCGCTCGAACCGCCGTTCCTGGTCGTCGCGGGCGAAGTCGGCGCGCCGCCGGAACTCGTACTGCGCTGCACGCGCTCATCCACGCCGCTGCTTACGACGCGCATGTCGGCGGCGGCCGTGATCGACAGCCTGCGCGCCTACATGTCGCGCATTCTCGCGCCGCGCGCGACGCTGCACGGCGTGTTCATCGACATACTCGGGATGGGCGTGCTGCTCACCGGCGACTCCGGCCTCGGCAAAAGCGAACTCGGGCTGGAACTGATCAGCCGCGGTCATGGTCTGGTAGCAGACGACGCTGTCGATTTCGTGCGCCTCGGGCCCGATTTCGTGGAAGGCCGCTGCCCGCCCCTCCTGCAGAACCTGCTCGAAGTGCGCGGTCTCGGCCTGCTCGACATCAAGACGATCTTCGGCGAAACTGCCGTGCGCCGGAAGATGAAGCTCAAGCTGATCGTGCAGCTCGTGCGCCGTCCGGACGGCGAATTCCAGCGCTTGCCGCTGGAAAGCCAGACCGTCGACGTGCTCGGCCTGCCGATCAGCAAGGTGACGATTCAGGTGGCGGCGGGCCGTAACCTAGCCGTGCTAGTCGAGGCCGCGGTTCGCAATACGATCCTGCAGTTGCGCGGCATCGATACCCTGCGCGACTTCATGGACCGTCAGCGGCTCGCGATGCAGGACCCGGACAGCCAGTTCCCCGGCAAGCTGATCTGACCGCGGGCGCAAATGCGCCCGGCCGCTGATCGCTTCGACTGTTTCGCGGCCGGATTCAAACCGGGTGCAGGTGCTAAGATTAAGCGAACAAGTCGATTCCCATGCGTATCATCCTGATCACCGGCATCTCTGGTTCCGGCAAGTCCGTTGCGCTGAACGCCCTCGAAGACGGCGGCTACTATTGCGTCGACAATCTGCCGCCGCGTTTTCTGCCCGAACTCGCCGCCTATCTCGCAAAGGAAGGCCAAGAGCGCCTCGCCGTCGCGATCGACGCGCGTTCGAGCCTTTCGCTCGATGAGGTTCCGGCCATCATCAACAGACTCTCGAACGACTACGACCTGCGCGTGCTGTTCCTCAACGCCAGCACGCAGTCGCTCATTCAGCGCTTTTCCGAGACACGCCGCCGCCATCCGCTCTCGGGTCCGCCGATGCGCGAGGCCGACGTCGGCGTGCTGAACTCGCTCGCCGAAGCGATCGAGCGCGAGCGCGAGCTCGTCGCGGGCCTCGCCGAGTACGGCCATCAGATCGACACCAGCAATCTGCGCGCGAACGTGCTGCGCGCGTGGGTCAAGCGCCTCGTCGAGACCGACGCCGCCGACCTCACGCTGATGTTCGAATCGTTCGGCTTCAAGCGCGGCGTGCCGCTCGACGCCGATCTCGCCTTCGACGTGCGCACGCTGCCCAACCCGTATTACGATCGCGAGCTGCGTCCGTTCACCGGCATCGACAAGCCGGTCATCGATTTTCTCTCCGCGCAGCCGCTGGTCAGCGAAATGATCGGCGATATCGGCGACTTCGTCGGCAAATGGCTGCCGCGCTTTCGCGACGACAACCGCAGCTATCTCACCGTCGCGATCGGATGCACGGGCGGCCAGCACCGGTCGGTGTACATCGCGGAGGCGCTCGCCGCGCGCTTCCGCGAGCAGGCAAACGTAATCGTGCGGCATCGTGACGCGCCCATCCCGGTGGAAGGCGACGCCATCCACACGCGAATCTGATCGCCGCGACGGCGGTCCATTCTGGAGGGACGCGATGTCCTCGAATCCCGTTCTCGCCGACTTGCCGCTGTTTCCGCTTCACACGGTGCTGTTTCCCGGCGGCCTGCTGCCGCTCAAGATCTTCGAGGCACGCTATCTGGACATGGCGCGGGAGTGCCTGCGCGAGAAGACGCCCTTCGGCGTGTGCCTTCTGAAGAGCGGATACGAAGTGGCATCGCCGGGCGATCCCTCGGTGCCGGAAAGCGTCGGCTGTCTGGCCGAAATCTCCGAATGCGATGTCGATACCTTCGGTCTCCTGCTCGTGCAGGCGCGCGGCACGAAGCGTTTCAGGCTGACGGATCACCGCGTCGAACCGAGCAATCTGCTTGTCGGCACGGCCCAGTTGCTGGGCGACGATCAACCTCTGCAGGGCGCCGAAGCGCCCGCCAAATTCGGCGCATGCGCGGAGGTGCTGGAACGCATCATCGATACGATCAAGGAGCGCGAGCCGCAGAACCTGCCGTTCGTCGAACCGTTCGCGTACGATAATCCCTCGTGGGTGTCGAACCGTCTCGCCGAAATCCTGCCGATCCCCATGCGCGCACGCCAGAAGCTCATGGAACTCATGGACGCGGGCGCGCGCATCGACATGGTGCATCACTACATGCAGCACCATCAACTGCTTTAGATAAGCGAGCCGGTCAGCGCATCGAGCAGCTTGCGCACGGGCGCGGGCACGCCGTAGGAATCGATGCGCGCGAGCGGCGCCCAGACGGTCTCATTGTTCATCGCCTCGCGCGTCGCGCCGCGCGCCTCGCCGAGCCGCGGCTCGATCGCCAGCTTGAAGTGCGTGAACGTGTGCGAGAGCGGCGCTAGAGGCTGCAGCTTTTCATCGCCGCCGAGGCTGTGTGCGACGGCGGCAAGCGCGGTCTCGTCGGCAGCTTCGGGCAGGCTCCACAGACCGCCCCAGATGCCCGTCGGTGGACGCTTTTCAAGCAGGATCGAATCGCCGTTCCTGAGCACAAGCATCCAAGTCGTACGCGTCGGCACCGCCCTCTTCGGACGCGCCGCCGGCAATTCGCGCTGACGTCCATCGATATTCGCCACGCAATCCGATGCGAACGGGCAGCGCACACAATCCGGCTTGCCGCGCACGCAGAGCGTCGCACCGAGGTCCATCAGTCCCTGCGTGTACGCGGTGACGTCTTCCTGGTTCGCGGCGTCCGGCAGGAGCGATTCGGCGAGCGCCCACATCGCGTTCTCGACGCGCTTCTCGCCCGGAAAACCTTCGACGCCGAAGACGCGCGCGAGCACGCGCTTCACGTTGCCATCGAGAATGGTGGCGCGCGCGCCGAACGCGAACGATGCGATCGCCGCTGCCGTCGAGCGGCCGATGCCCGGCAGTTCGGCGAGTCCGTCGACCGTCTGCGGGAACGCGCCGCCGTGCTCGTGCGCCACGACCTGCGCGCAGCGATGCAGATTGCGCGCCCGCGAGTAATAGCCGAGCCCGGCCCAGAGCGCCATGACGTCGTCGATGGGCGCATCGGCGAGCGCGGTCACCGTCGGAAAGCGTTCGAGGAATCGCGCGTAATACGGGATGACCGTCGAGACTTGCGTCTGCTGCAGCATGATCTCCGACAGCCAGATCCGATACGCATCGCGCGTGTTTTGCCACGGCAGATCGTGGCGTCCGTGAATGCGTTGCCACGCGATGAGGCGCGTGGAGAAATCGGTGAGAGCGAGCATCGGAAATTAGCGTTGACAGCGCGGGCAGAAGTAAGTGGATCGCTGCCCTTGAACAATCTGCTTGATCGCGGTGCCGCAGACATGGCACGGCAGCCCGGCGCGATCATAGACGAAGTAGTCGAGCTGGAAGTAGCCCGATTCGCCGTTGCTGCCGACGAAATCGCGCAAGGTGCTGCCGCCCTTGTCGATGGCGGCCGCGAGCGTCATGCGCACGGCGTCGGCGAGCAGGTCGTAGCGCACGAGCGAGATGCGCCCGGCGGCGGTCGTCGGACGGATGCCGGCGCGAAAAAGGCTTTCGGACGCGTAGATATTCCCCACGCCGACGACGATCCCGCCTGCCAGCAGCGCCTGCTTCACCGACACCTTGCGCCCGCGCGTCTCGCGAAACAGCAGCGCGCCCGAGAACTCCGGCGAGAAGGGCTCGACGCCCAGATCCGCGAGCAGCGGATGATCGAGCACGTCGCCGTCCGCGCGCGGATGCCACAGGATTGCGCCGAAGCGCCGCGGATCGCGAAAGCGCAGGATGAAGTCGTCGAAAACGATATCGACGTGATCGTGCTTCGCCGCTTCGGGCGGCTTCGGCACATGCCGCAGGACACGTAGCGTGCCGGTCATGCCGAGATGAACGATCAGCCAGCCTTCCACGGTTTCGAACAGCAGATACTTGCCCCGCCGCTCGACCCTGTCGATTTTCAGATGATCGAGCGTCTTCGGAAGATACTGCGGAATGGGCCAGCGCAGCGCCGGCGTGCGTACGTCGACATGCTCGACGCGCCGTCCGGCGACGTAGGGTTCGATTCCCCGGCGGGTAACTTCGACTTCCGGCAGTTCGGGCATTTTTCTGGAGAGAGACTTGCTGGAGCGTTTGTGCCGGTATTTTAGCGACCGCGTTACAATCGACTAAAACATCGTCTGGATTTCCATGAACTCGTTCGTCATGAAGCTGTTTGCGAAGCGTCAGCCCGGCTTGGCGCATTCGTTCGCCATGCCAATGTCGCGAATCGCCGGCGCCGTCGCACTCGCAATGGCCGCTCTCGCGTTCGCGCCTGCGCACACTCAGGAGCCCAACGCAACGCCCGTTCCGAGCGCCGAGGATCAGACCGACGCGCAAAATGCCGCGGAGTTGCTGACCGCACCGGTGAGCGGCAGCGAAGCGCAGGATTTGCCGAACGTATCGATGTCCAGCCAGATCGTGTTCCAGGTCCTGGCGGCCGAAGTCGCGCTGCAGCGCGGCCAGCCCGCACCCGCCTTCCAGACGTATCTCGCCCTCGCCCGCGACACCCACGATCCGCGTTTCGCGCAACGCGCGACCGAAATCGCCATCGCGACGCAGAGCCCGAACGACGCACTTACGTCGGCGCAGCTCTGGCAGCAATACGCGCCGCACTCGGAGCGCGCGGCGCAGCTGAGCGCATCGCTTCTGATCGTCGCCGGCAAGCCCGAAGAGGCGAAGCCGACGCTCGAGCGCGAGCTCGCGAAGATCTCGCCCGTGCAGCGCGGCGACGCCCTTCTCTCGTTGCAGACTTTGCTGGCACGAGGACCGAACCGCGTCGGCGGGTTAAATGTGCTCAAAGATCTGACGAAAAACGATCAGGACCGGCCCGAAGCGCAACTCGCTTTCGCACGCC
Organism: Candidatus Paraburkholderia schumanniana; assembly: GCA_001189335.2. Taxonomy (GTDB): domain Bacteria; phylum Pseudomonadota; class Gammaproteobacteria; order Burkholderiales; family Burkholderiaceae; genus Caballeronia; species Caballeronia schumanniana. The sequence continues at coordinate 6,439 of LFJH01000003.1, forward strand.
AGCAACTGCTGGCGGACGATACGCCGGGCGCGAAGGCGTCGCTCGAAAAGGCGCTGCAACTCAAGCCGGATTATCTAGCCGCCGTGCTGACGCTCGCGCGCATGGGTCCGGAAGAACGCAAGGAAGGCATCGCCTCGTTCGAGAAGTACGTCGACAAGAATCCGAAATCGCATGACGCGCGGCTCGCGCTCGCGCAGTTGTACCTGTCGGCCGACAGGCTCGACGACGCGCAGAAGCAGTTCGAGATCATGCGCAAGAACGACTCGAATGACCTGACGCCGTTGATGGCACTCGCCCTCATCAACATCCAGAAGAAGCAGTTCGACAAGGCTCGGGATTTTCTCAACCAGTACGTGAAGGCGGCGCAGAGCAAGCCCGGCGCCGACCCCGGACAGGGTTACATCTACTTGGCGCAACTGGCGCTGGGGCAGAAGGACGATGCCGCCGCAAGCCAGTGGCTCGACAAGATTCCGCGCACGAGCCAGCAATATCTCCCGGCGCAGATCACGCGGGCGCAGTTGCTCGCGAAGCAGGGCAAGGTGGACGATGCGCGCGCTCTGCTCGGCGGCCTGCAAAGCTCCGATCCGCGCGATCTGGCCCTGCTCGCCCGCACCGATTCGGCCATCCTGTTCGAGGCGCACCACTATCAGGAAGCGGAAGCGAACCTGGCAAAAGCCGTGGCCGCATTCCCGGACGACCCCGATCTCATGTACGACTACGCAATGGCCGCGGAAAAGAATGGCCATTACGACCTCATGGAGACGCAGTTGCGCACGCTCATGCGCACGCAGCCGAACAATCCGCAGGCGTATAACGCGCTGGGCTACTCGCTCGTGGATCGCAATCAGCGGCTCGACGAAGCGGTGAAGCTGATCGAGAAGGCGGTCTCGCTCGCGCCAAACGATGCGTTCATTATGGACAGCCTCGGCTGGGCGCGCTTCCGCCAGGGCAATTCGGCCGAAGCTGAGAAGATTCTCAAGAACGCCTACAATCTTCAGCCGAATGCCGAAATCGGCGCGCACCTGGGCGAAGTCCAGTGGAAGTCGGGACAGCAGGATCAGGCTCGCGCCACCTGGCGGCAAGCGCAAAAGCTCGAACCGGACAACGACACGCTCGTCAAAACACTAAAACGACTCCAGGTAAACGATCTTTGATGGCATTCGACCTCTTCGCCGGTGCAGCGCTCAGGCGCGGTGCGCTCGGCATCGCGGCCGCCGCCGCGCTGATCATGTCGGGCTGCGCGGTCCAGCCGCGCGTGCCGACCACGACCAACGCAAGCACCTCCCTCGCCACGCAGACGAGCCGTGCGTACCATGGGCGCTTCGCCGTCCAGTACAACGATCAGAACGGCGTGCAGCGCAACGCCTACGGCAACTTCGACTGGCAGGAGACTGGCGACACCGTCACCTTGCAATTGCGCAATCCGCTCGGCCAGACGATGGCGATTGTCACGTCGTCGCCGTCACTGGCCACGCTCGAACTGCCGAATCGCCAGCCAGTGAACGCGGACAACGTCTCGGAATTGATGCAGAACACACTCGGTTTCGCGTTGCCGGTCGAGGGCCTGCGCTATTGGCTGCAACCGTCGGCCGCGCCGAGTTCGCGCACGCAGACGACGCTCGACCCTGAAGCGAACAACGGCCGTCCGAAGGAAATCAAGCAGGACGGCTGGACGATCGACTATCTCGCCTACGCCGACGCGCCCGCAGCGGGTGTGAAGCGCGTGAATCTCTCGCGCAACGAACCACCGCTCGACATCAAGCTGGTGCTCGATCAATAACGTTTTGCATTTGCCCCGGCATCCAGCATGTCCCGAACCCACGATTCGCTCCGCGACTGTCTCGCGCCCGCGAAGCTGAACCTTTTCCTGCACATCACCGGCCGCCGTCCGGATGGCTATCACTCGCTGCAAACCGTCTTCCAGCTCCTCGACTGGGGTGACCGGCTGCACTTCACGCGACGCGACGACGGCCTCGTCACGCGCAAAACCGACGTTCCTGGCGTTGCGGAGGCCGACGATCTTGTCGTGCGGGCCGCCCGATTGCTTCAGCAGCACACGGGCGTGAAATTCGGCGTCGACATCGAGATCGACAAGCGCCTGCCGATGGGCGCAGGCCTCGGCGGAGGCAGTTCCGACGCGGCGACGACACTTTTGGCGTTAAATCGTCTCTGGGGTGTTGATCTTTCGCGTGAGATTCTGCAAAATCTCGGCCTGCAACTCGGCGCGGATGTACCGTTTTTTGTCTTCGGGCAAAATGCTTTCGCAGAGGGAGTAGGCGAGGCGCTGCAGGCAGTGAAGCTGCCGCAACGTTTCTTCCTGGTGGTGAATCCTGCTGTGCACGTCCCGACCGCCGCGATTTTCTCCGAAAAAAGTTTGACACGGGATACGAAAGTCGTCACAATAATAGAATATTTTGCACAGCAAAGGTCGGACGCTAACTGGCCAGACAGCTTCGGTCGAAATGACATGCAGGCTGTAGTTGCAGGAAAGTACGCGGAAGTTGCAAAGGTGCTCGAATGGTTTTCCAATCTCGCACCGGCGCGAATGACTGGATCTGGAGCAAGCGTGTTTGCCGCTTTTTCTAGTCGGGCCGAAGCAGAAATGGCGCAAGCCAAGCTGCCGGCAGGCTGGAAGAGCGTGGTAACGGCAAGTCTGGATTCGCATCCTCTCTTCGCTTTCGCGTCATAAGGTTTTGTTTTGTCGGGTATGTCCTACACTTCCGGCAAGACTCAAAGTGTTAGGTTAGTGTAGGGGAGTCGCCAAGTTGGTCAAGGCACCGGATTTTGATTCCGGCATGCGAGGGTTCGAGTCCTTCCTCCCCTGCCATTGTCCCCTGCCATTGTTTCTCGCAGTTATCCTCTCGCCCCCAGCCGCAGACAGGTGCACGATGAGCAGTGACGGCCTGATGGTTTTTACTGGCAACGCGAATCCCGCGCTTGCACAGGAAGTCGTCAAGATCCTTGGAATTCCTCTCGGCAAAGCGATGGTCAGTCGCTTCTCAGACGGCGAGATCATGGTCGAGATTCAGGAAAACGTTCGGGGCAAGGACGTATTCGTTCTGCAGTCCACCTGTGCTCCCACGAACGACAACCTGATGGAACTGATGATCATGGTCGATGCGCTCAAGCGCGCATCCGCCGGCCGGATCACCGCAGCCATTCCCTACTTCGGCTATGCGCGTCAGGACCGCCGTCCGCGTTCCGCGCGAGTGGCCATCTCGGCGAAGGTCGTCGCGAACATGCTGGAGATTGCCGGCGTCGATCGCGTGATCACCATGGACCTTCACGCCGACCAGATTCAAGGCTTCTTCGACATCCCCGTCGACAACATCTACGCGACCCCCGTTCTTCTCGGTGATCTGCGCAAGCAGAATCATGACCATCTGCTGGTCGTGTCGCCGGACGTCGGTGGCGTGGTGCGCGCGCGCGCGCTCGCCAAGCAGTTGAACACGGACCTCGCGATCATCGACAAGCGCCGTCCGAAGGCGAATGTCGCCGAGGTGATGAACATCATCGGTGAAGTGGAAGGCCGTACTTGCGTGATCATGGACGACATGGTCGATACCGCCGGCACGCTGTGCAAGGCCGCGCAAGTGCTGAAGGACCGCGGCGCGAAGCAAGTGTTCGCGTATGCAACGCACCCCGTGCTGTCGGGTGGCGCAGCGGAGCGCATCACGGCGTCGAAGCTTGACGAGCTCGTTGTTACGGACACCATTCCCCTCTCGGCTGAATCGCTCGCGTGCCCGAAGATCCGCCCGCTGTCGAGCGCGGGTCTGCTCGCGGAGACATTCTCCCGAATCCGGCGCGGCGACTCGGTGATGTCGCTCTTCGCCGAAAGTTAAACAGAATTTTGAGCAGGGAACGCGAAGCACACGCTTCGCGTTTTTGCATGATCGGTGCGAGCGGACGAAGGTTCGCATCGTTTGTTGTGGGATCACGCATTTTCGATGATCCCGGTTTCCCTGCCTGGTCGCGGGCAGATAGAGGAGTCAAACATGAAAGTCGTCGCTTTCGAGCGTAGCAAGCAAGGTACGGGTGCGAGCCGCCGCCTGCGCAACTCGGGCAAGACCCCGGGTATCGTGTACGGCGGTGAAACGGACGTTCAACTGGTCAAGCTCGACCACAACGCCCTGTGGCACGCCCTGAAGAAAGAAGTTTTCCACTCGTCGATTCTCGACCTGGAAGTGGCCGGCAAGTCGCAACAGGTTCTGCTGCGCGACGTGCAATACCACCCGTTCAAGCAGCTTGTGCTGCACGTGGACTTCCAGCGCGTCGACGCGAAGAAGAAGCTGCACACCAAGGTGCCGCTGCACTTCATGAACCAGGAAACCAATCCGGCCGTGAAGCTGTCGGGCGCGGTGATCACGCACGTAGTGACGGAACTGGAAGTGGAATGCCTGCCGGCAGACCTGCCTGAGTTCCTGGAAATCGATCTGGCGAAGATCGAAGCCGGCCAGACGATGCACGCGAAGGACATTCCGCTGCCGAAGGGCGTGAGCCTGACGGTTGCCACCAAAGCGGAAAACCCGGTGGTGGCTTCGGCGACCGTTCCGGCCGCTGTCGTGTCGGAAGAGGCTGGCGAAGCGGCTTCGGGCGAAACGCCGGCTGCCGAGTAAGCGTCCACAACGCTATCCTCTCGATCCGTTCTCGCGAACGGTCGACGTGACCTGCCGGAGCGCAAGCCCGGCGGGTTTTTTTCGCTCGAGACCAAGCGGGCCTTCGGGCTCGCGATGATTCGACATGATCAAGCTGATCGTCGGCCTGGGCAATCCGGGCGCCGAATACACCGCGACGCGGCATAACGCGGGCTTCTGGTTCGTCGACCAGTTCGCACGCGACGCCGGAGCCAAGCTGCGCGAAGAGCGCCGCTTCCACGGTTTCTACGGCAAGGGACGCCTGCACGGCGACGAAATCCATCTGCTCGAGCCGCAGACATTCATGAACCGCTCGGGACAATCGGTGGTTGCGCTCGCGCAGTTCTTCAAGATCCTGCCCGACGAAATTCTCGTCGCGCACGACGAACTCGATCTGCCGCCCGGCACAGTCAAGATGAAGCTCGGCGGCGGCAGCGGCGGACACAACGGGCTCAAGGACATTTCCGCACATCTCTCGTCGCAGCAGTATTGGCGGCTGCGCATCGGCATCGGGCATCCGCGCGATCTGATTCCGGAAGGTGCGCGCGCGAGTGCAAAACCCGATGTCGCGAATTTCGTGCTCAAGCCGCCGCGCCGCGAGGAACAGGACGTGATCGATCAGTCGATCGAGCGCGCGCTCGCCGTGATGCCTTTCGTCGTCGCCGGCGAAACCGAGCGTGCGATGATGAACCTGCACCGCAATTCATGATTGGGAGCTGACAGTGAGCCGTTTCTGGAGCGATATCGTCCATCGACTGACGCCCTATGTGCCGGGCGAGCAACCCGCGCTGGCGCATCCCGTCAAGCTCAATACCAACGAGAATCCATATCCGCCGTCGCCGCGCGTGGTCGATGCGATTCGCCGCGAACTCGGCGCGGACGGCGCGTCGCTGCGCAAGTATCCCGATCCGACCGCGCGCGCGTTGCGCGAAGCCGTCGCGAAGCATCATGGCCTGCGCGTGGAGCACGTGTTCGCGGGCAACGGCTCGGACGAAGTACTGGCGCATGCCTTCCAGGCGCTGCTGAAACACGACGAGCCGATTCGCTTTCCCGATATCACCTACAGCTTCTATCCGGTCTATGCGCAGTTGTATGGCGTCGAGTACCGGACCATTCCGCTGAACGCGGATTTCGCCATCGATGTTGACGACTACCGCGCGCCGAGCGGCGGCGTGCTGCTGCCGAATCCGAACGCGCCGACGGGCCGAGCGCTGCCGCTCGCCGAAATCGAAGTGCTGCTCAAGGCGAATCCCGACGCGCCGGTGATTATCGACGAAGCGTATGTGGACTTCGGTGCGGAATCGGCGGTCAAGCTGATCGACGCGTATCCCAATCTGCTCGTCGTGCAGACGACCTCGAAAGCACGCTCGCTCGCGGGCATGCGCGTGGGCTTCGCGTTCGGCGATCCCGCGCTAATCGAAGTGCTCACGCGCTTGAAGGACAGCTTCAACTCGTATCCGCTCGACCGGCTCGCACAGGTCGCGGCGCTCGCGTCGTACGAGGATCAGGTGTGGTTCCAGGAAAGCTGCGCGAAAGTGATGGAAAGCCGCGACCGGCTCACGGCAGAACTACAGGCACTCGGCTTCGATGTCGTGCCTTCGGCGGCGAATTTCGTGTTTGCGAAGCATCCCGCGCACGATGCGGCGACGCTCGCCGCCGCGCTCAAGGCGAAAGAGATTTTCGTACGCCACTTCAGGCTGCCGCGCATCGATCAGCATCTGCGCATTTCGATCGGCACACCGGCAGAATGCGATGCGCTCGTCGCGGCATTAAGGCAGATCGTCGGCTAGGAATTGCCCTTGGCCGCCATCAGCGCGTGATATTTGGCCAGCAGCTGCTCCGGCGTCTCGGCGTGCGCCGGATCGCGCGGAATGCATTCCACGGGGCAGACTTGCTGGCACTGCGGTTCGTCGAAATGGCCGACGCATTCCGTGCATTTGTGCGGGTCGATCACGTAGATCTCGGGACCCATCGAAATGGCGTCGTTCGGGCACTCGGGCTCGCAAACGTCGCAGTTGATGCACTCGTCGGTGATGATCAAAGACATGCTTTACTCTCTTGCGCCGGAACAGCTTCCGGCATGAAACCCGCGCAACTTCGAAGATAAGCGCGCGGGCCCGGCGTATCAAGGCGCCGCCGGATCTTTCTGCGTCTGGTCAGCGACTTTGTCGATGAGCCGCTTTTCCACCGACGGGAACACGAACTTGCTCACGTCTCCGCCGAGTTGCGCGATCTCGCGCACGATGGTGCCCGAGATGAACTGATATTGATCGGACGGCGTCATGAACATCGTCTCGACGTCAGGCAGCAGATAGCGGTTCGTGCCGGCCATCTGGAACTCATATTCGAAGTCGGAGACGGCGCGCAAGCCACGCACGATCACGCGCGCGTTGCTCTTGCGCACGAAATCCTTCAGAAGCCCGGTGAAACTGCTCACGTGGACGTTCGGGTAATGGCCCAGCACGTCATGCGCGATATCCAGCCGCTCCTGCAGCGAAAAAAAGGGCTTCTTCGCGCGGCTGTCCGCCACGCCCACGACGAGCTGATCGAAAATGCTCGATGCGCGCCGGACGATGTCCTCATGCCCGCGAGTGAACGGGTCAAACGTTCCCGGATACACGGCGACAATCATTGAGCTTCTCCTCTTCTAATTTACCTTGGGCCGCGTGGCTGCGACGACCAACTCTGCCTCATTCCCGCCTAGATCGGCTGCGCCAAGATCGGAAACGCGCACTATTCCTCATTTTCGCGGCGCAGCAAATGATAGCGGACCGCGCCCGCCTTTCCCTCGCGCACCACCGACCAGCCCGCGAGCGCATCGATGCTCGCAGCATCGAGCGGGTCGCCGCATTCGACGTAGATCGCGCCATCGGCCGTGGCGAGCGGCGCGGCCAGCGCCAGCGCGCGCAACAGTAGCGCCTGATCGCCGAACGGTGGGTCGAGAAAGATCACGTCGAATGATCCGGGCGCGAGGCCGGCCGCGAAACGCAGCGCATCGGCTTCGGCGATCTCGATATTGCGCGCGCCGAGCTTCGCCTGATTCGCGCGGATCTGCGTGGCGGCCTTCGCACTTTTCTCGACCATCAGCACGCGTGCGGCGCCGCGCGATGCGGCCTCGAAACCGAGCGCGCCGCTACCGGCGAACAAATCAAGGCAATGCTGTCCGGTCAGCTCCTGTCCGAGCCAGTTGAAAAGCGTCTCGCGCACGCGATCCGGCGTCGGCCTGAGCCCGTCGAGATCGAGCACGGGCAGCGGCGTGCGCTTCCATTCACCGCCGATGATGCGGATCGTGTGAGGTTTGCCTCCGCGCGACGGCGTATGGCTAGGCAAGGCGGATCGAGTGGCGGACGAGTGAGGCATAGAACGGAATTCGGATTTGTGCGCGTCTTCGCATGGTTTTCGCGCGTATCGAGCGCCAACGTTACCACAGCGGCTTCCTGTGCCGGGAACCGCATGTTCGCGGCCCGGAAGCCGCGCACCGTGCCTGATAAAATACGCGACTTACATTCCTTCGCGCGGACTTGCCGGCAAGGCGCCTTCGCGGCGCACGCGGCGAGCCATCGGATGACGCGCGCATCATCGTCACACACTCATGTTCAGCTTCTTCAAACGATTCAAAAAGCCGGCTGACGCGCCGCTAGACACGCCTCAGGAAGAATTGCCCGAGGCGGCCGAAGACGGAGAAGTTTCCGAGTCCGAGCTGGAGCGGCAGGCGCTGGCGGCCAGAGCGCCGCCGGAAGAAGCCATGCCGGAGGCGCGCGAGCAAGCCGCGCCTGCCAAGCCTGCCGAACCCGCCGCACCTTCCAAGCCCGCCGAATCCGCCGCGCCGGTCAAGCCTGTCACCGCAGCGCCCGCGACGCCTGCTGCACCGGTCAAGCCTGTCGCGGAAATGCCCGCCGCGCCGCGCACGGAGCAATCGAAGGAATACTGGCAAGGCCGCACTCCGTCGCAATGGTCGCGCGGCCCCGAAACGGATCAGGCGAGCGAAAAAGTCGTGCCGCCGCCCGAGCCCGATCCGGTCGCGAAAAAGTCCTGGCTCTCTCGGCTGCGCCACGGCCTGTCGAAGACAAGCTCCAACCTGACGGGCATCTTCGTCAGCGCGAAGATCGACGACGATCTGTACGAAGAACTCGAAACCGCGCTCCTGATGTCCGACGCCGGCGTCGACGCCACCGAATTCCTGCTCGAATCGCTGCGTGAAAAGGTGCGCTCGGACCGTCTGACGGAGGCGTCGCAGGTGAAGGCGGCGCTGCGCGAATTGCTGGTCAATCTGCTGCGTCCGCTCGAAAAATCGCTGATGCTCGGTCGCGCACAGCCGCTCGTGATGATTATCGCCGGCGTGAACGGCGTCGGCAAGACGACAAGCATCGGCAAGCTGGCGAAGCATCTGCAGCGATTCAACCAGTCGGTGCTGCTGGCCGCGGGCGACACCTTCCGCGCAGCCGCGCGCGAACAACTGACGGTCTGGGGCGAGCGCAACGACGTGACGGTGATCGCGCAGGAAAGCGGCGACGCCGCCGCGGTCATCTTCGACGGGGTCGGCGCGGCGCGTGCCCGCAAGATCGACGTGATGATGGCCGACACCGCCGGCCGGCTGCCGACGCAGCTGCATCTGATGGAAGAGCTACGCAAGGTGCACCGCGTGATCGCGAAGGCGATGCCCGACGCGCCTCATGAGGTGCTGCTCGTGATCGACGCAAACACGGGTCAGAACGCGCTCGCGCAGGTGAAGGCGTTCGACGACGCACTGGGTCTCACCGGCCTCATCGTGACGAAGCTCGACGGCACCGCGAAGGGCGGGATCATCGCCGCGATCGCCCGGCAGCGGCCGGTTCCAGTGTATTTCATCGGCGTGGGCGAAAAGGTCGAGGATCTGCAGCCGTTCAGCGCGGAAGAATTCGCGGACGCGCTGCTGGGCTGATTCGAGGTACGCAGGCAAGAAAAAGGGGCGTTCGGTGAACGCCCTTTTTTTATCGCGCGAAGATCAGGGACGTCGCGATCCACCACATCACGCAGCCGACGATCACGTCGAGCACACGCCACGACATGTCCTTCTCGAACCACGGCTCGAGCAGACGCGCGCCGTGGCCGAGCGCGGTGAACCAGACGACCGAGGAGCACATCGCGCCCGCCGCGAACCACGCGTTTCCCGGCCAGCCGCGCTGCGCGCCGATGCCGCCGAGCAGCACGACCGTGTCCAGATAGACATGCGGATTGAGCAGCGACAGCGCGAGCACGGTGGAAGCCGCGCCGATCGCCGTCTGCGATTCGCTGTCCGACGCATTCAAATGCCCCGGCCCGCGCCACGCGGCTAGAAGTGCGCGCAGGCCGTACAGAAACACGAAGACCGCGCCGGCCCAGCGGCCCAGCGGATCACGTCGAGGAGAAAAGGCGCGCGCGAGACGAGCGCCCATGCCGCCGACGCCCCCCAGCGCGATCAGCAGAACATCGATGATCGCGCAGATCGACACCACGACGCCAACGTATCTGCGCTTCAGGCCTTGCCGCAGCACGAACGCGTTCTGCGCGCCGATCGCGACGATCAGGCTCGCCCCCAGCCCGGCGCCCGCAAGATAACTCGACAGCGCTCCCACAGAACCCGCAGCCGTCATTCCGCGTCCGGCTGCTGCGCCGGAGCGGCCTTTGCGAACGCGTCGATGGTGCAGGCGTGATCGGCGATACGCTCGATCGTCGGATACCGGCTCACGTCGATGCCGAAGCGCCGCGCGTTGAACACCTGCGGCACGAGACACAGATCGGCAACGGTCGGCGCGTCGCCGAAGGTCAGCGCGCCGACCGCTTGTCGCCGGCAAGCCGCTTTTCGAGCGTCTCGAAGCCAGCCTCGACCCAATGCCGATACCACGCGTCCTTTACCTCATCGGGCACCTTGACCTGATGCTTCAGGTACTTGAGCACGCGCAGATTGTCGAGCAGATGAATCTCGCACGCGACCTGCATCGCGACCGCGCGCACGAACGCGCGATCCGACGGGCTCTTCGGCAGCAGTAGCGGCTCGGGATGCGTCTCCTCCAGATACTCGATGATCGCGAGCAACTGCGTGAGAACGTCGTCGCCATCGATGAGGGCCGGAACGATGCCATCCGGATTCACCGCGCGATACTCGGGCTTGAGCTGCTCGCCGCCTTCGCGCAGCAGGTGAATCGGCACGTACTCGTAGTCGAGACCCTTCAGATTCAGCGCGATGCGCACGCGATATGCTGCGGAACTGCGGAAATAGCTGTAGAGCTTCATGTTCATGGCCTCAGACCACGCGCACGGAGAATTCGCCGATGCCGTCCACGCCGCCCTCGAGCAGATCGCCCTTCACGACGGTGCCGACGCCCTCGGGCGTGCCGGTGAAGATGAGATCGCCGGGGAACAGCTCAAACAGCGTCGACAGATACGCGACCGTCTCGCCCACCGACCAGATCAGCTGCGAGATATCCGAGCGCTGCTTTTCCTCGCCGTTGACGGTCAGCCAGATCGTGCTCTTTTCCAGATGCCCGACCTTCGACGCCGGATGAATCGGGCCGATCGGCGCGGAGCGATCGAAGCCCTTCGCGGTGTCCCAGGGACGGCCGAGCTTTTTCGCTTCGGCCTGGAGGTCGCGGCGCGTCATGTCGAGGCCGAGCGCGTAGCCGTAGACGTAATCGAGCCCCTTGTCGGCGGGAATGTCCTTGCCCTGCTTGCCGATGGCCGCGACGAGCTCCATCTCGAAGTGCAGGTTCTTCGTCTGCGACGGATACGGAAACTCGCCGGTCGCGCCGGGCGCGACGTACAGCACGGCATCGGCGGGCTTGCTGAAGAAGAACGGTGGTTCGCGGTCCGGATCATGGCCCATTTCGCGCGCGTGGGCTTCGTAGTTGCGGCCGACGCAGTAGATGCGACGCACGGGAAACCGCTGGTCCGAACCATCGACGGGCACGGCCGCCGCCAGCGCCGGAGGAAACACATAACTCATCCCGCTCTCCTGTAGCTGTTTTTGATTGGCACATCATGGGCTCCGGCACTTGCGCGCGCGGCCCGCGAGAAAAGAAGTTTAACGTGCGCGCAGAAATCGTGGCGAGGCTTGGCGGGCACGGCTCCGCGAGCTTTCGACGAGCCTTCTGCCGAGCCGGGTGCGCGTCATGTCGGACGAAACGTTCGGCTGCCGACCTTGCCAGCGCTCTTCAAATGCGGTACTGAATGACATTCTTGCACCCTGAATACGCGCGACGGCAACGCTCACGACGACGGAAACGAGCGCCCGATCCGCACCTTTCCGATGACCGAATCCGCTCCCCCCCTCTTTCGCCTGCGCACGCTACATCAAGGAAATCGGCCGCGGGCCGCATGGCGCGCGCGCCCTCACGCACGACGATACCTATGCGCTCTACGAAGCCATGCTCGACAGCTGCGTCTCCGAACTCGAACTCGGGGCGGTGCTGCTCGCGTACCGTCTCAAGGGCGAGAGCTCAGATGAACTCGCCGCGATGCTCTGCGCTGCGCATCGCTCGTTCGAGCCGCTGCATGTCCAGGCCGGCCGCGAGCACGCGCGGCCCGTTTCGATTCCGAGCTACAACGGCGCGCGCAAGACGCCAAATCTCGTGCCGTTGCTCTCTCTGCTGCTCGCGCGCGAAGGCGTGCCGGTGCTGGTCCACGGCGTCACCGAAGATCCGGGCGGCGTGACCAGCGCCGAGCTTGCGCCGAAGCTCGCGCGGATGCTGGCGCTCCGGCGCCGCATGGGCGTGCGCAATTCGACGCATACGCTCGTGAAGATCCTCAGCCGTTCGCGGAGCCGGGGCTCAGGCTCGTCAACTACACGCACCCCGAGTATCGCGAGAGTCTTCACCGGGCTTTTCACCGCGCATCCCGATGCGGCGTCGGGCAGCGCGCTGCTCGCGCGCGGCACGAAGGGCGAAGCCGTCGCCGATACGCGCCGTCAGGTGCAGGCCGACTGGTTCCACGACGACCGCGTCGAAACGCTGATCTCGCCGGAGCATTCGCAGCCGCACGCGCCGCACGTCGAACTGCCCGAGGCACTCGACGCGGCCACGACCGCGCGCTGGATGGAATCGGTGCTGCGCGGCGACGTTCCGGTGCCGACCGCGGTCGCGCGGCAAGTCGAGGTGATCGCGAATGTCGTGCGAAAGCCGCTCGACAATCAGCCAAACCCGATTTGACACAGTCTTCAGCGCTGGTTTAAAGTCGAGGGCATGAGCTTCATCCAGCCTTCCTCCCTCCGAATTATTTCGGGCCGCCTAGCGCGGCCCCTATCGCTACGTCTAGCGTAAGTCGCCAGACGTAGCGCCGTGCGTCGCAAGGCGTGCGGTCCTCCGGCAGTTCCCGTAGTTCCTTTTCTTACCACCTGTAGTCGTCAGCTTTTCGTTCGCGCATCCCGCGAAACGGAAACGCGAGGGTTAAATGCACGCTGCTTCGCGCACGTTCACGTTGGTCGCAGGCGTCACCATCGCTGGTGATCCGTGCGAACGCGCGCGCCGCCCGGTTTCGCGTGCATCCCGCCACGCCCGGCCAGCCGCCGGACAAGGCCTCTCTCGCAGGCGCTACGCCACTCGTCCAAAAATAGGTCGACGATCACGATGCCGAGCCCCGCCGAGAAATACCGCCCGTTTCCGCAAGTCCGTCTGAACGGCCGCCGCTGGCCGAATCGCACGATCGAGAAGGCGCCCATCTGGATGAGCACCGATCTGCGCGACGGCAACCAGTCGCTGATCGAGCCGATGAGCATCGCGGCCAAGCTCGAATTCTTCGAGATGCTGGTGGCAACGGGATTCAAGGAGATCGAGGTGGGGTTCCCGTCGGCATCGCAGACAGATTTCGATTTCGTCCGCAAGCTGATCGACGAAAAGCGCATCCCGGACGACGTCACCATCGAAGTGCTCGTGCAGTCGCGCCGCGAACTGATCGAGCGCACGTTCGAAGCGGTCGAGGGCGCGAGCCGCGTGATCGTGCACCTCTACAACGCGATCGCGCCGTCGTTCCGCCGCATCGTGTTCAACCAGTCGAAGGAAGAGGTGAAGGCGCTGGCGGTCGAGGAGACGCGCATCATCAAGGAATGCGCGGCGGCAAGGCCGGAGACGCACTGGATCTATCAATACTCGCCCGAGACCTTCAGCATGACTGAGCTCGTTCGCGCGCGAGGTGTGCGATGCCGTGGCGCAGATGTGGCGTCCGACACCCGATCACAAGATGATCGTGAACCTGCCCGCGACGGTCGAGGCCGCCATGCCTAACGTCTTCGCCGATCAGGTCGAGTAGATGGACCGCAACATGGGCTTTCGCGACAGCATCGTCCTCTCGGTGCATCCGCATAATGATCGCGGCACGGCGGTTGCTGCCGCCGAGCTCGCGGTGCTGGCGGGCGCGGACCGCGTCGAAGGCTGCCTGTTCGGCAACGGCGAGCGCACGGGCACGTCGATCTCGTGACGCTCGCGATGAATCTCTACACGCAGGGCATCGATCCTGGCCCGATTTCTCCGACATCGACGCCGTGCGCCGCGTGGTCGAGCACTGCAACCAGATTCCGGTGCATCCGCGTCATCCGTACGCGGGCGATCTCGTCTTCACGGCGTTCTCCGGTTCACATCAGGACGCGATCCGCAAAGGCTTCGCTCAGCGCGTGCCCGGCACGGTCTGGGAAGTGCCCTATCTGCCGATCGATCCCGCCGATCTCGGCCGCAGCTACGACGCCGTCATTCGCGTGAACAGCCAGTCCGGCAAGGACGGCGCGACCTATCTGCTCGAACGCGGGCTCGGCTTTACGCCGCCCCGCCGCGTGCAGATCGAGTTCAGTCACGCCGTGCAAGAACTCGCAGATGCATCGGGCGAGAAAATCAGCGACGAGGCGGTCTGCGCCCTCTTCAAGCGAGAATATTTCGACGCCGGCGGACCGGTTTCACGCGTCGATGCCTCGACGTTGTCGGTATTCGGGCGGCGCGTTTGCGTCGCGCCGGCAGGGAGCGCGAGAAGCGGCGACGTCTGGGCGCAGACGGTCGCGGCGACACTGGGCGTCGATGCGAGCGTGAACTGGTTCGAAACGGCCGTCACGGCGGGCGGCGATACGGCGGCGTTCGTCGGTTGCCGCGTAGGCGACGGTCAGACCCGGTTCGGCGTCGCGGTCCATGCGAATGCGGCGGTCGCGGTCGCCGATGCCGTCGTGAGCGCGGTGAACCGCTCCGGACGCGTCGCTGAGCCCGAACCGCGGGACGAGACGATGGAGGCGGCGTAAAGTCCCGGCGCAAGGTCCGGCGTAACGTGGCGTGCGCGGCGCTATTCCAGCGCCACGCGCGTCGCCTGAAGCGCGAGCAACTGCCACTGGCCTTCGGTCTGGATATTAACGGCCGTATAGGCGATGGGAAACAGCAGCGCCCCGTTCTTCGATTCCATCTCCACCAGCGCGCGGCCCGACAACCAGACACGTGTCGCGGCCGGCGGGAAGCACGTCCTGTGACTGAATCTCGATCTGGCGATAGCGGCGGCGGCCTGCCGTGATGGCGTCGATGAACTGGCGCTTCGTCTCCCGCTTGCCGTTCGTGTGGACATAGCTGACGTTTTCAGCCAGCAGCGCATCCAGGGTCGGGCCGTCGCCCTCGACCATGGCACGGAAGCGGTCGCGCTCGAGGCCGCGTATGGCCTCAATGGTTTTTGCCGGCATCTGTCGGTTCTCCTTGTGTCGAGGAACCGATGTGCCGGCGCCTCGTCAGAAGTTGTATTGCAGATATAGCTGGCTGAAATTTATACCAGGATTCGGCTCTTTGATACCGCCGTTGGAAACATGCTGGAAGCGAAAGCCCGCCTGATAGTTCTGCTTCTCGCTGAAGATCATGCCCACGCCGACCATATCCGCGAACTGGAATGCCGTCGACACGGTGAAGTCGTTCGTGATGCGGGTGTGCGAGAGCAGCCGCACGCCGATGCCCGCCTCGATGAACGGCCGGAAATAGCCCGCGCTTTTCACGAAGCGCACCACCGGCGTGATGCCGAATTCCCAGACGTTCGGGTTCACGGCGTTATCTTCAGTGGAATGCCAATACGAAACATGCTCCTCACCCAGCAGCGTGAAGTGAAAGCCGCCGATCTCCCACCAGTTGAGGCCAGGGTCCCAGACCACGCCGAGATCGGCCTTCTTGATGTCGCGGTCGGCCACGCCGCTACCGACCTGAACGCCGAACCGGTCCGCGTGTGCGGCAGCGGACGCAAGCCCGAATGCCGCGCAGATGATTCCCAGACGGGACAACGAATTAAGCCGCGAACTCTTTTTTTAGGCATGAGCACCCCACATTGCTTCCGCCTCTAATACTTAGCACTCGCCTGATGGGAGTGCTAATATCGTACTTGGCTTGCCGCTGCCGCAGTGCGGCAAGCGAACTGTTATAAGGAGCTTATGAGCGTGACCAATGCGATGACCCTTCCGAATGTTGTGAGCTCGGCACCTGCCAAGGCCTCTTCGACAGGCGCGCTGACGTACGCACAGTCGTCGATGCTGACCGGCCAGATTGGCAACATCGACTCATACATACAGGCAGTGAACCGTATTCCGATGCTTTCGCCGGCAGAGGAACGTCAGTACGCCACCGAATTCCACGAGCAAGGCAACCTGAACGCGGCGCGCCAGCTGGCGCTTTCGCACCTGCGCCTCGTCGTGTCGATCGCTCGCAACTATCTGGGCTATGGCCTCCCGCACGCGGACCTGATTCAGGAAGGCAACATCGGTCTGATGAAGGCCGTGAAGCGCTTCGACCCTAAGCAAAACGTGCGCCTGGTGTCCTATGCGATGCACTGGATCAAGGCCGAGATTCACGAGTACATCCTGCGCAACTGGCGCATGGTGAAGGTCGCGACGACCAAGGCCCAGCGCAAGCTGTTCTTCAACCTGCGTAGCCACAAGACCGGTCACTCGGCATTCACGCCCGACGAAATCGACGGTCTGGCGAACGAGTTGAACGTGAAGCGCGAGGAAGTCGCGGAGATGGAAACCCGTCTGTCGGGCGGCGACATCGCGCTCGAAGGCCAGGTCGAGGACGGCGAGGAAGCGTTCGCGCCGATCGCCTATCTGGCGGACTCGCACAACGAGCCCACGAACGTCATCGCCGCGCGCCAGTTCGACAAGCTGCAAAGCGATAGCCTCGTCGACGCGCTTGAGTCGCTGGACGAGCGCAGCCGCCGCATCATCAAGGCGCGCTGGCTGGAAGTGCAGGACGACGGGTCGGGCGGCAAGACGCTGCACGAACTGGCCGACGAGTTCGGCGTATCGGCTGAGCGCATTCGTCAGATCGAGGCGAGCGCGATGAAGAAAATGCGCTCGGCGCTGCACGATTACGCGTAACACTCGCTGTGCTTTAGCAGAAATTGCAAAGCCCGCCGTCTAACGACGGCGGGCTTTGTCTTTGGTCGACGTGCGCTGCAGCGAAAACGGCGCCCGAAGGCGCCGCTCTGCTACAGCGAATGGGTCACCGCATCATGCCGGCTACGGCGCAGCGCCGCCGCCGTTGGTTCGACGCGCCGCCGAGCGCCGCGATGTACTTCGCGGCACGCGTGCCGATACCGACGCGACCGCCGCGACCGGCAGCGGCGGAATCAGACCTCCTTCGACGGTTGCCTGCGCATCGGTTTCGGCGTCGGTCGTCGCAGGCTCCCGGCCCGGCGTCGCCATGTTGAACCTGCGGATGAAGAAGCGGAACAGGCCGTAGTAGATGACAAAGTACACGACGCCCACAACGAGCGTTAGCCAGCCGCGCTGCGACAGGCCGTAGTTCAGCACATAGTCGATGGCGCCCGCCGAGAACGTGAAGCCCAGATGGATGCCGAGCGCCGAGCAGATCGCGAGCGACAGGCCGGTCAGCACCGCGTGGATGCCGTAGAGAACCGGCGCAAGGAACATGAAGCTATTCGATCGGCTCGGTCACACCCGTCAGGAACGCGGTCAGGGCCATCGAGAACAGCAGGCCGCCGACCACCGCGCGGCGCTCCTTCGGCGCTTCGTGAAACATCGCGAGGCTCGCGGCCGGAAAACCGAACATCATGATCGGGAAGAAGCCGGTCATGAAGCCGCCCGCGGTGGGATCGCCCGCGAAGAAGCGATGCAGGTCGCCGTGCACCACCGCGCCGCCGCCCGGCGGCGTGAACGAGCCGAACACGAACCACGCGAGCGAGTTGATGATGTGATGCAGACCCGTCACCAGCAGGATGCGGTTGAGCACGCCGAACACGAAGGTACCGATTGCGCCCGCGGTCGTCAGCCAGTTGCCTGCGGCGTCGATGGCCGCCTGCACCGGCTGCCATACGTAGCCGAACACGATGCCGAGAATCAGACAGGCGACGCCCGTGACGATCGGCACGAAACGTTTGCCGCCGAAGAACGCCAGATACTCGGGCAGCTTGATGTCCTTGTATCGGTTATAGAGGTAGCCGGCCACCATCCCGGCGATGATCCCCGACAGCACGCCCATGTTGAGCTTGTCGTTGATGTCCTTCATCACGGCCACTTCGATCAGATAGCCGATCGCACCGGCGAGGCTCGCCGTGCCGTTGTTGTCCTTCGCGAAGCCTACTGCGACGCCGATGGCAAAGAGCAGCGGCAGGTTGGTGAAGATCGCATCGCCGTCGGCGGCGATCATCTTGATGTTGAAGACATCGGGTTGGCCGAGACGCAATAGCAGGCCGGCCACCGGTAGTACGGCGATCGGCAGCATCAGCGCGCGGCCGAGTCGCTGCATCTTTGCAAACGGGTTGGCGTCCATCGGGTTCTCCAAAGATATAAGTCTTGTGTCGTTACTGCTTCGGTGGATTGTTGAAAGGCTCCGCGAAACCGACCACCGGGCGCTGCGCGGGCCAGAGTAGACGCTGAAGCGCCAACTCGGTCGAGCTTTGCATGGGACCGGAGTAAGCGCTGAAGCGCTAACTCCGGTCGACACACGTTCAGTCCTGCGGCCAGATTTCGCGGCTTGCCGCTCTTACTGTCTGTGCCGATTCCAGCGCGAGGCAGTCCTCGGCGCGCTGGCGGCACAGTTGGTAATCGAGATTGCGCACGCGCGCCTTGATGCCGGGCACCGATACCGGATCGACCGACAATTCAGTCACGCCGAGGCCGACGAGCAGGGGCGCCGTGACAGGATCGCCGCCGAGCGCACCGCATACGCCCACCCACTTGCCGTGCTTCTCCGCGCCCTGCACGGCTGCCTTGATGAGGCGCAGCACCGCCGGATGCAGGCCGTCGGACTGCGCGGCGAGATCGGGCTGGCAGCGGTCCATCGCGAGCGTGTACTGCGTGAGGTCATTGGTGCCGATCGACAGGAAATCCGCGTACTTCGCAAGCTGATCGGCGAGCAGCGCCGCCGACGGCACTTCGATCATCACGCCGACTTCGATCGGCTCGGTGCGGTCGGCTTCGCGCGCCAGTTCGTCGATGCGTGCACGCAGGCGCTGCAATTCGCCGGCGTCCGTCACCATCGACAGGAGGATGCGTACCGCGCCCGCCGGCTTCACGGCGAGCAGGCCGCGCAACTGATCGTCGAGCAAGTCGGGCCGCACCTGCGCGAGACGGATGCCGCGCAGACCGAGCGCCGGGTTTTCCTCGGGGGCAGCGTCAGATAGTCGACTTTCTTGTCCGCGCCGACATCGAGCGTGCGGATGATCGCCATGCGGCCTTGCAGCGCGTCCACGATGCCCTGATAGCTCTGCGCGTGGTCCGCGACGGTCGGCGCCGACTGGCGATGGATGAACAGCAGTTCGGTGCGCAGCAGGCCGACGGCATCCGCGCCGTTTTTGACGGCGGCTTTCGCGTCCTCGAGCGTGGCGATGTTCGCGGCGACTTCGATCGCTCGGCCATCCTTCGTCGATGCCGCTTGCTGCGACATCCTGCGGTTCGCTTCGCGCACGCCGGCGAGACGGTCCCGCTCGGCGCGAGCGCGTTCGACGTCGACTTCGGTCGGCGCATGCTCGATGCGTTCCGCCGATGCATCCACGACCACTTGCGTGCCCTCCGGAATCGCGTGGAGCGCATCGCCGACGGCGACAAGCGCCGGAATGCCCACCTGCCGCGCGATGATCGCCGCGTGCGAAGTGGCACCGCCCCGCGACATCACGAGCGCGGTGACGCGCGTTCGGTCGATCGACGACAGATCCGACGGCGTGAATTCGATGGCCGCGAGCACGGCCTCTTGGGGCAGTTCGCGCGCCGCCGTGTTGGTGAGGCCGAGCGCGCGCAGGACGCGCTTTTTCGATATCGCGCAGATCGGCCGCACGTTCGACGAGCAGATCATCCTGCACGCTGGAGAGCAGCGCGATCTGCACGCGGATCGCCTCGCGCCACGCGAAGCCCGCGCTCTTGCCGAGGCTGATCAGGTCGCGAGCGGCATCGAGGAGCGTAGGATCTTCGAGCAGCACCCGATGCACGGCGAAAATGCCCGCTTCCCCCACCGCGCCGCGCTGCGACGCGGTGCGCACGGTTTCGCCGAGTTCGGCATCGACCTGAGCGATGGCTTTGTCGAGCGCCCGGCTTTCCGCCGCCGACGAGCCACTCGCCTGTTCCGGCGGCACGATTTCCTGATCGTCCCAGCGCACCAGCTTGCCGATCGCGATGCCCGGCGCGGCGCACACGCCCGCGAGCGTATTCGGCGGCAGCGGCTCGCCCGCTACGGTCGCCTTCGCGACCGGCGCCGGCGACTTCTCGCGCGCCGGCGTCTCTTCGACTTCGCCTTGCGCGGCGCGCAGCAACTCGGCCGCGACGGCCTCGACCGCCTGTTGCGCCTGCGCACCGATCGCGAGCAGTTCGATGGTCGCGCCCTCGCCCGCTCCGAGACCGAGCAGGCCGACGACGCTTTCCACCGGCGCCTTCTTGCCCTCGTAGCGCACCTCGACCCTTGCGTCGAAGCCGCGCGCCGCCGGACGCGCATGCAGGCCGCCCGCGTGCGCCAGCGTCAGGCTGCGGCGTGCCTCTTCCATGACGGCCGCGCCTGAGCGCGCCGTTTGCGCCTTCTCGCCAGCCTTTGCGCGCAGAACCAGCAAGCGCGAGCCCGCCTTCAACACGCCGCGGCCGGCACGCTCGACGACGTCGAAGGCATCGCCGTTCGCGACCGCGATCACCGAGACGAGGCTCGGCGCGTGCTGCGCGACGTAATCGGCATTGAATTCGATCAGCGGCTGACCAGCGCGCACCGTCGCACCCTGCTCGACCATTGGAGCAAAGCCCTCGCCGCCCAGCTCGACCGTATCAATGCCGATATGCACGAGAATCTCCGCGTCCTCTTTCGTGCGCAGCGTCACCGCGTGATGGGTGCGCGCGAGGTGCGTGATCGTGCCGTCGCAGGGCGAGACGAGCACGTTGTCGAGCGGATCGATGCCGATGCCGTCGCCGAACATGCCCTCGGCGAACACGGGATCCGGCACCTCGGCGAGCGGCACGACAGGGCCGGTGAACGGCGCGAGCAGCACGACGTCGTTCGGGTTATCGATGGAATGGTTCAACAGGGACTCCTCGGCACGGCGTATCGGCTTTCTCACTCAATGGGTTTCGGTGACCTTGTTCAGGTGGCGCGGCGCGTCGGGATTGCGCCCGCGCGCAGCGGCCAGACCCGCGGCCATCACGTAGAACGAAAGGATTGCGGCGATCGGATCGAGCGCCGGATGATCGGTGGCGACGAGCGGCAGCTCCGCGTCCGCGACATCGTCAGGCGCGGCGAGCAGCACGCGCGCGCCACGAGCCCGCATGTCCGCGGCGAGCTGGATGAGGCCCGCCTGCTCCGGCCCGCGCGGCGCGAACACGAGCAGCGGATAGCCGCGGTCGATGATTTCCATCGGTCCATGACGCACTTCCGCGCTGGAAAACGCCTCGGCCTGGATGCCCGAGGTTTCCTTGAGCTTGAGCGCCGCCTCTTGCGCAATCGCGAGCCCGAGACCGCGGCCAATGACGATCATGCGATCGACGTCCTTCAGCTCATTCACGGCGCGCGTCCAGTCGAGCCGGCCCGCGGCGCGCAGCTTGTCCGGCAGCGATTCGAGCGCCTTCAGCAAGTCGACGTCGCGCTGGACATGAGCGACCACGATAGCCGACAGCGACAGCATCGCGATATAGCTCTTGGTCGCGGCGACCGAAAACTCGGGCCCGGCGAGCAAAGGCAGGAAGTATTCGCAGGCGCTTTCGAGCGGCGAACCCGCGACATTGACGGCCGCGACGGTAAACGCGCCTGCGTCGCGCAGCGCCTGCATCGTGCCGACGAGATCGGGGCTCTTGCCGGACTGCGAGAACGCGACGGCGAGTTGACCGGACACGCGCAGCGGCGCCTGTTGCAGCGTCGCGACCGACATCGGCAGCGAGGCCACGGGCACGCCGATGCGGCTCATCGTCAGGCTTGCGAAATAACTGGCGGCGTGGTCCGACGGACCGCGCGCGACTGTCAGCGCGACATGGCGCGGCTGTTCGGCGAGCTTGATGGCGAGCGCCTCGATGCGCGAGGTATCGGCGAGCTGGGCCGCGACGACATCCGCGGACTCCAGAGCCTCGTTAAGCATATTCGACAATTGATTCTCCTTCGACATACGTGGCGGTCAGCGCGAGATCCCGGTCGAGCACGACGAGATCCGCCCATGCGCCGCGTGCGATGCGGCCGCGGTCTTCGAGTCCGAGGTAGTCGGCGGGATAGCGCGACAGCCGATTCGAGACGTCTGCGAGCGGAATGCCCAGCGAAACGAGATTGCGCAGCGCCTGGTCCATCGTCAGGGTGCTGCCGGCGAGCGTGCCGTCCGCGAGGCGCACGCCGCCCATGCATTTGGTGACGTGCTGGCTGCCCAGGCGATACTCGCCGTCGGGCATGCCGGCCGCCGACGTGCTGTCGGTCACGACATAGAGACGCGGAATCGCGCGCATCGCGGCCCGGATGGCGCCCGGATGCACGTGCAGCAGATCGGGAATGAGCTCGGCGTATTCGGCATGCGCGAGCGCGGCGCCGACCATGCACGGATCGCGGTGATGCAGCGGCGACATGGCGTTGAACAGATGTGTGAAGCCGCGCGCGCCGTGCTTGAGCGCATTGACGGCGGCGTCGTAGGTGCCGAGCGAATGGCCGAGTTGCACGCGCACGCCGCGCGAGGCCATTTCGGAAATGATGTCGAGATGTCCGGAGATCTCCGGCGCGATCGTGACCACGCGAATCGGCGCGAGCTCGAGGTATTTCAGCACTTCGTCGCGCACCGCGACGGCGGCCGCGTCCGGCTGCGCACCGAGCTTGCCGGGATTGATGTACGGACCTTCGAGATGCACGCCCAGCACGCGGGCGCGCCTGCCGCGCGGCGCTTCGCCTGTTCGCCCAGTCCCGCGACGACCTGCATGAGCTCGTCGCGCGGCGCGGTCATGGTGGTGGCGAGTAGGTTCGTCGTGCCGTGCTGTGCGTGCTGGCGCGCGACGGTGTCGGCCGCGTCGCCGCCTTCCATGATGTCGCGCCCGCCGCCGCCATGCACATGCAGGTCGATGAAGCCGGGCAGGATGTACGGCGCGTCGTTGGCGAGCGGATCTGGCCTTCGAGCGCCGTCACGCGGCCGTTCTCGAAGTGAACCGTGCCCTGGATCCAGCCGTCGGTCGTGAGTATGTTTCCTTTCAGCATGAATGTCTCTGGAAGTACGCAATGCCTGAATGAGGTCCGGTGCCGCCCGCGCCATCCTGCAAGCCGGCTTGCGCGACGGATGGAGCGAACGGCTTGCCCGGATCCTCTCGTTGTTCTGTCAACCCTCGATGCTTCGTTGTGTCGTGCGCGCCTGTGCCGGCGCTCATCGGTGCAATTCCGCGACGAAGTCGTAGTAGTCGTCGCGGCAGTAGGTATCCGTCAGTTCGATCGCGCGTTGATCGGCCGAATAGCCGATGCGCGTGATCACCAGCAGCGCGGCGCGCGGCGCCACGCCCATCAGCCGCGCGACCTCCACGCCCGCGTTCACCGCGCGAAAATGCTGCAATGCACGCACGACCGACAGCCCGCGCTCCTCCAGATAGCGATAGAGCGACGCGCCGATCGCGAGCGGGTCCGGCACGACAGTGGCGGGCAAGGCGGAGTGCTCGACCGCCATCACGATGCCGTCGGCGCGCCGCAGTCGTCTGAGGCTCGCAACGGCCGCGCCCGGAGACAATCCGAGACGCACGGTCTCTTCGCGATTCGCTGCGCGCAGTCCGCGATCGAGCCATACGGAGTCCGGCTTGAAACCGCGCTGCTCCATCTTTCGAGTAAAGCCGGTGAGGCGGGAAAGCGGATCTTCGGTGCGCGGTATGATAAAGTTGCCCGCGCCGCGCACGCGCCGGATCAGACCTTGTTCGACGAGCAGCGCGATGGCCTTTCTCGCGGTGATGCGCGACACCCCGACCCCTTCCGACAGCGACCGCTCCGATGGCAGCGCCTCGCCCGCCGTCCAAGTTCCCGCGTGGATCGCCTGGGCGAGCCGCGATGCCAGCTGCAGATAGAGCGGCGTGTCTCTTTGCGCGTCGGGTGTCAGGTCTTGCCAGCGGTGCCCCATCTAACGCTCCTCGCTGCTATCGAATTTGAGCCCATTATATAACCAACATAATACCAGTCAAAGCTGAGACACGGCTTTAGGTCGATCATAGAAATTGACGAAAAATCAAAGAGTTGAGGCTTGTTTATAGGCCCGGAATAAAACGCCAGGATCATCTAGATTTACCCGTACGTAAAGCCCACTTGCCCAGCTGGCTTTGAACCGCCGGAATACCCAAATTTCGGGCATTTTCGTATTCGCACGACCGTTCTTTCTTGGCACAATGCTTACATTAGTTCGGATTGAAAATTAATTTCAAAAACGTTGAGAGATCAAAGCGATGGGTCATCCTAATCCGTGCCGGGCCGTCGAGGCGGTTCGCCGCTTCAACCGTTTCTACGCGCGTCATACCGGCGCGCTCCACGAGCGGCTACACAAGAGCTCCCTTTCCCTGACCGAGGTGCGCATCCTGCACGAGCTCGCGCAGCAGAGGGCCAGCACGGCCGCCGACCTGTCGCGCAATCTCGAACTCGATACGGGCTATCTGAGCCGCCTGATCAACAACTTCCAGAAGCTCGGCCTCGTCGTGCGGCGAAAGAACGATTCGGATGGCCGCACGCATCTGCTCTCGATCACACCGGAGGCCAAGGAAAAGGTCGACGAAATCGACCTGCACGTACCGGCTGAAACTGCGGCGCTGCTCAAGAAGCTGACAGTTGCGGAGACCGAGCAGCTGTGCACGGCAATGGCGGACATCGAAAGACTGCTGTCACCGTCGTGCATGGATGTCGAAATGCGCCTGCGCGTGCCGCGCGGTGGAGACTTCGGCTGAATGATCGAACGGCACGCGCTTCTCTGTCCGGGCGGGCGTCCGAAGCTCCAAAGCGAGGCGCTCGCCGCGGGACTGGTGGCCCGTTTCCTCTCTGCAATGCAGACGAACGCGCCCCGCATCGCGTGCTGGATCGCCGAACAGAACAGTGCGGCGCGTGTCGGCGCCGCCTTGCTTACAGAGGATTCGGAAACACGAGCCCGCATCGAGCTGTTATTCGTAGAACCGAGCGCGCGCCGGCGCGGCCTGGGTGAGCGGCTCGTCGCCACGTGCACGAACTTCGCTTACGGCGCGCGCTACGAGCAAGTGATCTGCCGCCTCGAAGAGCCTCGGGAAGATGTGTGCGGACTGCTGATGCGCACGGGCTTTACGCCTGTGCACGACGGCTCGACGGACGTGGTGTGGCAGAGGAAACTGCAACAGATGTGCGTCGACTGAGCGCCGTGGCAGACCGCGAATGTATGCTCAGCCGGATTTTTCGCGACGGTGCCCGGTGGCCCGGTATGAAAGGGCCTGCGCAAATACATCCCGGCTCGTGGTGAGCGCGGATGGGCCCGGCTCTCGATTAGAAGCCGCGCCCGACAAACCTATACAGCGGGGCAGTCTGAACTGCACCCCAAGGTTGGATTTAACAGCGTCCCGCGGGACGCCGTCGACATACAAGAATGCCCGCGCGCCTGGCTCAGAACGAAGGTACCACCGAGCCCTTGAACTCGCTCTTCAGAAACTGGCGCACGTCTTCGGACTGGTACGCGGTGACGAGCTTCTTCACCCACGGCTGATCCTTGTCCTTCGCACGCACGGCGATGAGATTCGCGTACGGGCTGTGTACGTCTTCGAGCGCGATTGCGTCCTTGGTCGGCTGCAGGCCGGCCGCCAGCGCAAAGTTCGTGTTGATGGCGGCGGCGTCGACATCCGAGAGCGTGCGCGGCAGTTGCGCGGCGTCGAGCTCGACGAGCTTGATCTTCTTCGGATTCTCCGCAACGTCGAGCGCCGTCGCGTTGTTGCCGTTTGTGCCCGCGCCCGCCTTCAGCTTGATCACGCCCTGCGTTTGCAGAAGGAGCAGCGCGCGGTTCTCGTTCGACGGATCGTTCGGCACCGCGACCTTGGCGCCTTGCGGCAGATCCTTCAGCGACTTCAGCTTCTTCGAGTACACGCCGAGCGGCGAGATGTAGGTCAGGCCCGCGCTGACGATCTTGTAGCCGCGTTACTTGATCTGGCTGTCGAGATACAGCTGATGCTGAAAGCTGTTGGCGTCGAGATCGCCGGCGTCGAGGGCTGCGTTCGGCTGGACGTAGTCGTTGAATTCGATGACCTTCACATTGAGCCCTTCGCGCTTCGCGACTTTCTGCACGACTTGCCAGATTTGTGCGTCGGGGCCGCTGATCGTGCCGACCTTGATCACCTTGTCATCGTCGTGAGCGGCGAAGCTCGTGAAGAAAGCGGCGGACGCCGCCACGGCGGTGAGAGCTTTGAGCAAATTTCTGCGCTGCATGCTGTTCCTGTTTCGATGATGCTTTCTTGCTGGAGATGACCGGACTCTTCTTCGGTCAACGATACAAACGGCGGTGACGGATGTTCGCACAGCCTTGGTGCAAACGAAAATACAGATTGCTCATGTCGATATCACGCGGCGCAGGGTGCGGATAGAATCGCGACAAAACGTCACAATTTCGTGCGCCGGAGGGAACCCACATGTATGCGATCAACTTGCGCTATACCGGCGCGCTCGCCGAAATCGACGATGCGCTCGATGCGCATCGCCTCTTTCTCGAACGTTATTTTGCGGCCGGCACCTTCGTGATCGCGGGGCCGAAGGTGCCGCGCGATGGCGGCATCATCCTGGCATCGGGCATCGAACGGGAGCGGCTCGATCAGATCATCGCGGAGAATCCGTTCGCCCGGCAGAAGCTCGCACATTACGAAATCACCGAGTTCAAGGCGACGCGACTCGCGCCCGACCTCAATCTGCCCGAGCCTTCTTCGGAAACGTGAAATCGAATAGCTGTCCGACGGGCCGCTTGCGCCATCAATCGATCAGCAGCTTCAGATCGTGGACCCACGGCTCGACGCCCTGCCCGTCGCGCGCGAAAAGACGCAGCTTCCCGTCCTTGTCGAAGATGTAGCTCGCGGCGGTGTGATCCATCGTGTAATCGTCGGGCATCTTGCCCGTCGACTTCGCGTAGTAGACGCGGAAATCCTTCGCCAGTTGCGCGAGTTGCGCATCGTTCGCCGGCCGCAAGCCGATATACGATGAGTTAAACGCCGCCACATACTGACCGAGAAGCTCGGGCGTATCGCGCGCCGGGTCGACCGTGACCATCAGCACCTGCACGTCCTTCGATTTGTCGCCGAGCTGCTGCATCGCCTGCGAGAGCTCGGCGAGCGTGGTCGGGCACACGTCCGGGCAGTGCGTATAGCCGAAGCACAGGACGACCGCCTTTCCCTTGAAGTCCGCGAGCGTGCGCGTCTTGCCGTGCGTGTCGGGCAGGGAGAAATCGCTGCCGAACTGCTTGTTGCCGGTGATGTCGAGATTCTTGAAGTCGGGCGCCTTCTCGCACGCGGAAAGCAGCGCCGCGAAAATCAGCAGGGCGAGCAAGCGACGAAGAAAGGTCGTCATACGCCAATCACCGTGCGCACATAGTGATCCACCAGCAGCGCACCGAACAGCAGCGACAGATACACGATCGAGTAACGGAAGGTCTTGCGCGCGAGTGCATCGGAATAGTCGCGATACATCTTCCACGCATAGCCGATGAAGCCCGCGCCCAGCGCAATCGCGCTCGCCAGATACACCACGCCGCTCATGCCCGAGATATACGGCATCAGCGTGACCGCGAAGAGGACGAGCGTGTAAAGGAAGATATTCAGCAGCGTGTACTTCTCGCCGTGCGTGATCGGCAGCATCGGCAGTCCGGCGTTCTCGTAGTCCTTGCGGCGATACAGCGCGAGCGCCCAAAAGTGCGGCGGCGTCCACACGAAGATGATCAGCACGAGAATCCAGGCGTCGCCGGGCACCGTGCCCGTGACGGCGGCCCAGCCGAGCGTGGGCGGCATGGCGCCCGACGCGCCGCCGATCACGATGTTCTGCGGCGTATAGGGCTTGAGCAGCAGCGTATAGACGACCGCATAGCCGACGAACGTGGCGATGGTGAGCCACATCGTGAGCGCATTGGTGAACGTGTAGAGCGTCCACATGCCGATGCCGCCGAGCACCGCCGAGAACGTCAGGATTTGAGCGGTGGTGATTTGTCCGCGCGCGGAAGGCCGCCACGCGGTGCGACGCATCTTCGCATCGACCTTTTGCTCGACGAGGCAGTTGATGGCGAACGCGGCGCCCGCCAGCAGCCAGATGCCGACGGCGCCACCGATGAGCTTGTCCCACGGCACCATGCCGGGTGTCGACAGGAACATGCCGATGACGGCGCAGAACACGGCGAGCTGCGTGACGCGTGGCTTGGTCAGCGCCAGATATTGCGATGCGCGGCTGCCGATGGGGGAATTGAGTGTCGTGCTATCCATGATGTGGAGTCACGCTGAAACGACGTCGCGCGCGGGAACTGCGGCGCGGCCGGGACGGCTGGAAGAGGTTCGAAAGTTTAGCATAACGAGCAGCAGCAACAGGATCGCGGCCCCGCCGTTGTGCGACACGGCGACGGGCAGCGGCCACTGCAGCACGATGTTCGACATGCCGGTAAGAAACTGGATCACGATCATCAACAGTACGCCGTTGGCGGGTTTTCGCAGCGATTCGAATCGTCGCAGTCTCGATGCGAGCCAGAGCAGATACAGCACCACGACCACCGCGAAGGTGCGATGGGTCCAGTGAATCGCGACGAGCGCGTCCTGCGAGATCACGTCGCCGTCGCCGGTCATGCCGAGCGCGCGCCAGGGGTGGAAGCCATGCTCGAAGCTCATTGGCGGAATCCATTGGCCATTGCACAGCGGGAAGTCCGTGCACGCGAGCACCGCGTAATTCGTACTGACCCACCCGCCCAGCGCGATCTGCACGACCAGCAGCCGCAATCCGAATGCCGCAGCGGGCATCCAGCGCGCGGCGGCGGTGTCGAGCGAGGGAATCGGCGTCATGCGCGCCGCGAGCCAGCCGAGCGCGCCGAGCAGCGCCAGCCCGAGCAGCAGATGCGTGGTGACGATCACCGGCTGCAGCTTGAGCGTGACGGTCCACGCGCCAAACGCGCTCTGCAGCAGGATGAGTGCCAGAATGCCCGTCGGCCACCACGGCGACACGTGCAGCGGACGCTTCCTGACTCGCGCCGTCCACGCGATGATCACCTGCGCGATGATCAGCACGCCGATCGCCATCGCGAAATAGCGGTGCAGCATCTCGATCCATGCCTTCACCATGCTGACGGGGCCGGTCGGCATGGCGTGATACGCGGCCGTGATCTGCGCATGCGCGATGAACGGCGACGACGTGCCATAGCAGCCCGGCCAGTCCGGACAACCAAGGCCGGAATCGGTCAGGCGCGTGAAGCCGCCGAACATGATGAGATCCAGCGTAAGGAACGTCGTCAGCCAGACGAGCTTCTTGAACTTGTTGTCATCGGCCTTCACCCAGACATACGACAGCGGCAGCAGCGCGATGCATATGCCGATCAGACCCAGTTGCAGTAGAAACATGCTCTTTTACCTTCAACCAGCGTTTAACCGATTCGCGACCACTTCAGCAATTTTGCCAGATCCGCGTTGATCTTCTTCGGGTCGGGGTTCTTCGGGAAGCGCATCATCAGATTGCCGTTCGGATCGACGAGAAAAATGTGATCCGTGAGCTTGGTGCCGTCGTCGACGGGCAGCCACGCGGCGACCGCCTTCTCGTCCGCCACCAGCATGCGCGTGTCGGGCTGCGGATACGCCGTCTTGATGATGTCGGAGACCGGCTTGTCATCGGTACGCAGCCAGACGTCTACGACGCGCTCGCGCTCGCCCGACTGAAGCACGCGCACCTGGCGCATGAAATAGAGGCGCGTCGCGCACTGCTCGTCGCAGTCGCTGCCGTTGACCGTGATCATCAGCCATTTGCCTTCGAGCGACTTGAACGGCAGGCTCTGTCCTTTTTCGTCGGTGACGACGAGCTGCGCCGGAATCGGCCGTTGGGGGTCGATCAGCTTGCCGTAGCTGGTCGTGCCGCCCGCCGGCTTGAACACGTAGTACATCAGGTACGACGCGATCACCGGTGCGGCGCACACGAGCGCCAGCAGCAGGAGCATCCAGCGGCCGCTGACCCAGGAGCCTTTCGGGGCCGTTCGTTGCCGCCTGCGGGTCTTGTCGGCGTCGGCGGCGGTGGAGCGTTGTGATTGCATCGGTAAAACGTGCCTCGGTTCTGTCAATAAAGCGCGATGGGTTCAGGCGCGGTGTTCAGCTTCTTCGTCGCGCTCTCCACCTTTCTTCGCGGCGCGACGCGCGGCGTACAGGCCGAACGCGAGCGCCGCGGCCGCCATGCCCCACCATTGGAGCATGTAGCCGTAGTTGCGCTCGACGCCGAGCGTCGGCGCGGGCCAGTCCCGTACGAGCTTGTCGCCGGTGTCGTTCGTCTGCTGAATCACGAACGGCTGGAATGCGAGCCCGGTTTCGGCGGCATACGACTTGATGTCGAGGTTCTGCCGAATCTCCTTGTGCGCGGCCGATCCGCCGTGGCCGAGCTCGAACGCCTGCGAGGCGTTCGCGCGCGCGATGCCCCGCACCTCGACGATGCCTTTCGGCGTCTCGTACGGCGAGATGCCCGTGCGGTCCGCCATGTTGCGCGGCAGCCATCCGCGATTCACCAGGACGTAGCCGCCGCCTTCGAGTTTAAGCGGTATCACGACATAAAAGCCTGGCTGGTCGTTATACGGACGATTGTCCAGATAGACGACGCGTTCCGGCATGAACTCGCCGCGCGCCTCGATCCGATGAAACTCGATCGATTTGAGCGGCATCGGCTCCACGCCGACGTGCTGCGCAGGCGCATTCTCGAACGCGACGATCTGCGCGTTGAGCGCTTCCTTCTGATGAACGCGGTCGCGTTGCCAGAAGCCCAGACGCACGGTCACTGCGACAACGATCAGAATCAGGAGCGCGGGCCAGAAGCGAATCTTCATGCGGGAAACCTTACCGCCGGCATCCGTTCGAGCGACGCACGGCGCAATCCATCGAGTGAGATAATGAGATGGTTCAATTCAATACTGCTCAACGTGGTTCCTGAGCAAAAACATAGGCTGGTTTCATGCACATCATCGTTGCTATCGCATTCATCCTTATCATCGGCAGCCTGGGTTCGGCGCTCTACTTCATGATGACCGACCAGGGCAGGACGAAGCGGATGGTGTGGTCGCTCGCCGCGCGCGTCGGGCTGTCCATTTCTCTCTTCCTCTTCATCCTGTTCGCCCACTGGATGGGCTGGATTCAATCGACGGGCATCCCTCTCCCGGGCATCCCTCTCGGACGATAACCCCTTGCGCGGGTTCCACCCTACGAGGCGTATTGTCGCGGCGGGGCACGTTCCCGCGCGTCTGCGTCCCCCTCGAAACGACAACGCCGCCCCTTGAACCATCGAGGGCGGCGTGTTGATCACTGCTTCTTTGCTCTCGGACCGGCGTCGTGCCGGTCTTGCATCGCGGACGGCGCACCCGCGCACGCCCGCCCGGACATCCCCTCTTACAGCCAGTAGACGACGACGTACAGACCCAGCCACACGACGTCCACGAAGTGCCAGTACCACGCGGCGCCTTCGAACGCGAAGTGGTGCTCGGCCGTGAAGTGCCCCCGGATCAGACGAATCATCACCACGGTCAGCATCGTGCCGCCCAGGAACACATGGAAGCCGTGGAAGCCGGTCAGCAGGAAGAACGTCGAGCCGT
Source organism: Candidatus Paraburkholderia schumanniana (assembly GCA_001189335.2). Lineage (GTDB taxonomy): Bacteria > Pseudomonadota > Gammaproteobacteria > Burkholderiales > Burkholderiaceae > Caballeronia > Caballeronia schumanniana. Next base: position 38,232 of record LFJH01000003.1, read on the forward strand.
ACACGCCGGACGCGAGCGTGAGGTTCAGTTCGTTGTACGCGTGGAAATACTCGTAGCCCTGGCAGAACAGGAAGATCAGGCCGAGGAGAACGGTCGCGCCCAGCCAGATGATCGCCTTCTTGCGATGATCTTCACGCAGCGTGTGGTGCGCCACCGTCAGCGTTGCGCCGGAAGACAGCAGCAGCGCCGTGTTGATGGTCGGCAGCGGCCACGGCACCATCGCGCGGAAATGCCCGACGAGCGCGGCGGGCCCGTTGTTCGGCCACACGGCGGTGAAATCCGGCCAGATCAGCTTGTAGTCGAGGCTGCCGAGCTGATGCATGGCGATCGCGCGTGCATAGAACAGCGCACCGAAGAACGCGCCGAAGAACATCACTTCGGAGAAGATGAACCAGCTCATGCTCCAGCGGTACGACACGTCGACACGCTTGCCATACATGCCGCCTTCGGATTCGGAGATTGCATCGCCGAACCAGTGCCACAGCACGAACAGCACGAACAGCAGGCCGATAAACGTGCCGGCCGGCCCCCAGGTATGGCCGTTCACCCACGATGCCAGCGAGACGAGCATGATCAGCAAGCCGCTGGCGGCCATCACCGGGTGCCGCGACGGATGCGGCACGAAATAGTACGGGCTCTCGTTTTGACCGCTCATTGTTGATTCTCCACTTCGATCCAGTTGCTTGAATTTTCTTTTGCCGTCGACTGCCCAGCCGCACATCGCTCGGGCATGGCCGACGTTCCGTCTATCCCACTACCGCTCGCACGACCAGCAGCAACACGACGATGAACAGCACTGCGCCGATGATGCCCGCCGCGATCAGATGCAGCGGTTTCAACTGAGCCGCATCGCTTTCGAGGTCCGCGCGGCGGCGCACGCCGAAGAACGACCAGAACACCGCCTTCACGAGCTTGAGGAAGTCGCCCATGTTGGTCACGATCCCTTCGCCACCGACTTAGGGCAATGCTGATTAAGTCTACCGCTTGTGCGCGTCAAGCGTTATAGAGCGCACAAGCAACGAGAAAGGCAAAAGACAATGAAGCAGCAGACGCTCGCGATGGCCGCGGATCAAGGTGCGGGGTTCGAGACTCGCCGCAAACGCACG
>LFJH01000283.1 GCA_001189335.2 Candidatus Paraburkholderia schumanniana
CACAACTTTCGCCGACTGCGTATTCGCTTCGAGCGCCTCGCTTTCATCCACGAGGCTTTCCTCGAAATCGCTTGCTGCATCATATGCTGGCGACACCTGCAAAAGTCATTCTGTTAGCGCCTCTAAGCTTGCGCAGCTCCGTTTTCTTCAGGTCGTTCCGGCAAGCGATCGATCGTGTCCGGTGTCGGGTCGACCGTGACTTCCCAAACATCGTCGTTTTTCAGCCGAATGAACGGCATTTCGGGGTAAAGCGTGCGACGTTGGGGAGCAAATTCTCTCAGAAGTTCGCACAGCTTGCCCTCGTACTCGCGAAAGGGGACATCCCTGACACCGCGAGTGAACAATCCGAGCGCCAGCAAGATGAGAAGCGGCTTATGAGGCGCGCGTTCGCCGTTGCGTTGCCAGATGTTCAAATCGCCGAAACGCTGAAGAACTTCGGTAAGGGTGGAGGCGCTCATGAACTTGAACAAGGCTCGACGACAAAGAAAAACCCGTGACGCGCTACGCGAACACGGGTTTGATGAAGCGGGAGATGCTTATGTTGCCTCACACATCAATATTCCCCGCCCGCAACGCATTGGTCTCGATAAACGCTCTCCGCGGCTCGACATCATCCCCCATGAGCGTGGTGAAAATGCCATCAGCCGCAATCGCGTCCTCGATTTGCACGCGCAATAGACGCCGCACATTGGGATCCATCGTCGTTTCCCAGAGTTGCTCGGGGTTCATCTCACCGAGGCCTTTATATCGTTGCTTGCTCACATTCCGTTCGGCATCCGCGATCAACCACTTCATCGCGCTCTTGAAGTCGCTCACAGCCATCGACCGCTCGCCGCGCTTGATCAGCGCACCTTCACCGATCAACCCCTTGAACGTGTCCGACGTAGAAACGAGCTGCTTATAGTCGGCCGTCAACTGAAGATCCTCGTCGATCACCGAGACCTTCACATTGCCATGATGACGCCGCTTGATATGCAGCGAGCGCAGTTCACGCACCTGATCGTAAGCCGCCTCGACCGTAACCTCTGGCTTTAGCGGATCAGCACGTAACCGCTCTTCGAGCCTCTTAGCCGAACCCTCGGCCGCCTCCTGCGATGACAGGTCGATAACCACCCCATCCATCACCGCTTCCAGCGCGGCCGCGTCATAAATCCGACTAAGTCGATCAACCACCGCCTGCGCCAGCAAATAAGCCCGCGCAAGTTCACCCAACGCATCGCCCGAAATCGGATCAGCGCCTTCGCTCGGAACCAGCTCAGACCCTTGCAACGTGAGCTTCAGCATATGCTGATTGAGCTCGTGCGCGTCCTTCATATACCGCTCGTCCTTGCCCGCCTTGATCTTGTAAAGCGGAGGCTGCGCGATATAGATATACCCGCGCTCGACGATCTCCGGCATCTGCCGATAGAAGAACGTCAGCAGCAGCGTCCGGATGTGCGCGCCATCGACGTCCGCATCCGTCATGATGATGATGCGGTGATAGCGCAGCTTGTCCAGGTTGTAGTCATCCTTGCCGATACCGCACCCCAGCGCCGTGACGAGCGTCACGATCTGCTCGGAAGATAGCAGCTTATCGAAACGCGCCTTCTCGACGTTCAGCACCTTCCCGCGCAACGGCAGAATCGCCTGAAACTTGCGATCACGCCCTTGCTTGGCCGATCCACCCGCCGAGTCACCCTCTACGATATAAATCTCCGACTTCGCCGGATCTTTCTCCTGGCAATCCGCGAGCTTGCCCGGCAGACCGATGCCATCGAGCACGCCCTTGCGCCGCGTCATCTCCCGCGCCTTGCGCGCCGCATCGCGAGCACGCGCGGCATCGACGATCTTGCTCGTGATGATCTTGGCGTCGTTCGGCGTCTCCTGGAGATAGTCCTCGAGCGCCTTCGCGACGATTTCCTCCACCGGCGCACGCACTTCCGACGACACCAGCTTGTCCTTCGTCTGCGAGCTGAACTTCGGCTCCGGCACCTTCACCGACAGCACGCACGACAACCCCTCGCGCATATCGTCGCCGGTCGTCTCGACCTTCGCCTTCTTCGCGATCTCGTTATCGACGATGTACTTGTTGATGACGCGCGTCATCGCCGCGCGCAGACCGGTCAAATGCGTGCCGCCGTCGCGCTGCGGGATGTTATTCGTGAAGCACAGCACGCTTTCGTTGAAGCTGTCATTCCACTGCATCGCCACTTCGACGGTCACGTTGTCGCGCTCGCCCACCGCATGAAACACGTTCGGATGCAGCACTTGCTTCGCTTTGTTGATGTACTCGACGAAGCCCTTCGCGCCGCCCGCGAACGCGAAATCGTCTTCCTTGCCGGTGCGCTGATCCGTCAAGCGGATACGCACGCCGTTGTTCAGGAACGAAAGCTCGCGCATGCGCTTCGCGAGAATGTCGTAATGGAATTCGACATTGCCGAAGATGGTCTGGTCCGCGAGGAAGTGCACCTCGGTGCCGCGGTTCTCCGTATCGCCGACGACAGGCATCGGCGAATATTGCACGCCGTCCTCTTCGAGGATCTCGCGGTTCTGCACCACGCCGCGCGCGAACTCCATGAAGTGCTTCTTGCCATCGCAGCGCACGGTGAGGCGCAGCCATTCCGACAGGGCGTTCACGCACGACACGCCCACGCCGTGCAGGCCGCCCGACACCTTGTAGCTGTTCTGGTCGAACTTGCCGCCCGCGTGCAGCTCGGTCATCACGATTTCAGCGGCGCTGCGCTTCGGATCGTGCTTGTCGTCGCGCTTCAGGCCCGTGGGCACGCCGCGGCCGTTGTCGGTCACGGAGATGGAGTTGTCCGCGTGAATGACGACGTGAATGTCGTCGCAATAACCGGCGAGCGCTTCGTCGATGGAATTGTCCAGCACTTCGAAAACGAGGTGATGCAAACCGGTGCCATCCGACGTATCGCCGATATACATGCCCGGCCGCTTGCGCACGGCCTCCAGACCTTCGAGGATCTGAATGGACGATGCGCCGTAGCTGTTGTCGGGCTTGTTGTCGGGTTGCGAATTTGTGTTTTCAGTCATGGAAATTTTCCGGTTCTGCGTCACTGCCTGGGTTACTGCTCGAACTTTTCAAAACACCTTAAAAACGCCAAAGGGGCGCGCCGCCCCTTGGAGTGTTCACGGTATTGAGCGCGTCAGATGCGCATCGGCATCACCACGTATTTGAATTCCTCGTTCTCGGGAATCGTGATGAGCGCGCTGGAATTGGCGTCGCCCAGGCTCACTTTGAGCGTGTCGACCTTCAGATTCGCGAGCACGTCGAGCAGATATGTGACGTTGAATCCGATATCGACGGTATCGCCCTGATAAGCGATCTCCAGTTCTTCCTGCGCCTCTTCCTGGTCCGCGTTGGTCGACATGATCTTGAGCTGGCCCGGCTCGACCAGGCAGCGCACGCCCTTGAACTTGTCGGAAGTCAGAATGGCCGCGCGCTGCAGCGAGCGCTGCAGTTCTTCACGGCCGATTTCGAACGTGTTCTTGTGCGACTTTGGAATCACGCGCTGGAAGTCGGGGAACTTGCCCTCGACCAGCTTCGACACCAGCTCCACCTGGCCAAAGCTGAACTTCACCTGGGGCGCGGCGATATCGATCTTGAGTTCGTCGTCGATGTCTTCCAGCAGACGCTGAAGCTCGAGAATCGTCTTGCGCGGGATGATCACTTCCTGCCGGGGGAACGAGCCTTCGATCTTCATCGACGAGAACGCGAGACGGTGGCCGTCAGTCGCGACCGCCATCAGCTGGTCGCCGTCCACCACGAGCAGCATGCCGTTCAGGTAGTAGCGGATGTCCTGCTGGGCCATCGCGAAGTACACCATGCCGAGCAGCTGGCGGAACGTCTTCTGCGGAACCGAAAGGCTCGCGCCGAAGTCTGTAGCCTGGTTGACCGTGGGAAATTCGTCGGCGGCGAGCGTCTGCAGCGCGAAACGGCTCTTGCCGGAGCGCACAGTCAGACGCTTGTCGGAGAGGTCGAGCACCACTTCACCCGAGGGCATCGCGCGCAGGATGTCCAGCAGCTTGCGCGCGGCGACCGTGGTGGCAACCTGGTCGTTGCCGACGCCGAAATCGGCGCGGGTCGTGATCTGGAGTTCGAGGTCGGTCGAGAGGAACGACACATCCGCGCCGTTCTTTGTAATCAGCAGATTGGCGAGGATCGGCAGCGTATGGCGGCGTTCTACGATACCGCTCACGGTTTGCAGCGGCCTTAGAAGATTATCTCGTTCGGTCTTGACCAGTTGCATAGAGTTCCTTCGTTGATTTAACGGCCCGTCCGCCGGTTTCGCCACCTGATTTGCCGACGGACAACCTCGTAACCCGCGTTGCCGGCCCCCCGCCGGTCACTCGCGAAAGCTTTGCGCGAAGCCGCCCAGGCCATGAGCGGCTAAACCTATATTGTGCCTCAAAACGGAACCGCTCCCTAAAAATGGGGGCGTTTTCGTCAAAAAACAGGTCCTCCCACGCAATATTCGACGGATGCGTTCTTCTCGCTGCATCAATCGGCCGATCAGCCCTTCAGCGTCTGTTCGAGCACGTGGAGTTCGTGATTCAGTTGTGCATCGGTACCGCGCTCGGACGCGATCTTGCGTACCGCATGCAGCACGGTCGTGTGATCGCGGCCGCCGAACAGCTCGCCGATCTCCGGCAGGCTCTTCTGCGTCAGTTCCTTCGCCAGATACATCGCGATCTGGCGCGGGCGCGCAATGTTGGCCGGCCTCTTTTTCGAATACATGTCGGCGACCTTGATGTTGTAGAAGTCGGCGACCGTCTTCTGGATGTTCTCCACCGAGATCTGGCGGTTCTGCACCGTCAGCAGGTCTTTCAGGGCTTCCTTGGTCAGCTCGATGGTGATGTCGCGCCCGTGGAACTTCGAGTACGCGAGGATCTTGCGCAGCGCGCCTTCCAGCTCGCGCACGTTTGAGCGCAGATGCTTCGCGACGAAGAACGCGACGTCTTCGGAGAGGCTCACGCCTTCGGACAGCGCCTTGCGCATCAGGATCGCGACGCGCATTTCGAGCTCGGGCGGCTCGATCGCGACTGTCAGGCCGGAGTCGAAGCGCGAGATTAGGCGATCATCGATGCCGGAGATTTCCTTCGGATACGTATCGCTCGTGATGATGACCTGCGCCTTGTTCGCGACGAGCGCCTCGAAAGCGTAGAAGAATTCCTCCTGCGTGCGCGACTTGCCGGAGAAGAACTGAATATCGTCGATGAGCAGCAGGTCGAGAGAGTGGTAGTAGCGCTTGAAGTCGTCGAACGCCTTGCGCTGATACGCCTTCACGACGTCGGACACATACTGCTCCGCATGGATATAGCGGATGCGCGCGCCGGCTTTGTCCATCAGCAACTGATTGCCGATGGCGTATATCAGGTGCGTCTTGCCGAGACCCACACCGCCATACAGAAAGAGCGGGTTGTACGAAATGCCGGGATTGTCGGCGACCTGGATCGCCGCCGCGCGCGCAAGCTGGTTCGCCTTGCCGGTGACGAAGTTGTCGAATGTGAGCACGGGGTTGAGCTTCGATCGCTCGTACGCGAAATCGTTTTCACCGGCGGCCGAAGGCGCGCCGCCCGGGCGCCACGTGCGCCGGCCGGCGGCGGCCTCATTGGCGTCGAGGCTCGGGAGGTCGAGGTCGGCCTGGTCGGCCTGCATCGCCTGCGACTGCTGCGCCGCGTCCGCGGCCAACGCGTTGATGTGCGCGGTGGCGTTCGCGTGCGCCACGACCGAAGACGCTTGCGGCGCGGCCGGTGCGCTCACGGTCGGGCGGGGCGCGGCGTTCAGCCCGCCGCCGATGGCGTTGCGGGCGGTCGCTTTCGGATCGAGAACGAATTGCACGTCGATCGGCGCGCCGAAGAAATCGCGCGCCACGTCGGTAATACGGCCCGAAAACTGGCTCTTCACCCAGTCGAGCTTGAAGCGGTTGGGAGCGGCGATGCGCAGGGTGTTCGCGCCGGCATCGAAGTCGACCGGGGTCAGCGGCTTGATCCACGTGACGTACTGCTGCGGCGTGAGTTCTCGCGCGAGCAGTGCGGAACAGTGTTCCCAGAAATCGTTCATCGAATGCGGTCGTTATGGTTGCTCCGCACCTGCAGGCCATGCTTGCCGAAAGCTTCCGGCAAGTCCCGGCACAGCCGAACAGGCGTGCTCCGGAGGCTTACGCCGCAAGGGTTTGCGGGTGAACGGCGGGCCGAAGCAGCGGGCGGATATTTGAGAGTAAGGCGAGATTCTAACGCCAAACGACGAGGTCGCGCGAGTTATCCACAGGGTCACATCAGCGCGCGGAAGGGATGCGAAATAGGCCCGACCTGCTCGGCTTTTTCGCTAACCTATTGACGGTCAATAGGAAAACAGTTTAAATAACGGGTTCCGCGATAACAGAATTCCTGAACCTCCGGCCATCGCGCTTGCAGTGACCACACTGGAGCCAAGTCCGCGCGGTCATTCAACTCAAGTGAGAGCACCATGAAACGTACTTACCAACCTTCCGTGACGCGCCGCAAGCGCACCCATGGCTTCCGCGTTCGCATGAAGACCGCGGGTGGCCGCAAGGTCATCAACGTACGCCGTGCGAAGGGCCGCAAGCGCCTGGCAGTCTAAGGAACCTCTGCCAAACTCCCGATCCTGGCACCTGATTGGACTATCCTGGAAAGAAGAGAAATTCAAGGACATCTTCGATGACACAACTTGGTCTTGGTCTGGATCTTTCAACGAAACGTAC
>LFJH01000004.1 GCA_001189335.2 Candidatus Paraburkholderia schumanniana
AGTGATCAACTGGACGCGATCTACGATCGGATCGAACGTCTGAAGGCGGGCATCCGCGCGAAGGTCGAACACCCGTTTCGCGTGCTCAAGCGGCAATTTGGCTACACGAAGACCCGGTATAGGGGGGTGATGAAAAATACTGCGCAGATCACAACGCTGTTTGCGCTGGGCAATTTGTGGATGGCACGCAAGGCCTTGCGAAGCGCTTGAAATGCTTGAAGCGCTTGAGGATCGAAACGCGAGACTCAGAAAACGAGGCCGCCACGGTTCAAAAGTTGACTAATCACCCGCAGGCCATCGTCGCGATCGATACGATGCGAAGCGTAAAACGTCAGCGCTCTGAAATCGAGTTGTGCAGAGGTTCCCTAAATGTGTTACCCATGTCCTGACACACCCGTTACCCATGTCTCCGGTCTATACAATCTTGTTTCATGTCGACAAACCCAATCACTTTACTCACGATTGACACGGCATATTACGCGAAACCACTTGCCGCCTGACACGCGTGCCGCAATCTATCGCTTCGCATCAGAGCCCGGGCACGTCCCCCACCCAAACCGCATCCTCGCTAACCACTTCCGGTACGCCACCGCCATCCGGTCACACCGTTGATGCAGCTCTGCATCCGGATCGAGCGGCAGGCACTTCGGCCACTGCGACTCAACGATCGACGTGTCCCGCATCAGGATCTCCATATTGAAGTCGTAGAGCTCCCGATCACTGTGTGTCGCGTCGTCTTCGTGAATGGAAACGAGCCACGCCCGCGTCTCCGTCTGCATCACCGGCGACGCCGCCAGCATGATATGCAGCGCGCCCTGCTCCTTCCGGCGCCATCTTCGTGAGGCTCGCGATCAATGGCCGCTTCACGCGATACACATAGTCGATCATCGCGCCGCCACCCTGCCCCGGAATCCCTGCGGGCTGCCAGTAACGGCACTGTCGCGCCTCCAGTCCGCCATCGGAAATCTCAACGACCTCGTAATCCGGCACTCCGTGTGCGCATGTTCGCCGAGAATCCCCACATGCACGAACGAGAAGTGCGCCATATCCAGAAAATTCTCGACGACCCGCGGCGCCGATGACCTCACCGTCTGCGGCGCGAGATTGATCCGCCTGCCATTTGGAATCGCGGCCTCGGGAAAGAAATCGAGCGCATAGGCGGGCTTACCGAAACACATCCACACGACGCCGTACTTCTCCTCGCTGGCGAACGTCATCGCGCATGCGCGCTTCGAAGGGCGCAGCGACGGATTCGACGGAATCCGCAAACACTGTCCCTCGACGTCATAGCTCCAGCCGTGATACGGACACGCAATCTGATCCCGCATCACGGTTCCCAGCGACAACTGCGCCCCGCGATGGGGACAGTAATCGCGCCAGACATGCGCCGCGGCGATGCTGTCGCGCCAAACGACGATGCGCTCGTCCGCGACGATGAACCCGCGCGCGTCGCCCGCCGGCACGTCCTCGCTATTGCACACCGGCAACCATTCACCGGCCAAAGAAAGAGATTCGTCGCGCATCGAGGTGAACCGCGAAAAGAAGCCCGAAAACCGTTCTTACTAACGAAACACAGCGCCTCTGCAAAAAGTTGCAAAATAGCGGATCGCTCGCTCGGTGCAACGCGACACAACGCTTTCTCACCGACGCCGCGCGACGGGGCCACATTACAAAACAGCAAGCCATAACAGCAAGAAATCACCAGCCAGGGGTTCAGTATGGAGCAGGCGCACCAAGCGGCACGCCAGACTTATGCCTTCGCATCGTCCGGGCAGCGGAATCCCGAACGCGAGCAGGCCACGCTCCGGGTCTGGATGGGAGCTGCAGTGCTGCTCGCTTACGGTGTCTTCGCGTGGTGGCATCAGTCGCGCGACGCATCGCTGGTCACGCGCCTCGTCGCCCTCTATGTGTCCTATGGCGCGGTCACGCTGTTCGTCGTCAGCCGCATGAGCGCGACGTCAGTGCCGCGGCTCACCATTCACGACCATCGCGGATCAGTCGCTGCTCGGGCTCGGGCTCGGGCTCGCTGCCGGCGGTTCGACCGCGCTGCCGCTCATCTGGGTCGTGTTCTGGTTTCTGATCGGCTCGGGATGCCGCTATGGTAAAGGCACGCTCAGCGTGTCGTGCGTGACGGCGCTCATCATCGTCGTGGCGCTCGGGATCTGGCAGCCGTGGTGGCACGCAAATCTTCCCGCCGCAATCGGGCTGGGACTGAGCGTGCTGGGCACATCGGTGTATCTGAGCGTGCTCGTCGACCGGCTCGGCAACGCAAACCGTGATCTCGCGCGCCAGTCCTCGACCGATCCGTTCACGGGGCTATCGAACCGTTACGCGCTGGAACAGATCGTCGATCGCGCAATGGCCGCGTCCGAAGCAGACGGCATCGATAATCACAGCACCACCGCGCTCCTTCTCATCGATCTCGACGGCTTCAAGGAAGTGAATGACACCTACGGTCACGCCGTCGGCGACATGCTGCTGCAGTCGTTCGCACAACTGCTCGCGCGGCGCATGCGCAAGACGGACACCATCGCGCGTCTTGGCGGCGACGAATTCGTGGTGCTCGCGCATGAGGTGCGCGATCGCTCGGCGGTGCTGGCAGTGGCCGACAGCATCCATTCGGTCCTGAGCACGCTCACATCCGTGCAGGACCGGTCGGTGTCGGCGAGCATCGGCGCGTGTCTGTTGTCGAGCGCGGCGGCCGCGCGTCGCGCCGACATGACCGCCGTGCTGCGCGCCGCCGACCGCGCAATGTATCGCGCGAAAAGTCTCGGCGAAGGCAAGACCGTGTTCGCCGAAACACGCGACTTCGAAACGAACTGAATTAAATCGACATGAATCGCCCGCATTACAGCGGGCGGACGCTCAAGCTTCGACGCCCGTCCACGCCTGCTCGCGCAGCTTCGCGCGCAGACGCGCGACCGCCTGGCTGTGCAGCTGGCACACACGCGATTCGCTGACTTCCATCACTGCGCCGATTTCGCGCAGGTTCAGGCCGCGCTCGTAGTAGAGGCTCATCAGCAGCTTCTCGCGCTCGGGCAGCTTGTCGATCGCCTCGATCAGCGCGCCGCGCAGGCTTTCGTCGAGCAGCGCGGACAGCGGGTCCGAACGATCGACGCAGTAGCGGTCGAGGAACGGCTCGTCATCGGCGGAGCGGTCGAAGTCTTCGTAATAGATCAGCTAGCTGCCATGCAGGTCCTGCAGCATCGACTGATACTCGCCGAGCGGCATGTTCATGTGCTCGGCAATCTCCGTCTCGCTCGCGGCGCGGCCGAGGTTCTGCTCGACCTTGTGCACCGCCGATTCCACCTCGCGCGACGTCTTGCGCATGCTGCGCGGGAGCCAGTCGTTCGCGCGCAGCTCGTCGAGCATCGCGCCGCGAATGCGCTGGCTCGCGTAGGTTTCGAACTGGGCGCCCTGGTCTTCCTTGTAGCGGCTCGCCGCGTCCATCAGACCGATCATGCCGGCCTGGATCAGATCGTCGAGATCGACGCTCGCGGGCATCTTGGCGACGAGCTGAAGCCCCAGCCGGCGAACGAGCGGCGCATATTTCGTCAGCACGTCCGACTGTGAGAGTTTGCCTTGGGCGTTATACATCTGGGGGGTCACCTATCTTGATCACATCGACGCCGTGCTGCTCATGACAAAGTCGTGAAGCGCGGCCGCACGACGCGCCGCCTCCCGTCCACCCTGTTCAGAGTCGCCAAGCGGAATTCGCGCGTCCGCCTGGCCGTCCGCCGCGCGCATGTACGGCGCGGGGCGCATCGGCCAGTACAGGAGCTCCGCGGTGATCGCGCGGTAGTCGCGGGCCGCGGCCGTGGCCGGGAACGCTTCGACCGCGCAGCGCGAGAGCGCCTTCGCCCGAGCGACGCGCGCATCCTCGGACACATAACCCGCCTGCACGAGCGACACGGCCAGATACCGGCTGGCGACGCCCGAGAGGTTGTCGAACGCGACCGCCGCGTCGGCCGGGTTCTGCACGTGATTGATGAGCACGCAGAACTGGCCGATTGCCTAGGCGTAGTGCAGGCGCTTCATGCACGCATACGCCTCCGTGATCGCCGACGCGGCCACCCGCGTCACGATGAGAAAGTCATGCGCCTGCGCCGCGAGCGACGAGAGCGCGCCGTGGCGATCGAGTTGCGCATCGATCAGCACGATGTCCGCCGGGCCGTCGAGCAGCGCGCGGCACTGCGCGGCGTCGTGACTGATGCGCTCGTCGCGGGGCGCGGCGATCAGCGAGAAGCCGAACGGCGTGCGCTCGACGACATCCGCGAGCGCCCGTCGGCCCGACATCACTGAGGCGAGCGCGCCTGCGTCTTCGATTCCCACGATGCGGCTGACCGATCCGGCGTTCGAATGCTCGTCGATCACGAGTACGTCCTTGCCGTGCACGGAGAGCGCCGCGCCCAGATTCATCACCGCCGACGTGCAACCGATTCCCGCCGGCCCGCCCGCCACCGCCACCACGCGCGAACCGCGCGCGTGAGCAGCCGTCGCAGACCTTCCGCCTGGTCGAGCACGAACTTATCCAAAGTGCACCTCATGCATTTCGGTCGTGGCGCGAGCCGACAGCGCCGACAGCAACGCCGGCACCTCTTCGTCGTGGGGCACGAAAGGCAAGCCGTCGCGCGGAATGCAGAACGCGCTCTTGATGAGGAATCGCTTGGTCGCGACGTACAAGTTCTCCGGCACCTTCTGGCCGGTCGACACGTAATGCACGGGCAGCTTGTAGCGGATGACCGTATCGAGCACGCCGCCCAGATTCGTCGAGCTTGGTGAGGATGCAGCCGGCGAGCGGCGGCTGGTCCGGCGCGCTCTTGTACGCCTGCACCACTTCGTTGAGCGTGTCGCCGTGGCTCGTTGCGTTGAGCAGCAGGATGCGCTGCACCGGATGGCCCGCGCCGCACAGCATCGCGATCTGGTCGGAAACCATGCGGTCGCGCTGACTCATGCCGATCGTGTCGATCAGCACGATGTGCTTGTTGCGCAGCTCGGAGAGCGCGAGCTGCAGGTCGGCGGCGTCCTTCACCGCGTGAACCGACACGCCGAGAATCTTGCCGAAGATGCGCAGCTGCTCGTGCGCGCCAATACGGTAGCTGTCCGTCGTCAGCAGCGCGACCTTGCTCGCGCCGAAGCGCATCACGCAGCGCGCCGCGAGCTTCGCCGTCGTCGTCGTCTTGCCGACGCCCGTCGGGCCCATCAGCGCGAATACGCCACCGCGCTCCATCAGCGCGTCTTCGCTGTCCGTCACCGGATGTTCGTTTCGAGCACCTGCTGAACCCACTCGAGCGCGCCTTCCACGCTTTCCATCTCCGGCATGTTGTCCATCATCATGCGCACGAGCTGCGCCGAGAAACCGGCCGCGAACAGGCGCTTGGTCAACGCAGCGCCCGTCGGACTGCGGCGCTGACGCTCGCCCCACATCAGGCCGGAGAAGTGCTCCTCCATCATCGTGCGCAGCGACGAGAGCTCATTCATCACCGTTTCGTTGACGACCTGCTGCATGCGCGTGCGGATCGCTTCGGTCACGACTGCCGCCGCATTCGCGGGCAGGCCTTCGAAGGCGTTTTCCGGCGTGGCCGGGGCGGCGCTTCGGCGTGCGGCGCGCTCGCGTTGATCTTCTGCGCAGCGCGGCGCGCGGCGACCTGCGCGGCTTCGCGCGCCCAGTCCGGCGTTTCGACCTTCGGCTGGATGCCGGATAGAGCGACTTCGTCGGCGCGAGCCGGCTGCTGGCGCATCGCGTACTTGCCGGTTTCCGCGGTCGGCTCGTTGCGCGCTTGCTGCGCGGAAACCGGCACCGGCACGCCCATGCCGCGCGCGATGGCGGCCGAAGCGGTCAGCGGACGGTTCGATGGCATCGACGCATGCTGCGCGATGCGCTTCGCGTGCTCGATCAGCCACGGATTCGATTCGGCCATCGTGCGCGGCGCTTCATCGGCAGGCATGGCATCGCGTTCCGGGAGAGGCAGCCCGTCTTCGTCACCGGCGTCGGTGTTCGCGCCGAAGACCGAGGAAAACACGTCGCCGCTGACATAGGGATTCGCTGCAGCCTGCTTCATCGGCATGGACGTGGCCGCGGCGGCTGCCAGTGCCGCGCGGGACGCGCTGCCCGAACGCACCGCCTGCTCCTCCGCAGCGGGCGAGATCGAGGCGATATCGCTGTCCGCGACCGCGACGATTTCCACGGAACCATCGTCCAGCGTGCGATTGGACAACACCACGGCATCGGGCCCGAGCGCTTCACGAACCTGGCGCAGTGCGTCGCGGCTGTTCGCGCCGACGAATTTACGAATGTTCAAACTTGCCCCCGACTAGGTGTAAGACTGCAATCTTTGCGAGGCGGGCCACCTGCGTATTGCCGTGCCCGCTTTTCAGTGAGGCCATTATTGCGAACTTCACCTTGGGCCCATCGCTGGATAAAGGGTGAGAAAAAGGGGTATTTCGGCTGATGGACGAACCACGGACCCGCCGATGCGCGCATGCCGGAAAAAGATTCCGCCTCGCGTTTTTCCAGACAGGCGCGCGACGGCGTAAGCTCTAGGGCAGTTCCTTCACGATCCGGGTCTCGGTGCCGCCGGTCCGGATACTTAAAAATTGGAGACTTGATCGCATGGCGTCCGCTGTCCCTTCCCCGCAATCCGCTTCCTCCGAAGGTCAAACCACCGGCTCGCGTCTCGTCATGGATGCGCTCGTGCATCACGGCGTCGAGCGCGTGTTCTGCGTGCCCGGCGAAAGCTTTCTCGCCGTGCTCGATTCCCTGCACGACGGAACGTCGTAGATCCAGACGATCGTCTGCCGCCACGAGGCGGCCGCAGCGAATATGGCCGAAGCAGTCGGCAAGCTGACCGGCCGGCCTGGCGTCGCGATCGTCACGCGGGGGCCGGGCGCGACGCACGCATCGATCGGCGCGCATACCGCTTTTCAGGATTCGACGCCGATGATTCTCTTCATTGGTCAATGCGCACGCGATCACATGGACCGCGAGGCGTTTCAGGAGATCGACTACCGCCGGATGTTCGGGCAGATGGCCAAGTGGGTCGCGCAGATCGACGATCCGCGCCGTGTGCCGGAGTACCTGAGCCATGCGTTTCATGTCGCTACGGCCGGCCGTCCGGGACCTGTCGTGCTCGCGTTGCCGGAAGACATGCTGACCGAAACGGTCGACGCCGCACCGCGTTATCAGCGCGTGGCGGCAGCGCCCGCGCCCGCGCAGATCGAGCCTCTGCGCGAGTTGCCCGCGAACGGGAAGAAGTCGTTCATGATCGCGGGCGGCAGCGGCTGGACCGAGGAGGCGACGCGGGACTTCGCGCGCTTCGTCGAGCAGTGGCAGCTGCCGGTGGGCTGCGCGTTCCGCTATCAGGACACGCTCGACAACGAGCATCCGAACTACGCGGGCGATGTCGGCCTCGGCATCAATCCGGCGCTTGCCGCACGCGTGCGCGACGCCGACGTGCTGTTCGTGCTCGGCCCGCGCATGGGCGAATCGACGACGGGCGGCTACACGCTGCTCGATATCCCGAAGACGAAGCAGACGCTTATTCATGTGCATCAAGGCGCGGAGGAACTCGGGCGCGTCTATAGCGCCGATCTGCCGATCGTCTCCGGCATGCCCGAAATCGCATCGATGCTCGCCGCGCTGGCGCCGCCCGCGAACATCGCGTGGGCGGGCGAGGCCGCACACGCCACGTATCTGGAATGGCGCAAGCCGCGCCCGATGCTCGGCGATGTCCAGCTGGGCGAAATCATGCGCCAGCTCGCCGAGACGATTCCCGCCGACTCCATCCTCACGAACGGCGCGGGCAATTACGCGACGTGGCTGCACCGCCACTATTCATATCGCCACTTCCGCTCGCAGGTCGCGCCGACCAACGGCGCAATGGGCTACGGCGTGCCCGCCGCGATCGCGGCGAAGTCGCTGTATCCGGAGCGAACGGTGATCGCGTTCGCGGGCGACGGCTGCTTCATGATGTCGAGCCACGAAATCGCCACGGCGATGCAGTATCGGCTGCCGGTGATTTTCATCGTCGTGAACAACGCGCAATACGGGACGATCCGCATGCACAGGAGCGGCATTATCCGAACCGCGTACACGGCACCGGCCTCACGAATCCCGATTTCGTGGCCTATGCGCGCGCGTTCGGCGCGCATGGGGAGCTGGTCGAGACGACGGATCAGTTCATGCCCGCGTTCGAGCGCGCGCAGCGCTCGGGTCTGCCCGCGGTCATCGAGATCCGAATTCCGCAGGATCAGAGCACGCTGGGTGCGACACTCGAACAAATTCGCCAGCAAGGCAAGCGCTAGGGGACAAACTTTCAATATTCTTGCACGCAACTCCTAGTGGCAGTAGAGTAGCGAGTTCAAAAACCTGGGAGTTAGCGATGCTTAAGATTCTGGCGTTGTCGTTGGCGTTGGGTTTCTCGGGTGCGGCGTTCGCGAAGGCGGATTGTACGGCGCACCCGAAGAGCGAGTGGATGAAGGAATCGGATGCCAAGGCGCAACTCGAGTCGCAGGGCTACAAGATCCGCAAGTTCAAGGTCGATGGCAACTGCTACGAGATCTACGGCCACGACAAGGTCGGCAAGAAGGTCGAGATCTATTACGACACGAAGACGCTGGCAGCCGTAAAGTCGGAAGTCGAATAAGCGCTTCTCTTCTTTCGATGACGATGCCCGTGAAAGTCTGGGATGTCTGGGTGCGCCTCACGCACTGGACGGTCGCGGGCATCGTTCTCTGGAATCTGTTCGGGCCGACGAATGCCACGCATCGCGTGCTCGGATATATCGCTGCGGGGCTCGTCGTCGCGCGCATCGTGTGGGGCTTCGTCGGGTCGCGACATGCGCGGTTTTCGGCGTGGTGGCCGACGGGTTCACATTTCTTCGACTATCTGCGATCGCTTGCGAAAAGCAAGCCGATGCATCACGTCTCCCACAATCCGCTCGGCGGGTTGATGGCGATTTTTCTGTGGCTCCTGATTCTCGCACTCGCGCTGTCGGGCTGGATCATGCGGCTCGACGCCTTCTGGGGCGAGGACTGGCCCCAGGAGATTCATACGTGGCTGTCGGTCGCACTCGAGGTTTGCGTGTGCGTGCATGTCGCCGCGGCCGTACTAATGAGTGTGTGGACGCGGGAGAACCTCATCGGGGCAATGGTGACGGGATGGAAGCGCACCGCCGAAAACAAAAAAGCCCCGTGACCTGAATCACGGGGCTTTCTATCCGCTCAGAACGAAAAACGCTTACTTCCCGCCCACGCTCTGCAGCGTCGTCCACTTGCCGCCGACGACCTTGTACAGCGTGATGCCGCCGTTCTTCAGATCGCCCTTCGAGTCGTACGACAGGTGCTTCGCCGTCACGCCCTGCATGTCCGTCTTCGCGAGGAACGGCAGGTACTTCGCCGGGTCCGCCGAGTTGGCCACCTTCATCGCGTTGAACATCGCCATTGCGCCGTCGTAGGCGTACGGCGAGTACGTCTGCACGTCTTCGTTGAAGCGCTTCTTGTACTTCGCCGAGTATTCCGCGCCGCCCGGCATTTCGTCCATCGGCAGGCCGGCGAGCGAGGCCACCGTGCCGTCGGCCGCGTCGCCCGCGATCTTCAGGAACGTGTCCGTCTTCACCATTTCGCCCGCCATCAGCGGCGCGCGGAAGCCGAGCGTCTTCATCTGCTTGACCATCGGGCCAACTTGCGAATCGGCGCCGCCGTAGTACACGAGGTCCGGATTGGTCGACTTGATCTTGGTCAGAATCGCCTTGAAGTCGACAGCCTTGTCGTTCGTGAATTCGCGGTCGATGATCGTGCCGCCCGCCGCCTTCGCGGCCTTCTCGAACTGATCCGCGAGACCCTGGCCGTAAGCCGTGCGGTCGTCGACGATCGCGATCTTCTTGACCTTCAGGTTCTTCACCGCGAACTCACCCGCGACCGAGCCCTGCTGCGTGTCGGAGGTCATCATGCGGAAGGTCGTCTTGAAGCCCTGAGTCGTGTATTCGGGCGCCGTCGCCATTGCGATTTCGGGGATGTCCGCGTTCGCGTAGATGCGCGATACCGGGATCGTCGTGCCCGAATTGAAGTGGCCGAGCATGCCCTTGATGCCGTCGTCGACGAGGCGCTGCGCGACGGTCGTGCCCGTGCGCGGGTCGGCCTGGTCATCGGCCGAGTTCAGCACGATGCGAACCGGCTTGCCGCCGATCACCGGCTTGGTCGCGTTGAAGTCTTCGACGGCGAGCGTGATGCCGTTCTGCATGTCCTTGCCGTAGTGCGCCTGCGCACCAGTCAGCGGTCCGGCGTAGCCGACCTTCACATCGTCTACCTGCTGTGCAATTGCGGTCCCCGCGAACAGGCCGGCGAGCGTCATGGCTGCTGCCAGCTTGGTCATCGTGTGCTTCATAGCTTCTCCTAGTTCCGGCAGCCTGTGCCGGGATCGCCGTGCCTGCTGCCGGTTGTTTGAATTCGTTTATCGAGCGTTCGAGGGGTAACTCAACCGATCGTCATCAAATTCGCATTGCCGCCTGCCGCTGCCGTGTTCACGCTCACCGAGCGTTCCGTCAGCAGACGTTCGAGCGCGTAATCCTCGCCGTCGTGGCCAGCGTCGGCGAACGCTCCCGCAGCCACGCCCTGCACCGATACGATCGGCCCGGGGCGCTTCGCGACTTCCTTCACGAGCGACAGCAGTTCATCGCTGTCGCCTTCGAACAACACGGCGTCGAAGTCGGCGGCGGCATCGCCGGCCTTCTTCACGAACGCGAACGGCTTGAGCGATGCCGGCAGCGACGCCGCCAGCTGCTCGCCCGCCGAGCCTGAGAACAACGCCTTGTTGCCCGTTGCCAGCACGGCCGCGAGTTGTGCACGCGCACCGCTTGCCGTCGATGCCACGCATAGCACCGTGCCGCGCGCGCCGAGCGTATAGGTGTTGCGCTCGCCGGTCGGGCCCGGGAGGACCGCCGTCGCGCCCGCCATCACGTGCTGCAGATAACCGTCGCAGCGCGCGGCTGTCTGCGGATCGCGTTCGCCGATCGCCCAGTCGCGCAAGGCGGTGAGCGCCGCGGCGGGCGTGTCCCTGGTCGCGGCCTGATCGACGACGAGCGTGTTCGCGAGCGACTTCGGCAAGCCGGTCGGGCGCTTCGCCAGCAGACGCTGCAGATACAGCGCGCCGCCCGCCTTCGGCCCCGTGCCCGACAGACCTTCGCCGCCGAACGGCTGCACGCCGACGACCGCACCGATCACATTGCGGTTCACGTAGATGTTGCCCACATGCGCCCGCGCGATCACATGCGCGATGGTTTCGTCGATACGCGTATGGATGCCGAGCGTCAGGCCATAACCGGTCGCGCGAATTTGGTCGAGGAGTTTATCAAGGTTCGAACGGCGATAACGCACCACGTGGAGCACCGGGCCGAACACTTCGCGCTTGAGCTCGTCGATGTTGTCGAGTTCGATGAGCGTCGGCGGCACGAACGTGCCTTGCGCACAGTTTTCCGGCAGCGGCAGTTGCAGCACATTGCGGCCCTTGTCGCGCATCGCGGCGATGTGCGCATCGATACCGCGCTTCGCATCGGAGTCGATCACGGGGCCGACGTCCGTCGAGAGGCGATCCGGATTGCCAACCGCCAGCTGCCTCATCGCGCCGCGGAGCATTTCGAGCGTGCGATCGGCGATGTCGTCCTGCAGGCACAGCACGCGCAGCGCCGAGCAGCGCTGGCCGGCCGAGTCGAACGACGACTGCAGCACGTCCGCGACGACCTGCTCCGCGAGTGCCGACGAATCGACGATCATCGCGTTCTGGCCGTCGGTTTCGGCGATCAGCGGAATCGGGCGGCCGTCCGGATCGAGACGCTCGGACAGCGTCTTGTTGATGAGGCGCGCGACTTCCGTCGAACCGGTGAACATCACGGCGCGCGTACGCGGATCGGCAACCAGCGCCGCGCCCACGGTTTCGCCATTGCCGGGCAGCAGTTGCACCGCGCCGGCGGGCACGCCCGCTTCGCGCAGAATGCGCACCGCCTGCGCGGCGATCAGCGGCGTCTGTTCCGCGGGCTTCGCGAGCACCGGATTGCCGGCGGCGAGCGCGGCGGCGACCTGGCCCATGAAGATCGCCAGCGGGAAGTTCCACGGGCTGATACACACGACCGGACCGAGCGGACGATGCGTGTCGTTCGAGAACTCGCCGCAAATCTGCGCCGAGTAATAGCGCAGGAAGTCGATGGCTTCGCGAATCTCCGCCACCGCGTTCGCCAGCGACTTGCCGGCTTCGCGCACCACGAGTCCCATCAGCGTGTGCATCTGCGCTTCGAGCAGGTCGGCGGCGCGCGCGAGGCAATCGGCGCGATCTTCGACGGGCGTCGCCTGCCAGATCGGCGCGGCGGCCACGGCATTCGCGATCGCGGCGCTCACCTGCTCCGGCGATGCTTCCACGACCGTGCCGACGAGATCGCGCAGATCCGACGGATTGCGCACATCGCGGGCGACGCCGTTGCCCGGATCCTCGCCTTCGAGCATCGGCTGCGCGCGCCACGAATGATTCGCGCTCGCCAGCAGCGCCGACGACAGCGACGCCAGACGATGCTCGTTCGAAAGGTCGAGGCCCATGGAGTTGGGGCACTCGTCGCCGTATAGCTGGCGCGGCAGCGGAATCTTCGCGTGCGGCGCACCGAGCGGCACGATCTTTTGCGCTTCGTCGATCGGATCCTGGACGAGGTCCTTCACCGGAATCGTTTCATCGGCGATGCGGTTTACGAACGACGTATTCGCGCCGTTTTCCAGCAGACGGCGCACGAGATACGCGAGCAGCGTTTCGTGCGTGCCGACCGGCGCGTAGACGCGGCGCGGACGGTTCAGCTTGTCGCGGCCGGTCACTTCTTCATAGAGCGGCTCGCCCATGCCGTGCAGGCACTGGAACTCGTACTGGCCGGGATAGTAGTTCTGCCCCGCGAGGTGATAGATGGCCGAGAGCGTGTACGCGTTGTGCGTCGCGAACTGCGGATAGACAGCGTCAGGAGCGGCGAGCAGCTTCTTCGCGCACGCGAGATACGAGATGTCCGTGTAGATCTTGCGCGTGTAGACCGGGTAGCCTTCGAGGCCGTCGACCTGAGCACGCTTTATTTCCGTGTCCCAGTACGCGCCCTTCACGAGACGGATCATCAGGCGATGACGGCTGCGGCGCGCGAGATCGATCAGATAGTCGATCACGAACGGGCAGCGCTTCTGATATCCCTGCACCACGAAGCCGATGCCATTCCAACCCGCGAGCTCCGGATCGAAACACAGCGCTTCGAGCAGATCGAGCGAGAGTTCGAGACGGTCGGCTTCCTCGGCGTCGATGTTCAGGCCGATGTCATAACGGCGCGCCAGTTGCGCAAGCGAACGCACGCGCGGTAGCAACTCGTTCATCGTGCGTTCCTGCTGCGCGCGAGAGTAGCGCGGATGCAGCGCGGAGAGCTTGATCGAAATGCCCGGGCCTTCGTAGATGCCGCGGCCGCCGGCAGCCTTGCCGATCGCGTGGATCGCCTGCTCGTACGAGGCGTAGTAGCGCTGCGCGTCTTCTTCCGTCGTCGCGGCTTCGCCGAGCATGTCGTAGGAATAGCGGAAACCGCGCGCTTCGTACTTGCGGCTGTTCGCGAGCGCTTCGGAAATCGTCTCGCCGGTGACGAACTGCTCGCCCATCAGGTGCATCGCCATGTCGACGCCCTTGCGGATCAGCGGCTCGCCGCCACGGCCGATCAGACGCGTCAGCGCCGACGACAGGCCCGC
Organism: Candidatus Paraburkholderia schumanniana; assembly: GCA_001189335.2. GTDB lineage: Bacteria > Pseudomonadota > Gammaproteobacteria > Burkholderiales > Burkholderiaceae > Caballeronia > Caballeronia schumanniana. Next base: position 13,744 of record LFJH01000004.1, read on the forward strand.
TTCGCTGTTTGTCGTCACGAGCTTGCCGGTGATCACCAGGCCCCACGTCGCCGCGTTCACGAACAGCGACGGCGCCTGGCCCATGTGCGATTTCCAGTCGCCCTTGCTGATCTTGTCGCGGATCAGCGCGTCGCGCGTGGCGCGGTCGGGAATGCGAAGGAGCGCTTCGGCAAGGCACATCAGCGCGACGCCTTCCTGGCTCGACAGCGAGAATTCGTGGATCAGCCCTTCGACGCCGCCGCCCGAGCTCTTCGCCCGCAGCGCTTCGACGAGCTTCGTCGCGAGCCTTTCGGTTTCGGCGGCGACCGTCGCGGACAGACGCGCCTGGCCGATCAGGAACGGCACGCACTCGGGCTCCGGCCGGCGATACGCCGCCGTGATGGCCGCGCGCAGCACGGACTGCGGCTGCACGTTCTGCGCAAAATCGAGGAACGGGTGGGGAGCGCCGTCTTCGTCGCTCTCAGCGGACGCGACATCGGCAAGCTCGGACGAGCCGTTCGCGCCCGTCAGTTCGGGCGGAAGCTGGCCGTGCTCGATGCGCTCCAGATAGGCGAAGATTGCCTGCTTGATCAGCCAGTGAGGGGTGCGCTCGAGACGCGTCGCGGCATCCTTGAGCCGGGAACGCAGCAAATCGTCGACTTTGACGCCTAAGGTTGTGCTCGCCATATTTCCTTCGTTTGCCGGTCATGCCGACCCGGCCAGGGACCAAAAAGTTGGCGAATCGTACCCCGCTGATATAAAAGGTGCAACCCAGATTTTCGATACGGTTGCACTGGCATGAAACCCTTGTGCCGCAAGGCTTTGCGCGGCGGGGCGCCGGATGGCGACTGACGCTTTTCGCCTAGTAGTATCCCTAACCCAAAATAATTTGGGACAAGCCCTAAGTAATCGCTAGCCCCCCCGCCGATATAAACGCAATGCGCCGACCACGGCGCGGCATTCGCGGTCAACGTACGGTGGTCTCCGGGAGAGCAACGAGCATGAGCACTTGGATGGTTATTGCGGGCGTTTGGGTGATGTTTGCGATTTGCGTCGTGTTGTTCGTGCGGGGCGCGTCACCGCACGTTCACCGCTCGGGCGACGCCCGCGACGAAGCCGGCCATCCGCCGGCAAAGGCTTCCCGCGCGAAGATCTGACTTGGCGCAACGAGCTGCTTGCGCCGCCGTCACACGTCCAGCGGATCGACTTCCACGTTCCAGCGCAGTACGCCCTTGAGCGAGCGCAGCACGGGTTGCCACGCGCGCAGCGCCGCCTGCAGCGCTGCGCGTGAGCCGCTTTCGAGCAGCACTTGCGCACGGTGCACGTTGAGCACCTTCACGATGGTGAGCGGCACGGCATCGTAGACCGTCACGCGGTCGGCGCCCGGCAAGGGCGCGAACACCGCCGCCGCTTCTTCCAGAAACGCCAGCGCTGCTTCGAGCGTGCGGCCTTCGGCGCGCAGCATCGCCTGATAGACAAAGGGCGGCAGGCGCGCGTCGCGCCGTTCGGCAAGGGTCGAGCTGGCGAATCCCATGTAGTCCTGCCGCGTCAGCGCCTGATACAGCGCGTGGCGCGGGTAGCGCGTCTGGATCATCACTTCGCCGGGCGGCCCGGCGCGCCCCGCGCGACCGCTCACCTGCGTTAGCTGCGCGAAGAGGCGCTCGCTCGCACGGAAATCGTGCGAGAAAAGCGCGGTGTCGGCATTGAGCACGCCGACGAGCGTCACGCGCCGGAAGTCGTGGCCTTTGGCGATCATCTGGGTGCCGACGAGGATGTCGACTTCACCGGCGTGGACATCGGAGAAGAGCGCCTGCGCGCTGCCCTTGCGGCGCGTGCTGTCGGCATCGATGCGCAGGACGCGCGCCCCCGGCACCACGCTCGCGAGGGTCTCCTCGACGCGCTGCGTGCCGCGCCCCATCGGCGCGATATCGATGTTGCCGCACTCCGGGCACGACTTCGGAATGTGGGATTCCCAGCCGCAGTGGTGGCAGCGCAGCGCGCGCTCAGGCTTGTGCAGCACAGCATACGCGCTGCAGCGCGGACACCCGGCGACCCAGCCGCAGGCGTCGCAGGAAAGAATCGGCGCATAGCCGCGCCGGTTCAGGAACACGAGACTCTGCTCGCCGCGTTCGACGCGCGCCTTCAACGCGGCGATCAACGGCCCCGCGAGCCCTTCGACCGATGCACGGCCGCGCCGTCTCTCCTCTTCGAGATCGATGAGCCGTACGGCCGGCAACGCCGCCTCCGCGATGGCGCGGCGCGTGAGCGTCAGCCGCGTGTAGCGGCCCTGCTCCGTCTGCCACCAGGTTTCGAGCGACGGCGTCGCTGATCCGAGCACGACCGGAATGTCGAGCTGCTTCGCGCGCCAGATCGCCAGATCGCGTGCCGAGTAACGCAGGCCTTCCTGCTGCTTGTAGGCGGGATCATGCTCCTCGTCGACGACGATCATCGCGAGGCGGGGCATCGACGCAAGAATCGCGAGGCGTGTGCCGAGCACGATGCGCGCGCTTTCGGTATGGGCCGCGAGCCAGTTGCGCGCGCGCTCGCCCTCGGCAAGACCGCTGTGCATCGTGACGATGGAACCGTGTGCGAGCGCCGCGAAACGTGCGCGAAAGGCGGCTTCGAACTGCGGCGTCAGATTGATTTCCGGCACGAGAACGAGCGCTTGCGCGTCTGAACGCGCCGCAAGCAGCTCGGCCAGCGCGTGCAGATAGACTTCGGTCTTGCCGCTGCCCGTCACGCCGTGCAGCAGGAATGGCGCGAAGCCTCGCGCGCCGGAGATCGCAGCGACGGCATCGCGCTGTTCGTCCGTGAGCACGGGAAGCAACGCCGCGCCCGTCGGAATCAAATGCGCTGGCGCTGGCGCATCGCCGTCACCGTCGTCCACGGCCTCGATCCAGCCACGCTCCGCCCATTCTTCGAACGTCGCGCTGGCCTTGGGATGCAGTGCGCGCGCATCCGACAAACCCAGCGACGGCAGTCCGGCGAGCGCATCCGCCAGGCGGCGCAACGCGCTTGCGCGGGCGGGAAGTGCGCCGGGCAGTTGCGCGCGACCGGCCGGCAAAAGCCGGTAGCGTTCTTCGACCGCGAAAAGACGGTTCCAGCGCGCCGCATCGCGCAAGGCCTGCGGCAGTGCGGGCAACGCAACTTCGCCCAGGCCGCGCTGATAGTAATCGGCCGCGAAACCGGCAAGCGCGATCCATGCGGTGGAAAGCGGCGCGCAGGCCGAGCAGATAGCCTTGACGTTGCGCAGTTTGCCGGCGGGCACGTCGGTCGCGGAGGTAACTTCGCAGATGAGGCCCACGACCTCGCGCCGTCCGAACGGAACCAGCACGAGCGCGCCGACGGCCGGCGGCTCGGGAAGCGCGTAGCGATAGTCGAACAGCACGGGCATGGGCTGATCGACGGCAATCCGCACGAAGGTGTCCGTCACCGGGCGCGCCCCCATGTGTGACGGTTCGACACAAGGACGAGCCCGAGGCCGTCAAAGTTAAAGTGAAACATCAGAATCGTCGGTAAACCGCAGATTATTTATGGATTTTCGATGCTTTCCACAGGTCTGTGGATAACTTTGTTGAGAAGTGCCGCTGACGTCGCCGCAAACAATGTCACGAATCCCTTATGTGCGGAAGCCCACATTTCGGGCGGGATCGCATAAATCCGTTCAGGATCAAAGGTTTATCTGGCATATAGAGACATATTATTGGTTGCTGCGGGCCATATGTCTGATGGCGCGCCGCAGCGAAGGAACTGTGCATAAGTTCAGCCTTGACATCGCCCAAGCCCGCGTGAGGCGGATGATCCCGACGAAATCCTCCAAGCCCTGACGGCCCGGGCTGGTGGCTCGATACTGCGGCGCAACACGTATTCGTATGAAGGGATTCGTGCGCGAATCAGCGCGCGGCTTGCCCCGCCCGCATTGCCCGGCTATGGCGATGTACTTCGTCCACGAGCTCGGCGACGTGCTCGGGCAGCGTGAACTGCGAAATGCCATGACCTAGATTGAAGACGTGGCCCGGGAAGTTTCCGAAGCTCTCCAGCACGGCGCGGGCTTCAGTGCGGATCGTCGCGGGCGGCGCGAACAGCACGCTCGGATCGATATTCCCTTGCAGGGCGACCTGCGACCCGACCTTCTGTCTTGCAACGCCGAGGTTCATCGTCCAGTCCAGGCCGATCGCATCGACGCCCGTCGCCGCGATCTCTTCGAGCCACAGGCCGCCGCCCTTCGTGAACGTGATGACCGGCACGCGCGCGCCGTTGTGCTCGCGCTTCAGACCCGCCACCACCTTCGCAATGTAGTCGAGCGAGAAGCGCTGATAGGCGCCGTCGGCGAGTGCGCCGCCCCAGGTGTCGAAGATCATCATAGCCTGTGCGCCCGCTTCGATCTGCGCGTTCAGGTAGGCGGTCACGGCCTGCGCGTTGACTTCGAGGATGCGATGCATCAGGTCGGGCCGCGCGTAGGCCATCGACTTGACGGTGCGGTGGTCGTCCGAGCCGCCGCCCTCGACCATGTAGCACGCGAGCGTCCAGGGACTGCCGGAGAAGCCGATCAGCGGCACTGTCTGACGGCCTTGCGCATCCGTGAGCGCACGACGAATCTGGCTGACCGCGTCGGTGACGTAGCGCAGCGTCGCGTCGATGTCCGGCACGGCCAGGCGCTTCACGTCGTCTTCCGTGCGCACGGTGAGCTCGAAGCGCGGACCTTCGCCCTGCACGAAGTTCAGGCCGAGGCCCATCGCGTCGGGCACGGTGAGGATGTCGGAAAACAGGATGGCGGCGTCGAGCGGAAAGCGTTCGAGCGGCTGAAGTGTCACTTCGGTTGCGTAATCGGGACTCTTCGCGAGACCGAGGAAGCTGCCCGCGCGCGCGCGCGTGGCGTTGTACTCCGGCAGATAGCGGCCCACCTGGCGCATCAGCCAGATCGGCGTGTAATCGGTCGGCTGGCGCAGGAGCGCGCGCAGGAAGGTGTCGTTCAGGAGAGTGTGTGCCACGTCGCTCGATGCTGAAGGCGAAGAATTTTTGATTCTACCGGACTGGCCGGGCGTTTCGTCCGCTGAGCCCGGCAATTCGGAGTAGGTCATGCGACGTGGCCGGATCTCCGGCCTATGCCTTTTGGCCGAGTTTTCAGATACCCGCATGCCTCGTTATGATCGACGGGTGCTCACAACTAGAACCAGGAGAATCGATGAAACGCACGTCTTTCTGTCTCGCCTCCGTATCCGACGTCGCCATGTCGTTCGCGCTGGCGGGCTTGGCACACTCTGACGGTCCGGGGCGGCACCGTCGCGGGCGTCCCGCCCGCGTCTGCGCCGGCGCCTGCGCCCGCGCCTGCGCCCGCCGCGCCCGCGTCCGGCCTGGACGACGTGCTCGCACGCCACGCGTTGCGAATCTGCACGACAGGCGACTACAAGCCATATTCTTTCCTGCGGCAGGACGGACAGTTCGAGGGCATCGACATCGATCTCGCCGAAAGCCTCGCGAAGTCGCTTGGCGCCAAGACGGAGTACGTGAAGACCTCGTGGTCCAACCTGATGAACGACTTCATCGCCAAGTGCGATATTGCCGTGGGCGGTGTCTCGACCACCCTCGAGCGACAGAAGCGCGCATTCTTCACCGAGGCGTACATGGAGGACGGCAAGACGCCGATCGTCCGCTGCGACGATGTCGACAAGTAATCAGACCGTCGCGCAGATCGATCAGCCGAACGTGCGCACCATCGTCAATCCGGGCGGCACGAACGAACGCTTTGCGAAGCAGTTTTTTCCGCACTCGCAGCTGATCGAGTATCCGGACAACGTGACGATCTTCAAGCAGATCCTCGACGGCAAGGCCGACGTCATGGTCACCGATGCATCGGAGACGCTGCTCTAGCAGAAGCTCAATCCCGGCTTGTGCTCCATTCGGACAAGCCGTTCCAGTTCGGCGAAAAGGCGTATCTGCTGCCGCGCGGCGACGTGACATTCCAGCAGTATGTCGATCAATGGCTGCACCTCGCGCGGTTGTCGGGCGAGTTTCAGGCCGTGTATGACAAGTGGCTGAAATGAGCGCCGCGGCGCATCCGAGACTATCCGCGCATGAGTTCGCCCGTGCGCTCGCCGATCCTGCGCAGCCAGCCGAGCGCCGCTTCAGATTGCGAATGGAGTCGCGCGAAGCCGTGCGTCATGTCGTGTGCGTCGATCATCTCGACGCGGCCGCCGTTGGCTTCCAGGAAGCGTTTCAGTTCATGGGCGTCGTCATAGAGGGGATCGTAGGCCGCTGCGACGACTAGCGCGCGCGCCGGCGTGCGTTCGACGGCTCTGTGAGGGGGAACGCGCGCACGTCATGGTCGCGCGGCGTCTCCCCGGAGAGGAACTGGGCCCAGTACCACTTCATTTCCTCGTTCGTGAGTCCGGGTCCGGTTGCATTGGCGGTGCAACTGGGTCTCTCGAATTGCCGCCGCATCACCGGATAGAGCAGCAGTTGGAAGCCGACGAGCCCCGCCACGCGCTCGTTCGCGGCACGCGCCGCGACGACTGCCAGATGGGCGCCCGCGCTGTCGCCGCCAACGGCCAGCCGGTCCGTCGCGAAGCCGAGTTGCAAACGGTGTTCGGCCAGCCAGATCAGGGCATCGAGAGCGTCTTCGCACGGCGCGGGAAAGGGATGCTCGGGCGCAAGACGGTAGTCCACGCTCGCCACCGCGCATTGGGAATCCAGCGCCAGCCGCTCGATAAGACCATCGTGCGTTTCGAGATCCCCCCCACCCAGCTGCCGCCATGAAAATAAACGATCAGCGGTAGCGAGCCGCGGGCTGCTTTCGGCTTATAGAGGCGCGCAACGAGCGTGCGGCCGGCTAGCGGAATCTCTATGTCCTCGGCCGCAATAGCGTCGCCGCGCGGTAGCGCGTAGGCTTTCGCCATTTCGCTGAAGCGTTCTCGCACGGTTCGAGCGCCGGCATCGGGTGGCGCAGGTTGATAAGCCTCGGCAATGCCGCGGTAGTATCGAAATCGAAGCAAGGTTGCGTCAATCGTCATGCGTGTCTCCGGGAGTATTTTGGGGGAGGAGTATCAGGGCGCGGACGGCGCTGCGATTCGTTTTCATACGTCCATCCGTTCTATTTTCCTGGAACGCTAGAATAATCGCACTAGTCCGAAAATCAGCGTTAGCCGGCTCGCTCAGACCGATCAGATAAACGTGTGGAATAATGGACAACATCTCCGCGCAAATCGGGAAATTTGCGCGAGAAAATTTACCGCGAGCCTTACAGGACGGGTGGGTTACAACCTGAAACACTTTGTTACGGCGACACGGAATCAATTCGCCCACAATCTGTTAAATGGTTTCAACACGGATGTATTGGGGCGCGCTGTGCGACAGCCGCGTGTTTCCGGTGGTCAGCTTTGGTCGAAGCTAAAATTGGGGCATCCCTGTTGGGATCGTTTCTTTGAGTGTACTCGCTCGAAAACATTCCACGTTTGGTCTCCTCGCGCTAACCCCGTAGCGTGTGGTTTTTAGTGGGCTCCAGGCCCGCTTTTTTCTTCGCCTGTACAAACGTTTGCGCGGTCTGCGATTTTTCAGCGTGAACGTTTCGTTCGATGACAGAAGGGAACGCCACGGCGCTCCCTTCTGTCGTTCATTCTCCCCTTGCGCTCAGGCGGTTTTGGCCTCGGCTAGCTTCAGTTCATCGATCATGCGCGCACGCATCACGAACTTCTGCGCCTTGCCGGTAACCGTCATCGGAAGTTCGTCGACGAAGCGAATGTAACGGGGAACCTTGTAATGCGCGACGCGCGATTTGACCCTTACAAAAATCGCGGATTTCATCTTCGGTTGCCTGCTCCCCCGGACGCACGACAATCCAGGCGCACACTTCCTCGCCGTACTTTTCGTCGGGCACGCCGAACACCTGCACCGACTGCACCTTGGGATGGCGGAACAGAAATTCCTCGATCTCGCGTGGATAAATGTTTTCGCCGCCGCGAATCAGCATGTCCTTCAGGCGGCCGACGATGTTGCAGTAGCCTTGCGCGTCGAGCGTGGCAAGATCGCCGGTGTGCATCCAGCCGTCGACGATCGCCTCGCGCGTCTTCTCGTCGCCCCCCAGTAACCCTTCATCACCGAGTAGCCGCGCGTACACAGCTCGCCGGTCTCGCCGAGGGGCACGATGTTTCCGAGCGGATCAATGATCTTCACCTCGAGATGCGGCTGAATGCGGCCGACGGTGGTCGTGCGCTTGTCGAGCGGATCGGGGGTCGAACTCTGGAACGATACCGGGCTGGTCTCCGTCATGCCGTAGGCGATGGTGATCTCGCTCAGGTGCATCTTGGAGACGACGCGCTTCATCGTTTCGATCGGACACGGCGAGCCTGCCATGATCCCGGTGCGCAGGCGGCTGAAGTCGTACTTCGCGAAGTCGGGGTGATCGAGTTCGATGATGAACATCGTCGGCACGCCGTGCAGCGCGGTGCATTTTTCGTCATGGACGGCCGCGAGCGTCGCGCCCGGATCGAATGCTTCGCCGGGGAAGACCATCACGCAGCCGGTCGACACGCACGCGAGCACCGCCAGCACCATGCCGAAGCAGTGATAGAGCGGCACGGGAATGCACAGCGAGTCCTGCTCCGTCAGTCGCATCGCCATCGCGATATAGCGCGCGTTGTTGACGATGTTCCGGTGCGTGAGCGTCGCGCCCTTCGGGTTGCCGGTCGTGCCGCTCGTGAACTGGATGTTGATCGGCTCGTTCGGGTTCAGCTTCGCTTCGAGCGCGTCGAGCGTCGCCGCGTCAAGCTGGTCGCGCCCGGTGCGCATCACGTCATCGAAATTGAGCATGCCGGGCGTCTTGCCGTCGCCCATGCGGATCACGGCGCGCAGCTCCGGCAGCTTCGCGGCGCTGAGCTGGTTCGGCGCTGCATCGGCGAGCTCGGGCGCGAGCGTCTGCAGCATGTCCAGATATTTCGACGTCTTGAACTGCTCCGCCGCAATGACCGCCTTGCAGCCGACCTTGTTCAGCGCGTACTCGAGCTCGGCCAGCCGATACGCCGGATTGATGTTCACGAGCACGGCGCCCATGCGCGCGGTGGCGAACTGCGTGAGCAGCCACTCCACGCGATTCGGCGACCAGATGCCTACGCGATCGCCCGCTCGTATGCCGAGCGCGAGCAGGCCGCTCGCGAGCACATTCACCTGATTTGCGAACTCGCGCCAGGTCCAGCGGATGTTCTGCTCGCGAAACACCACCGCCGGCCGGTCGGGAAAACGGCGGACCGTATCGAGAAGAAACCGCGAAACGGTTGCGTCGCTCAAGGGAATATCGGTTGCGCCGCGAACATAGGAAACGCCGTCGCGCGGTTCGATCTGCACGCCGACCTGCGTCGGTTCAGTTGCCATCGATGGACTCCGCCAAGGTGAATCGCCGCCTGAATGAGGCACGCGTTGAACGGCTGCGGTGAGGGCCGAATATGAAGGGTCGCCGGGAAAGCCAATTGGAAGGCCATTGTGCACGGCAAAGCCGCAAGCGGGCATTGAATGTTTCCCCGCAATGGGCATTTGAAGCGATTCCAGAAAAGCCCGGCGAATCAACGCACTATGCGATTTCGGCCGAGAGTCCGCACATCCGATATGCACTTTTGCGTGCGCGATCTATTGATTCCCGAGCATAAAAAGATTCCCGAGCATAAAAAAAAGCAGCCCGAAGGCTGCTTTCTTCAAACTGCTGAACGCCGTCTGGCGCGTCAGAAGCTCAGTGCTTCGCGTGCGCCTTGCGCAGACGCTGGATTGCCGCGAGCTGAGCCGTAGCGTACGCGAGTTCCGCTTGTGCCGTCGCGTATTCGAGCTCCGAGGTGTTGTTCTGAATCGCTTCCTCGGCGCGCTTCTTCGCCTGCTCGGCCTTCGCTTCGTCGAGATCGGCGCCGCGAATGGCGGTGTCGGCGAGCACGGTCACGACGCCCGGCTGGATTTCGAGAATCCCGCCTGCGACGAACACGAACTCCTCCGAACCGTCTTCCGCCTCGATGCGCACCGCGCCCGGACGAATGCACGTGATGAGCGGCGTGTGGCCCGGCAGGATACCGAGTTCACCCGACTCGCCCGGCAGCGCGATGAACTTCGCCTGACCCGAGAAGATCTGCTCTTCCGCGCTGACGACGTCTACCTTGATGGTTGCCATTTATGTCGACTCCTGGGGTCTATCTCCGCTTACGCGGAGGAAAAGGCTATCGCGGGTACACCACGCGGTCGAGCGTGGCGTGCGAACGCCAGCCCGGCTTCGAACCGGCCAGCGTCCGCTGCGATACACCCCACCTTTACTGGATCTTCTTGGTCTTTTCGAAGGCTTCGTCGATCGTGCCGACCATGTAGAACGCCTGCTCCGGCAGATGATCGCACTCACCTTCGACGATCATCTTGACGCCGCGGATGGTTTCCTTCAGCGGCACGTACCTGCCCGGCGAACCCGTGAACACTTCTGCGACGTGGAACGGCTGCGACAGGAAACGCTGGATCTTGCGAGCGCGCGCGACCGACAGCTTGTCTTCCGGCGACAGTTCGTCCATGCCCAGAATCGCGATGATGTCGCGCAGTTCCTTGTAGCGCTGCAGCGTCTGCTGCACGCCGCGCGTGATCGTGTAGTGCTCTTCGCCGATCACGTTCGGGTCGATCTGACGCGAGGTCGAATCGAGCGGGTCCACCGCAGGGTAGATACCGAGCGACGCGATGTCACGCGACAACACGACGGTTGCGTCCAGGTGGCCGAAGGTCGTAGCCGGCGACGGGTCGGTCAAGTCGTCCGCAGGGACGTAAACGGCCTGAACCGACGTAATCGAACCGGTCTTGGTCGACGTAATACGCTCTTGCAGCTTGCCCATTTCTTCAGCCAGCGTCGGCTGATAGCCCACTGCCGAAGGCATACGGCCGAGCAGAGCGGACACTTCCGTACCCGCCAGCGTGAAACGGTAGATGTTGTCGACGAAGAACAGCACGTCGAGGCCTTCGTCACGGAAGTGCTCGGCCATCGTCAGGCCGGTCAGCGCGACGCGCAGACGGTTGCCCGGCGGCTCGTTCATCTGGCCGTACACCAGCGCGACCTTGTCGAGAACGTTCGAGTCCTTCATTTCGTGATAGAAGTCGTTCCCTTCACGGGTACGCTCACCCACACCGGCGAACACGGAGTAACCGCCGTGCTCCTTTGCGATGTTGTTGATGAGTTCCATCATGTTCACGGTCTTGCCCACGCCCGCACCGCCGAACAGACCCACCTTGCCGCCCTTCGCGAACGGGCAGATCAGGTCGATAACCTTGATGCCGGTTTCGAGCAGTTCCGTCGACGGCGATAGCTCGTCGAACGAAGGCGCGTGCTGGTGGATCGAGCGCGTCGCTTCCGATTCGATCGGACCGGCTTCGTCGATCGGACGGCCGAGCACGTCCATGATGCGGCCCAGAGTGGGCTTGCCCACCGGCACGCTGATGGGCTTGCCCGTGTTCTTGACCATCGTGCCGCGGCGCAGACCGTCGGATGCACCCAGACAGATGGTGCGGACCACGCCGTCGCCCAGCTGCTGCTGAACTTCGAGCGTCAGTTCGGTGCCTTCCAGAATGAGCGCGTCGTAGATCTTCGGCATCTGCTCACGCGGGAATTCCACGTCGATAACGGCGCCGATGCACTGTACGATCTTGCCTTCTACCAAAGCAGTAGTACTCATCGCATTTCCTTTAGATACTGTGTTCTTTCACGCGGCCGTCAGACCGCTGCGGCGCCGCCGACGATTTCCGACAATTCCTTCGTAATCGCGGCCTGGCGGCTCTTGTTGTAGACGAGCTGCAGTTCGTTGATCACTTGCTTTGCGTTGTCGGACGCGGCCTTCATCGCGACCATGCGCGCCGATTGCTCCGACGCTATGTTTTCCGCGACCGCCTGATAGACGAGCGCTTCCACGTAGCGGACCAGCAACTCGTCCACGACCGTTTGCGCGTCCGGCTCGTAGATGTAATCCCACGAGGTCTTCGGAGTTTCGCCGTCTTCGCCCTTCGCGTCGAGATCATCCACCGACAACGGCAGCAGCTGCTCGATCACCGCTTCCTGCTTCATCGTGTTGACGAAGCGCGTATACGCCAGGTACACCGCGTTGATCTTGCCTTCCAAATACAGGTCGAGCTGCACCTTGATTGCGCCGATCAGCTTTTCCAGATGCGGTGTGTCGCCCAGTTGCGTGGCCTGCGACACGACGCTGGCCTTCAGGCGATTCAGGAACCCGAGCCCCTTGCCGCCGATCGCCGAAGCTTCGATCTTCACACCGCTCTGATCGAGTTCCTTGATCTTGTTCAGCGACGCACGCAGGATGTTCGTGTTCATGCCGCCGCACAGACCCTTGTCGGTCGTGACGAGGATCAGGCCGGCCGTCTTCGCGCTGTCGTTCTTCATCATGAACGGGTGGCGGTACTCCGGGTTTGCCTTGCTCATGTGCGATGCGATTGCACGGACCTTGTCGGCATACGGACGGGCGGAATGCATGCGCTCCTGGACGCGGCGCATTTTCGATGCGGCGACCATTTCCATCGCTTTCGTGATCTTGCGCGTGTTCTGCACGCTCTTGATCTTGCCGCGAATTTCCTTCATTCCAGCCATTGCTTACTCCTTGATCGAAGCCGCGCGATGCCGCTTGTTTGCGCGGACAGCGCGCGTTGCTCCTCAGTCCCGATCAATAAGCGCCCGACTTCTTGAAGTCCTTCAGCGCGGCATGCAGTGCGCCTTCGTCGTCCTTCGACAAGTCTTTGTTGTCTTCGATGCGCTTCACCAGGTCGGCATGCTTTGTCTTCAGGTATTCGCGCAGGCCCTTTTCGAACGGCAGCACTTGCGAGACTTCCAGATCGTCGAGGTAGCCGTTGTTCGCCGCGAAGAGCGCCACCGACAGTTCCCACACCTGCAGCGGCTGATACTGCGGCTGCTTGAGCAGTTCCGTCACGCGGCGGCCGCGCTCGAGCTGCTTGCGGGCGGCTTCATCGAGGTCCGATGCAAACTGCGCGAACGCCGCCAGTTCACGATACTGCGCGAGGTCGGTACGGATACCGCCCGACAGCTTCTTCACGACCTTGGTCTGAGCCGCACCACCGACGCGCGACACCGACACACCGGCATTGATTGCCGGACGGATACCCGCGTTGAACAGGTCGGTTTCCAGGAAGATCTGGCCGTCGGTAATCGAGATCACGTTCGTCGGAACGAACGCGGTCACGTCGCCGGCTTGCGTTTCGATGACGGGAAGTGCCGTCAGCGAGCCGCTCTTGCCCTTCACTTCGCCGTTGGTGAACTTCTCGACGTACTCTTCCGAGACACGGGCAGCACGCTCGAGCAGACGCGAGTGGAGATAGAACGCGTCACCCGGATATGCTTCACGGCCCGGCGGACGACGCAGCAGCAGCGAAATCTGGCGATACGCCCAGGCTTGCTTGGTCAAGTCGTCATAGACGATCAGCGCATCTTGACCGCGATCGCGGGAATATTCGCCCATCGTGCAGCCGGCGTACGGCGCGAGGTATTGCATCGCAGCCGATTCGGAAGCCGAAGCCGCCACGACGATGGTATACGCCATTGCGCCGGTTTCCTCGAGCTTGCGCACCACGTTCATGATCGACGAAGCCTTCTGGCCGATCGCGACGTAGATACAGATGAGGTCCTTGCCCTTCTGGTTGATGATCGCGTCGACGGCCACCGCGGTCTTGCCGCACTGACGGTCGCCGATGATCAGCTCGCGCTGGCCGCGGCCGATCGGCACCATCGAGTCGATCGACTTCAGACCCGTTTGCACCGGCTGCGACACCGACTTGCGCCAGATCACGCCCGGAGCAATCTTTTCGATTGCGTCGGTTGCCTTCGCGTTGATGGGGCCCTTGCCGTCGATCGGGTTGCCGAGCGCATCGACCACGCGGCCGATGAGTTCCGGACCGACCGGCACTTCGAGAATGCGACCCGTCGTCTTGACGATGTCGCCTTCCGAGATGTGCTCGTACTCACCGAGAATAACGGCGCCGACCGAGTCACGTTCGAGGTTCAGCGCGAGGCCGAAGGTGTTGCCCGGGAATTCGAGCATTTCGCCCTGCATCACGTCCGACAGGCCGTGAATGCGCACGATACCGTCGGTCACGGAGATCACGGTGCCCTGGTTGCGAACGTCCGCGCTCGCTTCAAGGCCCTGGATCCGGCTCTTGATCAGCTCGCTGATCTCAGAGGGATTGAGTTGCATTATTCGCTCCTGATAGTCAATTGCGTGCCACCTATGCGCTTCTCTTGAAGCGTCAGGCGGTCAGAGCCGTCTGCATGCTGGCGAGGCGCGCGCGGACCGAGGTATCGAGCACTTCGTCGCCAACCGTCACGCGAACGCCGCCGATCAGCGATTGATCGACTGAAACGATCGGTTTCAGCTTGCGCTGGAACTTGCGTTCGAGGCTTGCAACGAGGCTGTTCAACTGTTCGCCTTCGAGAGGGAATGCGCTCACGATATACGCGTCGGCCGCACCTTCACGGGCGTTCTTCAGCTCGTCGAACTGGACGGCGATTTCCGGCAGCAGCGACAGGCGATGATTCTCGACCAGCATGCCGACGAAATTCTTCGCCTGAGCATTGCCCTGAGCGAGCGGCGACTTCACCGCGGCGAGCAGGAGATCGACGATTTGCTGACGGCTCACCTTCGGGCTCGAGGCGACCGATTCCACTTCGGGCAGACGCGCAACCTGAGCCAGCTCTCCGACGAAGGTGGACCAGCCCGCGAGATCGCTGGTTTCGGCCACGCGGAACAGCGCTTCTGCGTAAGGACGAGCGATGGCTGCAAGTTCGGCCATGATCAGAGCTCGGTTTTGAGTTGATTCAGCAGATCGGCGTGCGCCTTCTGATCGACTTCGCGCTTCAGAATTTGCTCGGCGCCCTTGACGGCCAGCGCCGCGACTTCGGCACGCAGCGATTCACGCGCCTTTACGATTTGCTGATCGGCATCCGCCTTGGCTTGCGCGATGATGCGCGCGGCTTCGGCCTGAGCGTTGGCCTTGATTTCTTCCGCGACTGCGGCGGCGCGCTTTTCAGCGTCAGCGATACGCTGCTGGCCGTCGTTGCGTGCTTGAGCGAGTTCCTGGTCGACGCGCTTGTGCGCTGCTTCGAGTTCCGCTTTGCCCTTGTCGGCGGCGGCGAGGCCGTCGGTAATCTTCTTCGAGCGCTCGTCGAGGGCGTTGATCAACGGCGGCCACACGAACTTCATCGTGAACCACGCGAGGATCAGAAACACGACCATTTGCGCAAACAGGGTTGCGTTGAGATTCACGGTGTTTCCTTAAACGTTGCTTGATCGGAGGGGAAACGGTTAAAAGGCGCTCATCAGCTTGTTGAGCTCGATCAGCGCCTCACCCGTTCCGTTCTGGCGACTTTAAAAAGTCAGACGCACACTTCCGAGGAACCTCAGCCTGCGAGCTTCGAGAGCAGCGGGTTCGCGAACGCAAACAGCATTGCCACACCAACGCCGATCAGGAACGCCGCGTCGATCAGACCAGCCAGCAGGAACATCTTGGTCTGCAACGGGTTCATCAGTTCCGGCTGGCGGGCGCATGCTTCAATGTACTTGCCGCCCATCAGACCGATACCGATACAGGCGCCGATTGCACCCAGGCCGATGATGATGCCGATACCGATGGCGGTCAGACCCTGGATGTTGGCGATGAAAGCTTGCATGATCACTCCTTTGATTGAAGACTTTGGAACTGGATTTATAAAAATGAAAACTTGAAACCTAAAACCGGAATGATTCCTGAATTTGCCGCGCGTCAGTGTGCGTTATGCGCCTGGCCGATGTACACCAGCGTAAGCATCATGAAAATGAACGCCTGCAACAGCACGATCAGAATGTGGAAGATCGCCCAAACCGTGCCCGCGATGACATGGCCGATGAAGCCGAGCAACGAAGCGTCCGCACCGAACGTCCACATGCTGCCCAGAAGGGCGATCAGGAGGAACAGCAGTTCGCCGGCGTACATGTTGCCGAAAAGCCGCATGCCGAGCGAAACCGTTTTGGCGACGAACTCGATGATGTTCAGCGCGAGGTTCGGAATCCACAGCAGCGAATGCGCGCCGAACGGGGCGGACAGCAGTTCATGCACGAAGCCGCCGGCGCCCTTGATCTTGAAGTTGTAGTAGATTATCAGCACGAACACGCCGAGCGCGATGCCGAGCGTGCCGTTGAGGTCGGCCGTCGGGACGATGCGATGGTGGGGCAGGGCATGTTCGAGACCGAGCCAGCCGATGATGCGCGGCGGCAGATCCACGGGGATGAAGTCGAGCGAGTTCATCAGGGCGACCCAGACGAACACGGTCAGCGCGAGCGGAGCGATGAAGCGGCGGCTGCCGTGGATCATCGACTTCGACTGATCTTCGACCATCTCTACCAGCATCTCGACCGCGCACTGGAAGCGGCCGGGAACGTCGGACGTCGCCTTGCGCGCCGCGAGGCCGAGGACGATGATCGTGACGACGCCGCATACGATCGACCAGAACAACGTGTCGAGATTCCAGACGTGGATATCGAAGATCGACGTCTGCGCATGCGTGGAAAGATTCTGCAAGTGGTGCGCAATGTACTCGGACGGATCCAGAGCGTGCGTTCCTTCGCTAGCTGCCATATTGTTAAAGCCACCCAAATTGTCAAAAATCTTTCGCCGCCTGCCGCTGCCGAGCCGTCGCTTCGCGTTACGACTCCGGGGCGGGAGGCCCGAGTGCGGAGCACGGTCCGCACCTGTTCATATGTGATGCTACTGACATCCGGTGCTGCCGGCACTTACCTGGGACGTCAAGAATCATCACCGCCGCGCCATTGCAACCCAGTAAGTCTTCAAAGCGACGATGTACGTGCCAGCAACGGCAGCCTCAACGCGCTCTTGTACCAGTACGCGACCGCCACGAACATCGCGATCGTCGCTCCCATCTTGATTGCTTCGCCGATCATCCAGGTCATGATCGTCCCGGCACCCCTCTTTGCTTTCAGGCGCGCGGCGAACAAAGCGCTCGGCACCCAGCAGATTGCTCCTCCCAGGAAGGCAGACAGCGCAGCATCGCCCGGCGGCTTGTAGAACAGCCACCACAGCAGCGTCGCACCCAGGGACAAAACCATTTGCGCTGCCACTACTCTATAAGGCGTGACACGCGATGGACGACTCACTTCAGGGCCAAACAGCTTCTTTGCCTGATCCCGCGTGAGCGGAACGATATTGTCTTGCGCCTCGGCGTCCCACGACTCGCCCGACGAACCGCGCGGCTGATTTCCGGAGGCGTTCGTATGGCCGGTTGCGTGAGCGTTCGGCGCTCGATTTTCCGCTCGCACCGTCTTCAAACCTTCAACCAAAAGTCCAGGGAAATCACCTTGCGCTTTCGAGGTGGCCTAGCTGATAAATCTGGGGGATTGTAAGCGATTGTTGTCACGGATTCAATAGTTTAGGTGCGTCAAAAGTCAGGCGGACGAACCGTGAAATACGGTCTCAAAACCGAGATTTTTCTTGCAGTTGCAAGGAGATTTTCAGCCGATGCAGAAGCCTTCGGTGAGCGTCAAACGAGCGCCCAACCGATGAGCATCGCCACGATCCAGAATGGTATCGACACGATATGAAACGGCATCCACATGCCCTTTTCGCCCGACAATCTGACTGCAATCAGATTGGCCAATGAGCCGATGGCGACGCCGAAGCCGCCCACGCTCACGCCGAAGGCGAGCGCGCGCCAATCCCTGGAAAACTCCGCGAGAACGATGGCCGCGGGTACGTTGCTGATCGCCTGAGAGAGCACGGCGCCCGCAGCATAGGCGCGCACCGGCGTGCCGACGCCCAGGTGCGCGATGCCATCGTGAATCGCCGGCAACGCGGCGGCGCTGCACAGCACGATGAACATCAGCACGAAGATGAGCAGCAACAGCCAGTCGATCCTGAAAACGACCTCTCGTCGCCACAGCAGGAAGGCCGCCGCGAGCACGACGAGTGCCGGACCCACGTGATGCGCGTCGGCGAGCGCAACAAATGCCGCGAACGCGAGCACGCTGACGCAGCACAGTACACGATCCACAGGATGGGCTTCGACATCGCCGGAGAGATCGAGTGGCTTCGGGCGAAACATGGAGAATGTCACCACGCCGAGCAGCGCCATCAGCGCGGCGCACAAGGGCAGCAGCGCCCACACGAATGCGGGAAACCCGACGCCGCTCGTCTGCCAGAGGAACAGGTTCTGCGGATTGCCGAGCGGCGTAAGAACCGAGCCGGCATTGACCGCGAGCGCGATCACGATGACGAGCCGCCTGATCGGCAACGGAGCGAGCTTGTGCAGAGACAACACGAGCGGCACGACCGCAAAGAGCGCAACATCGTTGGTCAGCACGGTGGACAGGGCGGCCGCGAGCGCGACGAGCAGCAGCGCCAGCGTGCGCTCACCATGAATATGATGCACTAGCCGATGCGCCGCCCACATCAGGAATCCTGATAATTCGATCGCCTTGGTCAGGATGAGAAGGCCAGCGAGCGTGGACACCGTTTGCCAGTCCACCAGTCCGGGCCGCGACGCCCACGGCCGCGGGTGCGCGATCTGCAGTACGACGAGCGCGCAAACGAGAATCGCGAGAACCGGCTCCTTAAGGACGGGGACGGTTCTCCAGACGCGGGCGAGGAAGTCGGCCCGTGTGCGCTTGACGTCGAACTCAGACAAGATGCGTCCGTATCAGGCAGCCGGAGTGGGTATTTCCATGCTTCTGCGCAATTTGCTTAGGATGCCTTCGAGCGAATCGAGATTGCCGAAGTCGATGGTCACCTTGCCGCGCCCTCTTCCGCCGAGCTTGATCTTTACGTTCGCCGACAGCAGATCCGACAGCTCTTCTTCCAGACGGCGGGTGTCACGGCCACCATCGTTCGCAGCGCGCGCTTTGGTGGCGGGTGCTTCCTTGGTCGTCGCAGCCACGAGGCGTTCGGTTTCACGCACGGACAAGCGACGATTGACGACGTGATTGGCCAACTGGATCTGCGTGGCGGCATCGACTGCGAGCAGCGCCCGAGCGTGGCCCATGTCGAGATCGCCGGCGAGGAGCATCGTCTGAACGGGCGTGGCGAGATTCAGAAGACGCAGGAGATTCGACACTGCGCTCCGCGAGCGCCCGACCGACTCGGCGGCCTGCTCATGCGTAAAGCGAAACTCGTCGAGCAAACGCTGAATGCCCTGCGCCTCTTCCAACGGATTCAGATCCTCGCGCTGGATGTTTTCGATCAGCGCCATCGCGGCGGCGGCCTGATCCGGCACGTTTTTTACGAGGACCGGAACTTCGTCGAGGCCGGCCAGACGTGCTGCACGGAAACGCCGCTCGCCCGCGATGATCTCATAGTGATCGTCACCGACCGAGCGCACGAGAATGGGTTGCATCAGCCCTTGCGCGCGGATGCTGGCGGCGAGTTCCTGTAGCGCGCCCTCGTCCATCCGGGTGCGCGGCTGATATTTGCCGGCCTGCAATTTGTCGAGTGGCAGCACGGAGGGCGCGCCTTCACCGCGCACCGTTTCAGTAATGTCGACGCTGCCGCCCAGCAATGCATCCAGGCCTCGTCCCAAACCCTTCTTCTTCATTACTGCGCTCATTTCGGTTCCTCCGTCGGCGTTCTCCGCCACATCGAGTCGGTTTGCTTAGTTCACGTTGAGCGCGCGCACGCGCTCGATCATTTCATTGCCGAACTGGATATACGCCTGCGCACCACGCGACGCCTTGTCGAACACGACGCCGGGCAATCCGTAACTCGGCGCCTCGGCAAGACGCACATTGCGTGGAATCATGACATCGAACAATTTGCTGCCGAAGTGTTCCTTCAACTGATCGGACACTTGTTGCTGCAGCGTGATCCGCGGATCGAACATCACGCGCAATAGTCCAATGACCTTCAGGTCGCGATTCAGGTTCGCATGGACCTGCTTGATGGTGTTCACGAGATCCGACAGACCTTCCAGGGCAAAGTATTCGCACTGCATCGGAATCACAACGCCATGCGCCGCGCACAGCGCGTTGAGCGTCAGCAGCGAAAGCGCCGGTGGACAATCAATCAGCACAAAGTCATAGTCATCGACTACCTCGGCGATTGCACCGCGCAGAATGCGCTCGCGATTCTCCATGTCCACGAGCTCGACCTCCGCGCCCGCGAGTTCGCGATTTGCCGGCAGGACGTCGTAATTGACGGCGGCCGGACGCGTGCGCGCTTCGCGCAATGTGACGCCATCGACGAGCACTTCATAGACCGTGTTTTCGCACGCGGCCTTGTCGACGCCGCTGCCCATCGTGGCATTGCCCTGCGGATCCAGATCGATCAGCAATACGCGCTGTTCGAGCCCTGCGAGGCTCGCCGCGAGATTGACCGCTGTCGTGGTCTTTCCAACGCCGCCCTTCTGATTTGCGACGCAGAAGATTTTTGCCATCGTTTAGCGTCCTCGTTTTCTCGCTGTCAGAAGATCAGCGTGCCTGGAATGCCGGATTAAAACGGTGCGGCGGACCGTCATTCTGGACCGACGGCAATCTCGACGAGATGCCGCTCGGCGTCAAGCATTGGAACGTTCAGGCGCTCGATACCAAGCACCGTGGCGCCTTCAGGCAGACGCGCGACTTCGGCATCGGGCTTCACGCCTTTCATCGCCAAAAGCCGTCCGTCGACGGCGACCAGATGACGCGAAAGTGTAACGAAATCGGAGAGCTCTGCGAATGCGCGCGACACAATTACGTCGAATTTTTCCGGCACTTCGATACCCGGACGTAAACTTTCGACGCGCCCCGTCACGACTGACAGATTGCTCAGACCCAACTGAGCCTTAGCCTGCGACTGAAATGCGGTTTTTTTGTGGACGATGTCGTTCAAGGTGATACGCAACGCGGGGAGCACGATCGCCAGCACGATGCCCGGTAGTCCGCCGCCGGAGCCGACATCCAGCGCCGTCGACGGATTACGCGCGGATACCGCCGGCACGATGGCGAGTGAATCCAGAATGTGCTGAATCATCATCTGCTGCGGATCGCGGATCGCAGTCAGGTTGTAGACGGAGTTCCACTTGCCGAGCAACGTGACGTAATCGAGCAGCTTTTGCTTCTGAGAAGACGACAGCGCAAGGCCGAGTTCGGCGACGCCCTTGTCGAGCGTCGTCGCCAGGGATGGGTTGCGCTCCGTCATTGAACCGCCGTCGTGTTGCCTGCTGAGGAATCGCCATCCGCAGACCCGCGGCCCCGGCGGCCGGCTCCGCGTTTCAGGTGAACCATCAGAAGGGAAATCGCGGCGGGCGTGATACCGGAGATGC
Organism: Candidatus Paraburkholderia schumanniana; assembly: GCA_001189335.2. Taxonomy (GTDB): domain Bacteria; phylum Pseudomonadota; class Gammaproteobacteria; order Burkholderiales; family Burkholderiaceae; genus Caballeronia; species Caballeronia schumanniana. The sequence continues at coordinate 35,018 of LFJH01000004.1, forward strand.
GCGACGCCTGACCGATCGTTTCAGGGCGGTGCTGCATTAGCTTCTGACGTGCCTCGAACGACAGCCCACGGACTTCGTTATAGTCGATTCCCTCGGGCAGGCACGTATTCTCCTGCGCGCCATTGCGCACGATTTCATCCGCCTGGCGGTCGATGTAACCCTGGTACTTCACGCCGATTTCGATCTGCTCCTTGATCTGCGCCAGAAGCATCGGATCATCCGCGAGCGGCGCTTCGGGACCGCAAGTGCCGTCGCGGAGCGCGCAAATACCGTCATACGATACACCCGGACGACGCAGAAGATCCGCCAGACTGTATTCGTGGTCGATCGGTTTCCCAAGCAATGCAGTCGCTTCTTCCGCGGGCAACGTCTTGGGATTGACCCACGACGAGCGAAGGCGCTGTGTTTCACGTGAAACAGCATCGCGCTTGCGGCTGAATGCGTCCCAACGAACGTCGTCCACGACGCCCAGTTCGCGCCCGATTTCCGTCAGGCGCATGTCCGCGTTGTCTTCGCGCAGTGAAAGGCGATATTCCGCCCGGCTCGTGAACATGCGATACGGCTCCGACACGCCACGTGTGACGAGATCGTCGACGAGCACGCCCAGATAAGCCTGATGGCGACGCGGCGACCACCGGTCCTTCCCTTGCACCTGCAGCCCGGCGTTGATGCCGGCGAGAAGCCCCTGTGCGGCCGCCTCCTCATAGCCCGTTGTGCCGTTGATCTGCCCGGCGAAGAACAGTCTATTGATCGCCTTCGTCTCCAGTGATGCCTTCAGAGCACGCGGGTCGAAGTAGTCGTATTCGATTGCATAGCCGGGACGCAGGATGTGCGCGTGCTCGAGACCGCGCATCGAGCGGACGAGATTCAACTGAACGTCGAATGGAAGGCTCGTCGAAATGCTGTTCGGATAGAACTCATTCGTCGTCAGCCCTTCTGGCTCCAAAAAGATCTGATGCGCATCTTTCGAGGCAAACCGGTGAATCTTGTCCTCGATCGATGGGCAATAGCGCGGCCCGACGCCTTCGATCACGCCCGTGTACATCGGCGAGCGGTCCAGGCCCGAGCGAATGATGTCGTGCGTCTGCTCGTTTGTATGCGTGACCCAGCATGGCATCTGGCGAGGATGCTGCTCGGCCCGCCCGAGGAAAGAGAAAACCGGAATCGGATCGAGGTCGCCCGGTTGTTCTTCCAGCTTCGAAAAGTCGATTGTGCGACCATCGATACGCGGCGGCGTGCCAGTCTTGAGGCGGCCCTGCGGCAGCTTCAGCTCTTTCAGGCGCGCCGACAGCGATGCAGCGGCCGGATCGCCCGCGCGTCCGCCCACGTAGTTATTCAGGCCCACGTGAATCTTGCCGTCGAGGAACGTGCCGGCCGTCAAAACGACAGCGCGCGAGCGGAATTGCAGTCCGACCTGGGTCGCAGCGCCGACGACGCGGTCGCCTTCGACTATCAAGTCATCGACGGCCTGCTGGAACAGCCACAGATTCGGCTGGTTTTCGAGACGATGACGGATGGCCTGCTTGTACAGCAGGCGGTCGGCCTGGGCGCGCGTCGCACGCACGGCCGGCCCCTTCGATGAGTTGAGAATGCGGAACTGAATGCCCGCCTCGTCCGTTGCGGCCGCCATGGCGCCGCCAAGCGCATCGACTTCCTTGACGAGATGGCCTTTGCCAATGCCGCCAATCGACGGATTGCAGCTCATCTGGCCGAGCGTCTCGATGTTGTGGGTCAAGAGTAGCGTTTTACAGCCCATCCGCGCGGAGGCGAGCGCGGCCTCGGTGCCTGCGTGACCGCCGCCAACGACGATCACATCGAATTCTGTGGGATAAAGCATGGAGATCCCGTGTACGAACGACACGAACCTAAGAGGGAATAGCTTTGAATTATAACGGTTTCTTTCTCGCCTCGAATTCAGCCGATCGGCCAAGGGCGAAAAAATGGCGTGTTTCACGTGAAACACGCCATCGATAGGGCATTGGAACTGTCGGGTTTATGCGACTTTTTTGTCAAACCGAGATAGGTCTCGATGACTTGAGGGTCGTGCTGAAGCTCGTCCGCATTCCCTTCCAGAGCAAACTCACCCCGTTTCCAGCACGTAGCCGTAGTCCGAGATTTGCAGCGCTGCGCGAGCGTTTTGCTCGATCAGAAGCGTCACCACGCCCGTCTGACGGAGCGCACTGATGATGTGGAAAATCTCTTTAACGATCAGCGGCGCGAGGCCGAGACTCGGTTCGTCCAGCATGAGCAATTGCGGTTTGCCCATCAGCGCCCTCCCGACCGCGAGCATCTGCCGCTCGTCGCCCGACAAGGTTCCCGCTGCCTGCTTGCGACGCTCCTTGAGTCGGGGAAACAGTCGGAAGACGTGTTCGAGCTGATCGAGGTAATTCCGCTTACCCGCCCGCTTACGCCGATACGCTCCGAGCACAAGGTTGTCTTCCACTGTCATCGTCGCGAACAATTCGCGCTTCTCCGGCACCAGGCACATTCCACGTGAAACACGGCGTTCGATCGCCAGCGCGGACACGTCCTCGCTCAGATAGCGGACGATGCCCTTGGCGTGGCCCGTCTGCGGCAACGCACCCATGATCGCGTTGAGCAGGGTCAATTTGCCCGCGCCGTTCGGTCCGATCACCGAAACGATCTGCCCTGCTCCCACGGTCAGCTTGCCATCATGCAGCGCTTCGACCTTGCCGTATCTCACGGATAAGCCTTCGACTTCCAGAATCAGACTTGTCACGGCGTTCGATTTCATCGTCATTATTCCACCCCGCCCAGATATGCTTCGAGCACTTGCCGGGTCCTTCTGGACGTCCTTCGGCAACCCCTCGGCGATCTTCGTACCAAATTCCATCACCACAAGGCGATCCGTCAGATTCATCACGAAATCCATGTCGTGCTCGACGAGCAGAATGCTCATCCCCTCCGCCCGCAACCTTCTCAGCAGATCGGCAAGTTGCAACTTCTCCTGGTAGCGCAGACCCGCGGCAGGTTCGTCGAGCAATAGCAAGGTCGGATCGCAGCAGAGCGCGCGTGCGATTTCGAGAATTCGTTGCTGCCCGAGCGCGAGACTGCCCGCCTCGCTATAGATATGCTTCTCCAGACCGACGCGTTTGATCTGCTTCGCGGCTTCGGACATCCGCCGTGCTTCCTCCGGCGCATTCAGGCGCGCGATGCTGCGCCAGACACCTGTAGTGCCGCGCAGATGCGCGCCGATCGCAACGTTCCCTAATACCGTCATTCCCGGCAACATCTTGACGTGCTGGAACGTCCGCCCGATACCGCGCTTGACGATTTCACGTGAAGTCAGTTTCTCGATACGCTCGCCGTGGAAACTGATTGCGCCGCCTGTCGCCTGAAGCACGCCGGTAACGAGATTGAATGTGGTGGACTTTCCCGCGCCGTTGGGCCCGATCAGACCGATGATCTCGCTGGCCTTCACCTCGAAGCTCACATCGTTCACGGCAACGAGTCCGCCGAACTGCTTCCGCGCCTTCTCGACGACCAGCAAGCGCTCGCCCGTCGCCGGTTTGCTGCGCTGCGGCAACGGCTCCTTATGGTCGGGCACATGCGCGCGTGGTCCACGAGGAAAGATGCGTGCCACGAACGGCCAGACGCCCTGCCGCGCGTATTGCAGCAACAGCACCATCACGACGCCGAACACGATGATCTCGAAGTTGCCGTTCGCGCCGATCAGCTTGGGCAGCAGCGTCTGCAGATAGTCCTGCAGAACTGTGAGAATCATCGCGCCCAGAATCGCACCCCAGACGTGCGATACGCCACCCACGACCGCCATGAACAAGCATCTATGGTCCTCGTTTTTGCAACGTTGATATCGATGTTGTGGTTGGCTTGCGTGAATCTATTCGGCGTCTTGAAGGGGATTCCTCCCTGCGCCACGATGAGAGTCGCACCCAACGAACCTCAGAACGACAGCGGCTTCAAATGAGCCCATTCTTGTTTCTGGTTCCTCGCTGGGTCGCTGTGCCGTTCACGTCATCAAATGTCAGCGGTCGCAAAACCAGTTGGTAGTTTTCCTACTGCTATGTGAAGTTCGCTATG
>LFJH01000064.1 GCA_001189335.2 Candidatus Paraburkholderia schumanniana
AGGTGAAACGAGCGCTTGCCGAGATCTATTCCAATGACCATCACGTCTTGCATGGTGTTGTCTCCGGTTGATCGTGCTGACATAGCTTAACCCACTGTCAGGTGGGGAGGACCATCCCATTACGATTGGCTCCCGATGCCGCCAGAAGCATTGTTGAGAAGCGGTGGTCAAAAACGACAAAACGTGGGTGGCCGGAAATCGGCGGTGTCGGCGGGAAGCGGCGGACGCGCAGCGCGTATGCCGGGCCGGCAGACCGATGTACGGCCGGACGGCTCTCAAGAGATGAGTGGGTTAAATTGCAACTGCTGTCTCCTCTTTTGATTTTTGCCAGCTCCGGCGCGCATTGCCAGAAGGCGGGGCGCACTCGGCAGCGAGGCGCGAGGCCGTACGCATAGGTTCCCAAGGGTCGCCCGCCATGAACAGGCGGCGAGCGACGGCCTCCGATAACATGCGCTCAGGATGTCAGCCAGGAACTGCGTTTTATCAGATGATTCTGATTGACTGCGCTATTTTCCCCACAATGACATTTCTTCTTGATTTGAATTGTAGTTAAACTACAATTCAGTGTCAAAAAAATTTTATCGGACTACGGCCGACCGAGAGGTCGCTCACAGTCCGATGGGCGATGCAGGCCCGATTCGACTCTCATCCAGCCTGGAACCTACGTTCAGCCTCATGCAAAGCGACTCGAACTTCATCTTCGTACTCTTCGGCGGCACCGGCGACCTCTCCATGCGCAAGATTCTTCCGGCGCTGTTCGAGGCCCATCGCGCAGGCATGCTTAATCCGGCGGGCAGGATCGTCTGCGTCGCGCGCGAGGCGCTGGACCAGGACGCCTACCGCGCGTGGGTGGAGGAGCATGTGAAGCCGCATGTGTCGAAGGGCGGTGTCGACGAGACCGCGTGGCGCAGCTTTCTCGACCGTATCCAGTACGTCGGGCTCGACCTCGGCCGGGCGGAAGACTTCGTCGTGCTGCGCGACGCGCTCGCCCGGCATGACGGCACGCGCGTGTTCTATCTGGCGACGGGACCGTCGCTGTTCGCGCCGATCTGCCGCGCGCTGTCGGACGTCGGACTGAACCACAATGCGCGCATCGTGCTGGAAAAGCCGCTCGGCTACGACCTGGAGTCGTCGAACGCGATCAACGCGCCGTCGGCGAAATCTTCCAGGAAGACCAGATCTACCGGATCGATCACTATCTCGGCAAAGAGCCCGTGCAGAACCTGCTGGCATTACGCTTCAGCAACGTGCTTTTCGAGCCGTTATGGCGCCGTGAGTGGGTCGAGAGCATTCAGATTACGATTGCGGAAGAATTGGGCGTGGAAACGCGCGGCGACTTCTACGACAATACGGGCGCGCTGCGTGACATGGTGCAGAACCACTTGCTGCAACTGCTTTCCATCGTGACGATGGAGCCGCCGCACTCGATGGATTCCGACTCCGTGCGTGACGAAAAACTGCGCGTGCTGCGCGCGCTCAAGCCGGTCGAGGAACGCGAGATCAGCCGCGTCGCCGTGCGCGGGCAATATCATGCGGGTGTGATCCGCGGCGCGTCGGTGCCGGCGTATGCGACCGAGCGGGGCGTGCGCCCCGACAGCACGACGGAAACCTTCGTCGCGCTGAAGGTGGAGATCGATAATTGGCAGTGGGCGGGCGTGCCGTTCTTCCTGCGCACCGGCAAGCGCCTCGCGGACCGCGCGCCGAGATCGTCGTGAACTTCCGCGCGGTGCCGCACTCGGCGCTCGGCGCGAACGCGTTGCGCGTGGGTGTGAATCGTCTGGTGATCCGGCTGCAGCCCAACGAGTCGATTCGCCTGTATTGCCTGGTCAAGCAGCCCGGCGAGGGCATGAATCTCGCGAGCGTGCATCTGGATCTCGCGTTCGATCAGTTTTTCAAGGAAGGACAGATGGAGGCGTACCAGCGCCTTCTGCTCGACGTGATCCACGGGCGGCTCGCGCTCTTCGTGCGGCGCGACGAGCAGGAAGCGGCATGGCGCTGGGTCGAGCCGATCCTAAACGCGTAGGCGTCGTCGACGAACAAGCCGAAGCCGTACGCGGCGGGCACGTGGGGGCTGGCGGCATCGAGCGCGATGCTGGCGCAGCATGGCACGTGCTGGCTCGAAGAGGAAAACTGACGTCATCGTGACGCCGATGCCGCCCGAAAGAGGTGTACGGCGGGCAGGGATACGAGAGACCGCTTCCGCATCGTTCGCGATGTCGTGAGAAGAAAGCGGGCCGATAAACCAGGACAAAGAGGATGGAGGAGCAGTGATCGAGCTTCGCACTTTCGACGATCCGCGCGCCCACTCGGACGCGCTGGCGAAAGCCGTGGGAGGCGCGCTGAAGGCGTCGCTCGCGGCAAGGGGCGCGGCGTCGTCCGACGCCGCGGGACAAATCGCTCACGCCACGCTCGCGGTATCGGGCGGCACGAGCCCGAAGCCGTTCTTGCAGGCGCTCTCGCGCGAGCCGCTGGACTGGGCGCACATCGACGTGACGCTCGTCGACGACCGCTGGGTGCCCGAGACCGATTCGGCGAGCAACGCACAACTCGTGCGTGACACGCTGCTGCAGAATGCGTCGGCGTCGGCGTACTTCCTGCCGCTCGTCGACACGGGCAAGCCGCTCGCGGCGCACATCGCCGAGCTGAACGCCGATGCGCGCCGCCGTCTGCCGGACGTCGCCGTGCTCGGCATGGGCGAGGACGGCCACACGGCCTCGATTTTCGCCGACGCGCCCGAATGGGACTTCGCCATTTCGACGCCGGACCGCTTCATCGCCGTGCATCCGGGCGCGGCGCCGCATGCGCGCGTGAGCCTGTCGATGTCGGCGCTGAAGCAGGTGGGTCAGCTGTATCTCTTCATCGCCGGCCAGAAGAAGCTCGACGTATTGAACGCGGCGCTCGCCGCGCCGCAAAAGAACGCCATCTCGACGCTGGCCCACGCTGAAGGAGGAGTGAAGCTCGATGTCTACTGGTGTGCATAGCAAGGCCGCGGCGGTGGCCAACCAGCACGCCGACGGGCCGCGGCTGCTCGCCGATATCGGCGGCACGAACACGCGCTTCGCGCTGGAGACCGCGCCCGGCGAGGTCGGGCAGATCCGCGTGTATCCGGGGGCCGATTACCCCGGCATCGCGGAAGTGATGCAGCAGTATCTGAAGGACACCAAGGTCGGCCGCGTCAATCATGCGGCGATCGCGATCGCCAATCCGGTCGATGGCGATCACGTGAAGATGACCAATCACGACTGGAGCTTCTCCATCGAGGCGACGCGCCGCGCGCTCGGCTTCGACACGCTGCTCGTCGTGAACGACTTCACCGCGCTCGCGATGGCGCTCCCCGGTCTGACGGACGCGCAGCGCGTGCAGGTAGGCGGCGGCTCGCGCCGGCAAAACAGCGTGATCGGTCTGCTCGGTCCGGGCACGGGTCTCGGCGTGTCGGGCCTCATTCCGGCGGATGACCGCTGGATCGCGCTTGGCAGCGAAGGCGGGCACGCCACTTTCTCGCCGTTCGACGAGCGCGAGGACCTCGTGCTGCGCTACGCGCGCCGCAAGTTTCCGCGCGTGTCGTTCGAGCGCGTATGCGCGGGGCCGGGGCTCGAGCTGATCTATCGCGCGCTGGCGGAGCGCGACAACGTTACGGTCGCCGATACCTTCACCGCCGCCGACGTCACGAGCCGCGCACATGAAGGCGAAGCGCTCGCGCTCGAAGCGGTGAACTGCTCCTGCGCGATCTTGGGCACCTTCTCCGGCAACATCGCGGTGACGCTGGGCGCGCTGGGCGGCATCTATATCGGCGGCGGCATCGTGCTGAAGCTTGGCGAGCTGTTCCACAAGTCGCCGTTTCGCGAGCGCTTCGAGGCGAAAGGGCGCTTTCAGCAGTACCTGTCGGGCATTCCCACCTACATCATCACGGCGGAATACCCGGCGTTTCTCGGCGTGTCGGCAATTCTCTCGGAGCAGTTGTCGAACCGCGCGAACAGCGGATCCTCGGCGGTGTTCGAGCGCATTCGCCAGATGCGCGATGCCTTGACGCCCGCCGAGCGGCGCGTTGCGGATCTCGCGCTGAATCATCCGCGCTCGATCATCAACGATCCGATCATCGACATCGCGCGCAAGGCCGACGTGAGCCAGCCGACCGTGATCCGCTTCTGCCGCTCGCTCGGCTGCCAGGGTTTGTCCGATTTCAAGCTGAAGCTCGCGACGGGTCTCACCGGGACGATTCCTGTGAGCCACAGCCAGGTGCATCTCGGCGACACGGCCACCGATTTCGGCGCGAAGGTGCTCGACAACACTGTGTCCGCGATCCTGCAGCTGCGCGAGCATCTGAACTTCGAGAACGTCGAGCGCGCGATCGATATTCTCAACGGCGCCCGGCGCATCGAGTTCTACGGGCTCGGCAATTCGAACATCGTCGCGCAGGACACGCACTACAAGTTCTTTCGCTTCGGCATTCCGACCATCGCTTATGGCGACCTGTACATGCAGGCGGCTTCCGCCGCACTGCTCGGCAAGGGCGACGTGATCGTGGCCGTGTCGAAGTCGGGCAGGGCGCCGGAGCTTTTGCGCGTGCTCGAAGTGGCCATGCAGCAGGGCGCGACGGTCATCGCCATCACGTCGAGCAACACGCCGCTCGCCAAGCGCGCGACAGTGGCGCTCGAGACCAATCACATCGAGATCCGCGAATCGCAACTTTCGATGATTTCGCGCATCCTGCATCTGCTGATCATCGACATCCTCGCGGTCGGCGTGGCGATCCGCCGCGCCGCGCCGAAGCCGGGCGCGAAGATCAGCGAGACGGTCGCGAAAGCGCGTGCATCGAGCGACGATGATGCCGCCGCGGTGCTCGACTGGCTGAGTCACGGCGCATCAGGAATGGCGCGGGATTAGGCATTGCCAGCGTGAAAGAGAAGAGCCGCCGGTTTGCACCGGCGGCTTTTTTGTTTCTGGCGTTGATTGCGGCGCGCAAAAAAGCGGGGCGATTCCCGATTTGGGTATCGCATCGGCACGCACTTCTCTCGCAGCAGCGTGAAAACTCTATGAAGCTTTGTTGTCGTCAGACTCACCGATTAGAACGAGTGTTGAATGCCGGCGTATACGCCCGTCTGGCTGTGGCCGGGGAACGGATTGTCCGTCGAAGCGGCCGTGCCGACGTTGTTCGCGTTCAGGCCGTAGTTCGCCGTCCGGCTGTTCTGCACCGTTGCGACTTGCATGTCGAGCAGCGTGCGCTTCGACAGACTGTACGAACCGCCGATCGAATAGATGGTCGCGTTGCCCGCGCCATTGTTGCCGTTGACGTGATACGCCGCCGCGATCAGCGCGGCCGCCGGCGTTGCTTGCCATGTCACGCCGCCCCATTCGTGATCGAGCGTGGTCGGCAGGCCGGCGAGCGTGGCGCTCATGCCTGAGGTGCGGATCGCCTGATAGCCGCCCTGGACCTTGAACTGACCGAGGAACAGGTTGAACATCGCGGTGTACTCGCGCGAGTAGGCGTAGGCGCCGTTGCCACCATCGCTGTACGAGTCGCCGAGCGTGCCATTGGCCGGATTGCGAATCTCGTCGTAGAGGCCGCGGATCTGGAAGAGCGGGGCGGTGTAGGTGATCGCCGCGCCTGCCTGACGGCCCTGGCCTTTCGGGTCGCCGCCATTCCAGCTCGTCGAGTTGGACAGCGAGTACTGACCGTGAAAGTCGAAGCCTGCGATTTTGGGCAACTAATAGGAGAGGTTGTTGCTCGACTGTGGCCAGTTCCGGCCACGTACCAGCGACGCCGACGACCACCCGGATTGGCCGAACGGATCGAAGTCCCAGATATCGTTGGCGGCCCATCATGAACGTGCCGAGACCGTTGTTCGCGATACCGACTTCCGCCCAGCGATTGAAGATGCGATTGTCGCTCGGGCCACTTCCGTTCATCGTGTTGAAGCTGCCTTCGAGCCGGAACACCGCGCGATTGCCGCCGCGCAGGTCCTCGACTCCCTTCAGGCCCCACAGGCTCGTGCCCCAGTCGCCGCTTTCCGCGCGGAAGCGATGCGTGAGCCCGGTCGCCTCGCCGTTCTGGCCTGCGCCGATCGGCACGCCGGTCATGTACTCCAGTCCCGCGTCCAGGCGACCGTACAGTGTCACGCTGCTCTGAGCCTGAGCCGCCGCGCTGAGTGCCAACAACGTCGCCGCCGCAAGCAAAGCCTTCTTCATCATCTCCTCCAAACCCGAAAAAAGTGAAACTCGAAATCGCTGTGATGCCTTTCGACCGAGAAGCAATCGCGCTTTCGACGAATGCCCGGTTTTGGCCGAATTTCGAATTTTGGAGGAGAACTATCTTTCTCGAACCTTGAATTTTGTAGTTTTTAGTCGTCGACGCTCCGGCTCGACGAGCCTGGTCGAGGGCGAACCCTACGCTCCAATAAAAAACGGTGCGATACCCTTTCGGGCACCGCACCGATACGCGCCTCTCGCAGCAGCGTGAAAACTCTATGAAGCTATGTTCTCGTCAGACTCGCTGGTTAGAATGAGTGCTGAATACCCGCGTACACGCCCGTCTGGCTGTGGCCGGGGAACGGATTGTCCGTCGATGCGGCCGAGCCGAAGTTGTTGGCGTTCAGACCGTAGTTGGCGATCTTGCTGTTCTGCACCGTTGCGACTTGCAGATCGAGCAGGGTGCGCTTGGACAGGTTGTACGAGCCGCCGACCGTGTAAATGGTCGCGTTACCCGCGCCGTTGTTGCCGTTCACGTGATAGACCGCGGCGATGAGTGCCGCCGCCGGCGTCGCTTGCCACGTCACGCCGCCCCACTCGTGATCGAGCGTCGTTGGCTGGCCGGGGAGCTGACCCGTCATGCCGGAGCTGCGGATTGCCTGGTAAGCGCCCTGCACCTTGAACTGGCCGAGGAACAGGTTGAACATCGCCGTGTACTCGCGCGAGTACGCATAGGCGCCGTTGCCGTTGGCGTTGTTGACCGTCACGCCGCCATCGATCGGGTTGTAGACGCCGCCGAGCGAGCCGTTGGACGGATTGCGGATTTCATCGTACATGCCGCGAATCTGGAAGAGCGGCGACGTGTAGGTGATGTACGCGCCACCTTCACGACCTTGCGCGGTCGTGCCGTTACCGTTCCAGTTCGTTGCGTTGGACAGCGAGTACTGACCGTAGAAATCGAAGCCCGCGATCTTTGGCGACTGGTACGAAATGTTGTTGCTCGATTGCGGCCAGTTGCGGCCACGCACCAGCGATGCCGACGACCAGTTCGACTGGCCGAACGGATCGAAGTCCCATACGCCGTTGGCGATGAAGAGCTCGCGGCCCAGCAACAGGGTACCGAACTGGTTGTTCGCGATACCGACCGTGGCCCAGCGATTGAAGAGACCGCCGCCGGGGCCTGCGCCCGTCATGGTGTTGAAGCTACCTTCCAGCTGGAACACGGCGCGATAGCCGCCGCCCAGGTCTTCGACGCCCTTCACACCCCACAAGCTCGTGCCCCAGTCGCCGCTTTCCGCCCTGAAGCGGTGCGAGCTGCCGGTGGCAGGCGCGCCGGCCGGACCGGTCGGCACACCGTTCATGTATTCGAGCCCCGCGTCCAGGCGGCCATACAGCGTCACGCTGCTCTGAGCGTGCGCCACCGCGCTGAACGTCAGCAGTGCTGCCGACGCGAGCAAAGCTTTCTTCATCATCTCCTCCAACCCTGTCAAGAAATAGAACCCAAGTGCCGCTGTGTGGTTCGATGCGAGCGCACCCAACCGAAAATTGTTTTTCAGAGGAAGGACACGCCCGGGCCGTGGTGCTTGTGGCGATTCGCGCGTCGTGAGCGCGAACCTGACGCCGGCGCGTCGGCCGGTGTCCTTCCTCAGTTTCTTTTGGACTTTTGAAGTAAAACTACTTTTTGCGTACTTCATTTGGGTACTTTCGTTACCAATTTAACAAATTACGTTACGGTCGCCAAAGAAAAATGATGATGGGCGCTCGTTTGTGTCAAAAATGCAATGCCCATGTGGTAAACACGCGACCCACAGCATGGGGAAACATCGCGCAAAGCCTTGTGGGAGCGGGGTTTCAGCGCAATGTAAGATTCGGGGTCAGGTGAGTCGCCTATTGACGCGGGCGTGCCGTGGCGCTAGTCCGCGCCAGGGAAGTGAAGCGGCGGGTACGTCCGAGCGCGGACGCAAAAAAAAAAGCGCCCCGCGGGCGCCTTTTGGGAGTGAGAGGTCGCTGCACGCCGCAGCCCATGCCGCTACTTGAGACTGCCCGACAGGAACTGCTTCAGACGCTCGCTCCTGGTGTTCCCGAAGACCGCATCCGGATGCCCCTCTTCCTCGATGCGCCCCTGATGCAGAAACACCACATGGTTCGAAACGTTGCGCGCGAACGCCATCTCGTGCGTGACGACAATCATCGTCCGTCCTTCCTCGGCGAGCGTCTGCATCACCCTCAGCACTTCGCCGACGAGTTCGGGATCGAGCGCCGAAGTCGGCTCGTCGAAGAGCATGACATCGGGATGCATCGCGAGCGCGCGGGCGATAGCCACGCGCTGCTGCTGCCCGCCCGACAGATGCGACGGATACTGCTTCTCCATGCGCGGCGCGAGCCCGACCTTCTCGAGGTGCTTGCGCGCGCGCTCTTCGGCTTCCTTCTTCGAGAGCCCGAGCACGTTCACGGGCGCCTCGATCACGTTCTCCAGCACGTTCATGTGCGACCACAGATTGAAGTGCTGGAAGACCATCGAGAGCTTCGAGCGCATCTGCCGCAACTGCTTCGGGTCCGCGACCTTGAGCGCGCCGGTCTTGTCCTTCGTCGTGCGGACTTCGTCGCCGTCGACGAAGATGCGTCCCTGGTTCGGCTGCTCCAGAAAGTTGATACAGCGCAGCATCGTGCTCTTGCCCGAGCCCGACGAGCCGATGATGCTGATCACGTCGCCGGCTTTCGCCTTGAGCGATACGCCCTTCAGAACTTCGTTGCTGCCGTACTGCTTGTGAATGTCGTCGACGAAAAGCTTGTACATCTGGGAATTTGTGCATCTGGGAATTCATGAACGGTCCTTGACTGACTCGGTGGACTTATTTGCCTTGCGGCCGCAAATAAGCGAGCCAGCGATGCTCGGCGCGACGGAACAGCCACACGAGCGCGAACGAAATACAGAGATAGAGCAGGGCGGCGATGCCGAACGCCTGGAAGGACTGATACGTCGCCGAGTTGACATCGCGCGCGATCTTGAGGATGTCCGGCACGGTAGCGGTGAACGCGACGGTGGTCGCGTGCAGCATCAGAATGACTTCGTTGCTGTAGTAGGGCAGCGCGCGGCGCAGCGCCGAGGGCAGGATCACCCGGCGATACAGCGTGAAGGAGGACATGCCGTACGCACGCGCCGCCTCGATCTCGCCGTAGGGCGTCGCCTTGATGGCGCCGGCGAAGATTTCGGTGGTGTACGCGCAGGTGTTCAGCGTGAATGCGAGCAGTGTGCAGTTCATGCCGTTGCGGAAGAACTCATTCAGCAACACGTGATCGCGCACGACCTGCAGACTGTACAGACCCGTGTAGCAGAGCAGCAGCTGCACATACAGCGGCGTGCCGCGGAAGATATACGTATAGAGCCACACGGCGCGCGAGAGCAGCTTGTTCTTCGATACCCGCGCGACCGCGAGCGGCACCGAAAGACAGAAGCCCAGGCCGATGGAGACGACCAGCAGCCACATCGTGATCGCGAGACCGGTGATGCGAAAGCCGTCGGTGAAGAGATAGTTCTTCCAGTATTCCTGGATAATTTCAATCATGATCCCTGCCGCTCTTTATTGGACCAGTTAGAGGTCGGCCTTGCGCACGCCGATGGAATAGCGCCGCTCCAGCCAGATCAGCACGAGATTCGAGACCGTGGTGATAACGAGATAGATCGCACCCGCGAGCAGCGTGAAGAAGAAACGCAGCGTGCCCTTGCCCGCGTCCTGCGAGGCTTTAACGACGTCCGCCAGGCCGATGATCGACACGAGCGCGGTGGCCTTGACCATCACCTGCCAGTTGTTGCCGATGCCCGGCAGCGCGAAGCGCATCATCTGTGGAAACATGATGCGCGAGAAGGTCTGCCACGGCGTCATGCCGTAGGCCGCGCCCGCTTCGAGCTGGCCGCGCGGCACCGAGAAGAACGCGCCGCGGAAGGTCTCGGTGAAATACGCGCCGTAGATGAAGCCGAGCACCAGGATGCCCGCCAGGAACGGGTCGATATCGATCTGATCCCAGTTGAACAGGTCGGTCAGCTGGTTCAGCCAGATTTGTATGCTGTAAAAGAGCAGCAGCATCAGCACGAGATCGGGCACGCCGCGGATGAGCGTCGTGTATACCGTGCCGGCTCCCGACGCCAGGCGGTTCTTCGACAGCTTCGCCGCCGCGCCGATCAGACCGATCACGAAGGCGAACGCGAGCGAGAGCACCGCCAGCTTGACGGTCTGCCAGGTGCCCGCGAGGATCAGCGGACCGTAGCCTTGCAACATGGTGATTCCTTGGTAAGGTGCCTGACGCGCACGGAGTGCGTCGAGCGCGGCGCGCGGCGGTCGCTCGCGCGATGCGTTCCAGCGGCCGCGTCCGTGGATGACGGTGCGGCGCGCGATGCGAACGTGTTCATGTCTCTCCTCAGCCGATGACGCCTTGCCCCGCGCGTGACGGCTGTCCTTCCCGGCCTTTCCCCTGTCTTTCCTGCTTTGTGGCCGGCGGACCGTATTCTAGATGGTCAAAATTGCGGGCCGCCGTTGCTGCTAACCCTGCAGCCGCGCAATAGATGCGCAACGGCAGGCTTTTTTTCTCGGATTTCCCGGCTGCTCGATGCCATCGCGCAAGCGGCTCGCGGGCAGCCGCAACCCGTCGCCGCAGGGAAAAGCGCGGTGTTTTACCCGAACCGGGCCGGCGCGCGGACGCGAAGCCGGATGCCGCCGATTACATGCATGGGCAGAACGATGTAGTGCCTTTGCGCGCGTTGTTCCTAAGGGTTGACGCCCTTACATTCTCTCCATCGCAATTCAACGCCTTGGGCGGGAGCAAACATCATGTTCGAGATTCGCCGCAGCAACGAACGGGGCCACGCAAACCACGGCTGGCTCGACTCGCATCACAGCTTCTCCTTCGCCGACTACTACGATCCGGAGCACATGCATTTCGGCGCGCTGCGGGTCATCAACGAGGATCGCGTGGCGGGCGGACAGGGCTTCGGCGCGCACGGCCACCGCGACATGGAAATCGTCAGCTACGTGCTCGAAGGCGCGCTTGCGCACCGCGACGGCATGGGCAACGGCTCGCCGATCCGTCTCGGCGACGTACAGCACATGAGCGCCGGCACCGGCGTGCGCCACAGCGAATTCAACGGCTCGCCGACCGAAACCGCGCACTTCCTGCAGATCTGGATCATTCCCGACGCGCCGGGCTACGAGGGAAAGCGCTTCACCGATGAGGAGAAGCGCGGCCGCCTGCGCGTGATCGCGTCGCCGGAGGGTGCCGACGGCTCGGTGAAGATCGGCGCGAACGCGCGCATCTTCGCTGGCCTCTTCGACGGCAACGAGCGTGCCGACTTCGCCGTGCCGGCAGGGCGCCGCGTCTATGTGCACGTGGCGCGCGGCGCGGTGACGGTGAACGGCGAGGCGCTCGGGGCCGGCGATGCCGCGATGATCGAGGACATCTCGCAGGTCGCGGTCGCGGAGCTATCGTTGAAACTGGTGTACGCGGCGTAGGGAAGAGGCGGGAGAAGGCGGTGGCGATTGAAGGAGAATGTTGCTTCTCACGGTAACACTTCCACAATCACTTCCACAATCGAACTCCACCACCATGGCGAAACATACGCAGGAAACGAGCAGCAGTCAAACAGCAGAAGAAGTGCAAATCGAGGGGGCCGCCGGCCTGGACGATCTGATTCAGCAAGGGGCGCGGCGGATCATCGAGCAGGCAATCGAGGCGGAACTGGCAGTGATGCTCGAGCAATATTCGAATGTGAAGACGATCGATGGGCGGCGGGCGGTCGTGCGCAACGGCTACCTGCCAGAGCGCGAGATC
>LFJH01000065.1 GCA_001189335.2 Candidatus Paraburkholderia schumanniana
CTCCTCGCGATGCTCCCGCACCATACGGACTGCACGTTCCCGGACTTCAGCAGAAAATTTGTTCGACTTGTTCATGGCTCCATTCTCTCAAGAGTTGGAGCCTCCACCCAATCCGGGGCGGTTCAGTCGTCCCGGCGCAGGCCAGGCGCGCCGAAGCGCAGCAGGCCGCGCGCGAAGCCCGCGCATCGGCGGCGAGCGCAACGGGCGGCTCAGGAAGCCGCGGTGCGCGAGAAGCAGCGTCCCATCGCCGATCCCAAGGCGAATCTCGCGCAGAATCTCGAAGCCGCGACCGAAGCGGAAGCCGCGAGCACCGCCAAGGCGCAGTCCGCCGCAACCGATTCACCGACCGGCCGCACCGCTCCTCCGCCTGTGGTCGGCCTGCCGCCCGAGTTCACTGCCGCACCCGATTTCGGGACGCTCAATGCGCCGCCGTTGCCTTCGGCCGAAGCGAGCGCCGCGCCGGCACAGCCCGCGTATCTCAAGCAGTCCGATTCGGCGTGGTCGGTGTTCGGTCGCATCATCGCGGCACGCGCGCGTCAGATCTTCGACCGCGCCGGGCAGCGCATCACGCAGCGCACTTTGCGCATCGGCGTGTCGGCGCGCATCTTTCACTCCGAGCCGGGTGCGAAGGGGCTGCGCGGCAAGACCCTGCAGTATCTCGAGGAATCGATCGCGCACTGAGTCATGTCGCGCGATGTGCTCGTCTTCATGATTCCGACGGTCGGTCATCAGGGCATGCTGCATCCGAGCAACATTCGCCTGCGCGACTACGCGAAGCATCTCGACGGCCTGCTGCTGCAAGGCGGCGCCGACGTCTCGCCGCAGTCCTACGAGGAAGTGACGACGCGTCCGGAATGGCCGGGCGACCGCGTACGCGATATGTACGAACTCGAGTTGCTGCACGAGTTCATCGAGTCGGGCAAGCCGGTGCTCGGCGTATGCCGCGGCTGTCAGCTGATCAACGTGGCATTCGGCGGCACGCTTTACGGCGACATCGCGACCGACATGCCGACGGCCGGCATCCACGTCAACGAGCAGTACGACCAGCATCGGCATTCGATCCGCTTTCCCGATGGCTCGACGCTCGTCAACATGTTCCCGCACCAACGCGAGGCGATCGTCAACTCGATCCACCACCAGGCGGTAAAAACGCTTGGCCGCGACCTGAACATCGAGGCGGTGTCATCGGGGGACGGGATCATCGAAGCGGTGCGTTACCGGAAGGCGCCGTTCGTCGTCGGCGTGCAGTGGCATCCGGAGTTTCACCGGGCGGGCGGCGCGGAGAGTTGCTCGATTGCACGCCCTTGCTCGATACGTTCCTGCGGGTCGCGCGCGAAACGCGCTTCTAGGCGGGCGCGCTACATCGCGCCGCCAGGCTCTCGATCTATCAAGCAGAAGGCCCGCTCGATTCGAGCGGGCCTTCCTGTTTTTGCATATGACCCGGGCGTGATTAACGCGGCGGCATCACGTTCAAAGGCGTGATGCCCGGCCTCCGTCTGGCGCTGAAGCTGATCGACCTGCATCTGCAGGGCGCGCAGCTTGCGTTCGGCTTCGAGCTTGTCGCTCTGCAGCGCGGCCGATTCGACCTGCAACTGCTGCTGACGCTGCGATACCTGCGAGTCCTGCTGCTGAGCGAGGGCGAGGTCGGCGGAGAGGCGATTCGCCCGTTCCGCCGATTTCACGATCACCCGCTCGAGCAGCGCCTTCTGCGCCACCAGCTGCATGCGGCGGATTTCGCCGTCGGCGAGCTCGAAGCTCTTGCGGGAGAACTGTGCGTAAATCGCTTCCGCGCGGCCCTGATCCTGTGTCTTCACGACGCGCCACCAGCGATCGTCCTGCGAGAGCGCCACGTAGAACAGCATGTCCTGAGCGAGAAAGAAGAGTTTCGCGCCGTAGCTGCCGTTGCGCGTGTCGCGCAGTTCCGTGAGTCCGCCGCTCTGCAAGAGGTTCTGCAACTCAGTGATGTTGCCCTCGGCGCGGTGTGCGCGCGCCGCCGTTCAGATCGGAGAGATCCTCGGGGCCGCTTACGCGGAGTCATCGTCGCCGGTTCGGGCGCCCTGAGCCGGCTGACTCGCTTTCGGCGCGTATTTCGTCTGTGTCGAAGCGGCGAAGGCGCTCGCGAAAGGCGCGAGGAGGCCGATGGACAGAGCGAGCGCGAGCGTCACGTAACGGATGGTGCTGGATTGCTTCATGGTGGCGTCGTGGCCGAGAAAAGTTGATCGGACTGGCAAGGCGATTTCTCCGTCGCGTCTCGCGCCGTTCGTCTCCGTCATTTTTTGGATGTGCCGGATGAAGGCGCGCTGCTGTCGAGTGTCGGCGAGTGCTGGAGCATCGCGTAGAGCGCCTCCGGACTGAGCGGATTCGGCGCCTTCGGCGTCCGGTCCACCGTATTGTCGTGGCTCGACGCCGTGCGCGCGCGATGAACGGATTCGACCGCGGCGATGCGCTCGTCGGCCGTCTGCCGGCGTTCGGCGGCGGACGTCGTGCGGCGTAACCGTCCGGCTTCGGTAGCGCTGACGGGCCGTTGCTCCGTCGCATCGGCCATGGCGAGCGCTTTGGCATTCCTGCGCCGGTCTGCGGTGCGTCGTGCGGGTTCAGCCTGCGCTGCCTGCTTCGTCGCGGCTTTGTGCGGTCGCGTGGTCGCGGCGATTGCGGCGATTGCAGCATGATTGCAGCATCCTTGCGCCCGCGGGCGGAAGCGGTCTTCGGCGACGGCACGCCGGAAAGCGATTCCTTGGATACGACGAGCGGCCTCGACGGCACGGCGCGTGACGGGACCGGCGCGGCTTGAACAGCGGCCGCTGATTCGGCGCGCTCGACGGTGGGTGCGGACGGGACGGCCTGAACGGTTGCCACCGATTCGGCGCGTGTCGTGACGGTCGCGGCCTGAGTGATCGCGGCCGGTACGGCGCGCGGGATCATCGCGGAAGCCGATGCCGGTTTGGCGTTATGCGCGCCAGCTTGCGGCGCGGCAGACGCTGTGGCGGCTCCGGCCAACTGTGACGGATTTTCTTCCGACGATCGCGGTTCATATCCGAACAGCAGCCACGCGATGAGCATCGTGGCCACCGTCGCCGCGACGATCGCGACAACGAGGCGGCTGAGAAGGCTCTTGCGCGCAGGCAGGACCCCCGGCGCGCCAACCGACAGCTGGATCGGATCGACGCGTGCCTGCTCGGCGGCGTGCTCGGGGGCATGCTGGCTCAGAAACAGGTCGAGCACGGCGTGAGGCATGCTTTCTTTCGCGTATACCCCCCAGAGGCTCACCGCGCGATAGGACGCCGGGTCCGACAGGCGTAGCGCGGGGACGTAGACGGTCTCGAAACGCGCCGCAAAAAGCGGAATTTCGGACTGCGATTGAGCCGGGCGTGAGCCCACAGGCGACCACTCGAACCCGAAGTTCAGGAACGGATTCGTCAGCAGGCGCACCGTCGGCACACGCAGATTGCCTTCCACAACGATCAACGGTTCGATCATGAAGATTCCACATGCATGCGCCGGTGCGCGGGCGACGAGACGGCCGCGGACTTGGTGGCGCAGGAGACGACATCGCGGGTTTGGCGCGAAGAGGCCGAAAAGCGACCCAGAATCATACGAAACGCCCTTGGCTCCGGCGACCAGAACATTCCTATTGTCAATTTTTGACAGGAATGCTTATTGACAGAATTTTGTGAGATGTGATGGATCTGTCGGTGCCACGATGCGCGTCAGTCGAGCGGGTAGACGTAGCGCAGCGAAAAGAGATCGATGCCGGCCGTTCGATCCACTTCACGCGCCGTACGTTGCCAGCCGCGCGATTCGTAGAAACCGATGGCCGCGGCGTTCTCTTCCAGCACGGACAAATGCAGTTGCCGCGCGCCGCGCGAGCGCGCCCAGCGGATCGCCTCGGCGAGCATCGCGGTGCCGGTTCCGAGACCTTTGCGCCCGGGCATGGCGTGCAGATTGTCGACGAGCACGCTGCCCGTCTCGTCCGGTTCGACGAGACAGACGAAGCCGACCGCCTCGCCGCCATGTTCCGCGATCAGCACGTGTCCCGCGCCGGCGCCGATTTCGCGCATGCGCGCCTCCCAGTGCGCGGCGCGTTCGGCTTGCAACGCGTGGTCGGGATAGGCGTCCGGCAGGATGCCGCGATACGCCGACGCCCAGCTGCGCGCATGCATCGAAGCGATGAGCGCGATGTCGGACGCAGTCGCCTCGCGCAGCGAAACAGGCGAGGGCGCATCGGGCGTTGGTTCGAAGTTGTGCATATGTAAGCTGGTTTTAATGTTGGTTGTACGAAATTGACCGACCTTGCGTGCAGCCTCGAGCGCTCCAGCGTTAAGATTGAGCGCACTGCGTGCTTAAAAGCCGAATGGCTCGGCCCTGTCCGAGCGGCCGATAGCTGTCACAGCCGCGTACGGCATTTGCAGCGCCGCGCGATTCCGACCGGCGCCTACTTCCAGAGTTTCCGAGAAAGTCATGTCCACGAGTCATATAGTCACCGCCAACGAATCCAAGGCCAAGACGGTATTCCGCGTCGTCAGCGGAAACTTCCTTGAGATGTACGACTTCATGGTCTACGGCTATTACGCTTCCGCAATCGCCAAGACCTATTTCCCGAGCGGCAACGACTTCGCCTCCCTGATGCTCGCGCTGTCCGTATTCGGCGCGGGCTTCCTGATGCGGCCGGTCGGCGCCATCGTGCTCGGCGCGTATATCGACCATCACGGACGGCGCCGTGGCCTGATCCTCACGCTCACGCTGATGGCCATTGGCACCGCGTGCGTGGCACTCGTGCCGGGCTATGCGACCATCGGGGCGCTCGCGCCGGTCATCGTGCTGGGCGGGCTGCTGCTGCAAGGCTTCTCGGCCGGGGTCGAACTGGGCGGTGTGTCGGTGTATCTGTCCGAAATCGCCACCAAGGGGAACAAGTAATTTTATTGCTCGTGGCAGTCAGGCAGCCAGCAGGTCGCCGTGGTGTTCGCGGCCCTCATCGGCGTGTTCATGAACCGCCTGCTGGCGCCGGAGCAGATGACGGCGTGGGGATGGCGCGTGCCGTTCCTCTTCATCATCCGCCGCTCGCTGCGCGAGACCGACGAGTTCCTCGCGAAGAAGCATCGTCCGAGCATGAGCGAGATCGCGCGCTCGATCGCGCAGAACTGGGGCGTGGTACTCGCCGGCATGGGCCTGGTCATCATGACGACCGTGTCGTTCTACATGATCACCGCGTACACGCCCACCTTCGGCAAGGAAGTGCTGAAGCTCTCCGCGATCGATGCGCTCGTCGTGACGGTATGTGTCGGCATCTCGAATCTCGTCTGGCTGCCGGTGATGGGCGCGGTATCGGACCGCGTGGGGCGCCGTCCAGTGCTGCTCGTGTTCACGATCCTGACGATTCTCACGTCGTATCCGGTGGTGCAGTGGCTCGTGGCGGAGCCGTCGTTCGCGCGCCTCCTGCTGTGCGAACTGTGGCTCTCGTTCCTGTATGGCAGCTACAACGGCGCGATGGTGGTCGCGCTGACCGAAGTGATGCCGGTCGATGTGCGCACCACCGGTTTCTCGATGGCCTACAGCCTCGCGACGACCATCGGCGGTTTCACGCCGGCGATTTCCACGTACCTGATCCACGTCACCGGCAACAAGGCGGCGCCCGGCCTGTGGATGGGCCTCGCCGCGATCTGCGGTCTGATCGCGACGCTCGTGCTGTATCGCTCCTCCGAGGCGCGCAATCAGTACAAGGCGGCCTGAGCCGTCGAACGGACGCGTGAGAAGACTGAGCGGGTCTCGAAAGCCGGACGGGCGTTCGAGCGCCGGCGTGCATCGGCGGCTCTAGGCGAAGCTATCCGGTGCTCCCTCTCAACGCGGCTCCTGCGCAATCGACCGATACGCCGACACGATCGCCGCCGACAGATCCGGCGCGATGGTCTGCACGCTGTCCATCGTCAGGTGGTCGGTGTCGCGAAAGGGCGACCGGCCGTTCTTCACGGTCGAGCAGGTGTTCGCATCGCACATCGAGCGGAACGGATCGACGATGATCACGTTCCCCGCCCGCTGCGCCAGCGCGACGATCTCCTCGCCGTGCGAAAACACGGCCGCCTGATCCGCGCGCAGGACGGACAGCTCGGGCAACGCGCGGCCCGCCTCGGTTTGCCGTTGCGCCCAGACGCGCGGCACGTCGGCGCGCGGATTCGGCACCGTGCTCACGAGCACGAGATGCCCGCCGCGCGCCGCGAGAATCCGCGCGATCTCCCCGAGCACCTGACTTTCGTGCACGGACTCGTCGTGCACGGACTCGTAGCGCTGCCAGTCACCGGCGATCACCACGAGCCGAACGGAAGGCGTCTTTTCGAAGTAGTCGAACACGAAGTTGGCGTAGCCTTCGCAGCCCGGAAACACCTTGCCGCGCCACGGCGGACAGCCGCCCTGCGTCGCAACGATGCCCGGCACACCGAACTCGTCCACCGCGCGATCCACGACCGGCTGGATCATGTCGGCGAACGAATCGCCCCACAACATCATCACCGGCGCGCCCGGCCGGGAGGCGCCGCCGAGCGCGCAGAAATCGCGGCCCCCGCGAGGCTTGCCGTCGACGTCCCGCATGCATTCGTCGCGGCGCGGATTCTCGCTCGTCATCGCATTCGCCACAGAAGCGAGATAGGGCGGCAGGCGTCCGATCCAGCCGTCGGCACGATTGAGCACCGCCGAGAACGCGAAGCCCGACGCGACGCTCGCGATCACGAACCCGACCACCATCGCATTGCGGGCCCGGCGCCGTGTCGGCTGCTCCACGAGTCGATAGGAGAGCCAGCCCGCCGCGATCGACGCGATGATCAACATCGCGGATTGCGCAGAGTTCAGATGCCCGCCCGTCCGCTCGCGAAACGGAGCAGGATCGGCCAGTGCCACGGATAGATCGAATATGAGATGTCGCCGATGAACTGCAGCGGCGGCGTCGACAGCACGCGCGACACTGCGCCTTGCCGCGCGTGGATGATAAGCGCAGTCCCGATCACGGGAACGAGCGCGCGCCAGCCGGGATACGGATCGCCCGCGCCGAATCCGGCGATCGCGGCGAGCAGGAGCGCCGCACCTGCCATGGAAGCCCCATTCGCGAGCGCTGCCCGCCGGCATGGCGCGAGAAGCGCGACGACCGAGCCCGCCATGAATTCCCACGCGCGCGTGAAGGGCAGATAGAAAGCGGCCGGCTGATCGTGCGGCGTGCGTATCACGCACCAGCGACGCGGCGAACAGCGCGCCGAACAGGGCCCATCCCGATGCGCGGGCGACGCCTCCCGACGGCGGCCAGAAGAAGCGGCACAGCAACGCGAAGCCGAGATAGAACTGCGACTCCACGGCAAGCGACCACGTGTGCAGCAGGATATTGCGATGTGCGTCGGGCGCGAAGTAGCCGCCGGCGTCGCTGACGAACGCGTAGTTCGAGCGGAACAGCATGGCCGAGGTGGCGTTGCGCACGAGGCACGTGTAGTCGGGCGGCAGATAGTGAAGTGAAAGCCGCCCCAGACGACGCACGCGAGCGCGAGCACCACGAGCGCCGGAAATATGCGGCGCATGCGATTGAGCAGGAAGCCGGCCATCGAGAAACGGCGCTCCTTTAAGCGCCGGTACGCGATCGACGTGAGCAGGAATCCGGAGATCACGAAGACACGAAGAACACGTCGACGCCGACGAATCCTCCACCCGCCTGTGCCACGCCGTAGTGAAAAAGCACGACGGCCGCCACGGCCACGGCACGCAGTCCGTTGATATCTTTTCTGAATTCCATTGGGTCGGTTTGCGCCGACGAGCGGGCGCGGCTAAGCATCGAAGCCGCGTATTGTGACCGAATCGAGGGATTCGCTGCCAGTCGACCTTCAGGCACCCAGCGCCGCAGCCGTTTCCTCGATCACCTCGCGCCATTCCCCCGGCGCGCGCTGACGCACGAGCCGCGCGCCCGGATACCACGCGCAGTCTTTCGTGCCGATGCCCCAGCGCCAGTCGGCGGCAAACGGCAGCATCACCCAGACCGGCTTGCCGAGCGCGCCCGCGAGGTGCGCGACGGACGTGTCCACGGACACCACCGCATCCAGCCGCTCGACGATTGCGCCCGTGTCGGCGAAGTTTTCGAGGCGGCCCTCGAGGCAATGAATCGACCTTGCGTTCGGATGCGCGCGCAGCACGGCACGCTCGTGCCCGGTGAGAAACGGCTGCAGCACGATCCAGTCGATGCCTTCGAGCGCGAAGAGCGGCGCAAGCGCCTCGACGGGCGCCGAGCGCGTCTCGCCCGGCTGCATCCGCCCCGACCACGCGATGCCGATCTTGCGCTTGTGCTGGCCGCCGAGCGAGCCGCGCCACTTGCGCCGGTAATCGGCGGGCACGACGAGATAGGGCGCACGCGCCGGAATCGCGTCGGGTGAGGCGATTCCGAGCGCGAGCGGCAGGCTGAGCAGCGGGCAGAAGGCGTCAGCGTGCGACGTGACGCCGTCGGCCTTGCTCTTCAGTTCGACGCGCGCCGCCCGCGCCGCGGGCGCCAGCAGCGGCACGAGCGCGGGTTGCACCTCGAGCACCAGCTTGCCGATGAGCTTCGCCGCAAACGGCACGAAGCGCACGAATTGCAAGGTGTCGCCGAAACCCTGCTCGGCGCGCACGACGAGCGTACGCACCGGCATCGATGCGCCGTTCCAGCGCGGCAACGGCGGCGCGGGCTCGCTGCCGGGTGTCTGCAGGCGCCATTCGTAGGCGGGCAGGCCGCGCGCATAGTTGCCGGTCGCCAGCAGCGCGAGGGCGCGGTTCAGATGCGCCGCCGGCATGTCGGGATCGAGGCGCAGGGCCTGATCGAACACGCGCAGCGCCGCCCGGTGCGCGCCGCGCGCGAGATGCGCGTTGCCGAGGCACAGCCACGCGACGCCGTACTTCGGGTCGAGGCCCACGGCGCGCTCGAAATGCGGCACGGCTTCATCGTGGCGGCCGAGCTTGGCGAGCGCGTGGCCGAGCCCGAAGTGGCCCGGCGCGAAGCGCGGCTGCAAGCCGACTGCCTGACGCAGCACGGGCAGCGCGTCCTCGGGATTGCCGTTGGCATCGAGCAGATTGCCGAGATTGAAGTGCGCGGCGACGTAGTTCGGCTCGACGTCCAGCGCGGCGCGAAAATGCGTGATGGCGCCGTGCGTGTCGCCGAGCGCGTTCAGCGCCATGCCGAGGTTGTTGTGGGCGCCGGCGTGACGCGGGCGCAGCGCGAGCGCGCGCTTGAATGCGTGCGCGGCATCCCGGAAGCGGCGCAGCGCGAAGAGCGCGTTGCCGAAGTTGTTCCACGCGGCGGCGTCATTCGGCTGCAGGCGCAGTGCCTTTTCGAAGGCGTCGGCGGCGTCTTCGTGACGGCCCGCCGCCGTGTAGGCGTTGCCGAGGTTGTACTGCGCGAGCGGAAAGCCCGGCGCGAGCGTGAGCGCATTGCGAAACCGCTCGATCGCGTCGTCGATGCGGCCGAGCGCCTTCAGCGCGTTGCCGAGATTCAGTTGCAGCCCCGCATCGGTCGGACGCAGCTCGACGGCGCGGCGCACGAGTTCGGCCGCCTCCGCGTGCTGGCCCTGTTGATGGCGCAGCACGCCGAGATAATGCAGCGCGTCGACGTGGTGGGGTTCGGCGGCGAGCGCGGCCTGATAGTCGCGCTCCGCGTCGGTCAGGCGGCCGTCACGATGGGCCGCGAAACCGCGGGCGAAAACGGTGTCCATGACGGGGAAAAAACTTCTGGCCCGGAAAAGCAAACCCTGCATTTTCCCACACCGAAGGCCCCGGCCTTCCAAAGGCGCCGTTGACATGTTGCGGCGATGGCACTTAACATGTGAACACCTATTCAAATGTTTGACATAGGATCTGTCATCCATCGTGGCATCCACCTTGTCCTCGCCTGCCGGCGAAATCACCGCCGATGACCGCGTCGTGCCGCTCGCCGACCTGTTCCGACTGCTCGGCGACCCGACGCGCCTGCGCATCGTGCTGGCGTGCGCCGAACAGAAGCGCGCGGTCGGGGCGATCGCTGAATTGCTCGGGCTGTCGCCGTCGCTCGTGAGTCATCATCTGCGGCTGCTGCGCGCGGCGCGCATCGTGCGGGCCGAACGCCAGGGCAAGCAGGTGTTCTACGTGGCCGCCGACCGGCACATCAGCGCAATGCTCGGCGAGCTGCTGGAGCATATCGCGGAGCCGCAATCCGACCCTGCCGACATCGACTGAAAACAAACTCCGAGCACGCCGATGAGCACGCATCAACACGAAGAATACGAACATCAACATGCCCACGGCCACGAGCATGACGGTCACGATCATGGCCACAGCCATGGCACGGGCGGACATCATCATCACCACGCGCCGCAGGCGGGGCAGGGCCGCACGTTCGCGCTTGCCGTCGGCCTGAACGTGCCGATCGTGATCGTGCAGGCCGTCTACGGCTTTCTCGCCCATTCCACCGCGCTGCTCGCCGACACCGGCCACAATCTCTCCGACGTGCTCGGCCTGCTGCTCGCGTGGGGCGCCGTGTGGCTGGGCAAGCGCAAGCCGAACGCGCGCTATACCTTCGGGCTCGGGAGCTCGTCGATCCTGGCGTCGCTCGCGAATGCCGCGCTGCTGCTGTTCGCGTGCGGCGCGATCGTGCTGGAGGCGATCCAGCGCCTCATCAATCTGCCGCCGGTCGCGGGGCTGGACGTGTTCATCGTCGCGACGCTCGGCATGGTCGTGAACGGCTTCTCCGCGTGGCTCTTCATGCGCGGCGGCAAGGAAGACCTCAACGTGCGCGGCGCCTTCCTGCACATGGCCGCCGATGCCGCCATCTCCGCCGCCGTCGCGGTGAGCGGCCTCGTCATCCTGTTCACGGGATGGAGCTGGCTCGATCTGCTGATGAGCCTGATCGTCGTCTCGGTGATCGTCTGGGGGCACCTGGGGACTGGGACGCGACGCCATGCGCCTCGCGATGGCCGCCGTGCCGCCGGGCGTCGACGTGACGCGCATCCGCGCCTATCTGCTTCAGCTGCCAGGCGTCGCCGACGTTCACGACCTCCACGTATGGGCGCTCTCCACGACGGAAAACGCGCTGACCGTGCACCTCGTGATGCCGGAAGGTCACATCCGGGCGACGCGTTCGTGCAGACCCTCGTGACGACCTTGAGGCGCGAATATTCGATGCATCACGCGACCGTGCAGGTCGAGTTCGGCACCGAGTGCCAGGCATGCGTGCTGCATGCGCGCGGACACGTGCATTGAGCGCGCGCATGCCGCAGCGCACATCGGAAGCGAAGAGCGCGGGCGTACACTAGACGCCGTGACGTTTCAGGGAGGACCGCATGTTCGCGCTAAAGCTGAATCCGAACGACAAGCTGGACGTAGCGCCCGTTCTGATCGTCGGTGCCGGTCCCACTGGCCTCGCCGCCGCGATGAGCCTTGCGCGGGCGCACATTCCGGTCAGGCTCGTCGACCGCGCGCGAGAGCCGTCGCCGTATTCCCGCGCGATCGGCATTCAGGCGCGCACGCTCGAACTCTTCGAGCAGCATCGCATCGTCAAGCCGTTTCTCGAACTCGGCCATCGCGCGCGGGTGGCGAATCTCTACTCGAACGGCCAGCGCCTCGCGCGGCTCGACTTCGACCCTTTGCAGACGCGCTATCCGTATCTGCTGTTTCTAGGGAACCTCTGCACAACTCGATTTCAGAGCGCTGACGTTTTACGCTTCGCATCGTATCGATCGCGACGATGGCCTGCGGGTGATTAGTCAACTTTTGAACCGTGGCGGCCTCGTTTTCTGAGTCTCGCGTTTCGATCCTCAAGCGCTTCAAGCATTTCAAGCGCTTCGCAAGGCCTTGCGTGCCATCCACAAATTGCCCAGCGCAAACAGCGTTGTGATCTGCGCAGTATTTTTCATCACCCCCCTATACCGGGTCTTCGTGTAGCCAAATTGCCGCTTGAGCACGCGAAACGGGTGTTCGACCTTCGCGCGGATGCCCGCCTTCAGACGTTCGATCCGATCGTAGATCGCGTCCAGTTGATCACT
>LFJH01000066.1 GCA_001189335.2 Candidatus Paraburkholderia schumanniana
AGTGATCAACTGGACGCGATCTACGATCGGATCGAACGTCTGAAGGCGGGCATCCGCGCGAAGGTCGAACACCCGTTTCGCGTGCTCAAGCGGCAATTTGGCTACACGAAGACCCGGTATAGGGGGGTGATGAAAAATACTGCGCAGATCACAACGCTGTTTGCGCTGGGCAATTTGTGGATGGCACGCAAGGCCTTGCGAAGCGCTTGAAATGCTTGAAGCGCTTGAGGATCGAAACGCGAGACTCAGAAAACGAGGCCGCCACGGTTCAAAAGTTGACTAATCACCCGCAGGCCATCGTCGCGATCGATACGATGCGAAGCGTAAAACGTCCAGCGCTCTGAAATCGAGTCGTGCAGAGGTTCCCTAGATAGTGAAATTCCTGTTCGGCCATTTGCATTTAGTACCCTGCGATTTCGAAGTCGAGGCTTTCTGCCGCATTCGTTTTGATTCGTTCGGTCCGGCCCGATGAATCGGTCATGCCTTCAAAGATACGCCCGGACGCGCTATGCGCCTTATAACGCACGCCCGCAAGCGGTTTGCCAGTAGAATGGGATCGAAGAACCACTTGCTGATCGAAGATGGAAGCCAGGGCCGATGAACTGGCGATTGGTCCTGCTGCCGCTGCACCGCATTTTTCCGAGCCGCTGCTTGTTTGCAAAAGTAATCGGCATCGCCACCCGCTGTCACTCGATTGTTATTGCACGGACACAACACCAAATCACCATCGATGTCGATGCGCTGGCCTTGGTCCATGATGTCGTGGCCAGTCCGTATATTGGAAAGACGCCGTTACACGTCACGCATGTGGCCTTCGCACCGTTCAACGCGAGCGGTTTTCCGTTGTCGAAGTATGTCGAACCGGGCGCAATGACATATCCGCCGGTCGTGGTCCTGTCGCGGTCCCGCACCGCAGCTTTAAGCATGGCCGGCTCCGCTATTAGTCTGAGAGGTCGGCGCCACGTATCCGCGTTCGAACCGGCTCCGTATCACCTTGCCCCCGGGAATCGATTCATCTCTGTCATACCCGGCAAAGCCAGCGCCGTCTATTTTCGAGGCTCCCGTACGCCCACCTCGTTCCGTGGGCGCTCGTGCTTTGCTATAAAAACGGTTCTTTCTTTTTCGCTTTCCATGATTTTGAATTCGTTGTCGGGAACGATGAACCTAACGCAATCGCGCATCAGATGTAATCGATCGACGTCATTTTGTGTCGTTGAGATGAAACTGAGTTGATGCCGCGTATGAACGAGAGGTCCGCGGCTTGCGCGACTCGAACAAATTCATGTGCGTTCGAAATTGGTTTCCTATTGGCAGTTATTTGTTGTCGTTCCGCAATTATCGAATCGTTCGGGCGGTCGCGGAATGCGCATGATGAATGCAAATCGTGGTGCACTCTCATTGGCGAAATGTGCCAACAGTTGGCGAACCGTGGCGCATTCACGTCGATGTCACAGATCTCTGCAATCCTTCGCGTCGAAGGTCGCGACCGACCATTCACCTATCCCGACAACAGAGACCACCACCATGACCCGCGATTTCCGCTTCTCGCGCAACGTGCTGCCGGCGTTCGCCGCCGCCTTCGCCCTGCTCGCCGCGATGCCCACCCACGCCGCCGACGCAGTCGTCATCTACACCGCCGACGGCCTGGAAAACCTGTATAAGGACGTCCTGCCCGCATTCGAAAAGAAGGAAGGCGTAAAGGTCAACATCGTCACGGCGGGCAGCGGCGAAGTGGTGAACCGCGCGACCGTCGAGAAGGATTCGCCCAAGGCCGATGTGCTCGTCACGCTTCCGCCGTTCATCCAGCAAGCGCAGCAAAACGGTCTCCTACAGCCGTATCAGAGCGTGAACTACAAAAACGTTCCCGCGATTGCGAAGGAAAAAGACGGCGCATGGGCCACGTTCGTGAACAACTACTTCTCGTTCGCGATCAACCCCGAAGTCACGAAGATCGCGCCGAAGACCTTCGCCGATCTCCTGCATCCCGACTACTCCGGCAAGATCGCGTATTCGAATCCTGCGACGGCGGGCGACGGCATGGCGGTCATCATCCTAACCTCGGCGCTCATGGGCGAGGACAAGGCGTTCGATTACCTCAAGTCGCTCGAACAAGGCGCCAAGTTCCATACGAAGGGCACCGGCTATCTCGACGTGCTGCTCTCGCGTAACGAAATCGCGCTTGCCAACGGCGACCTGCAAATGGACCTCGACGATGCCGCGAACGGCGGCCTCTCGATCAAGCCGCTCTTCCTCTCGCACAAGGCAGGCGAAGCGCCAACCACATTCCAGCTTCCGTATGCGATCGGCCTCGTCAAGAACGGACCGAATCAGGCCGCGGGCAAGAAGCTGATCGACTATCTCATGTCGTCGCAGGTGCAGTCGAAGGTGCCGGACATCTACGGCATTCCCGCCCGCACCGATGTGCCGCTCGCCGGCAAGAACGGCGAGGCCGTCAAGCAGGCGATCTCCGGCGTGAAGCTGATTCCGGTCGACTGGAACCAGGTCATGCAGAAGAAAGCCGGCTGGACCGAGCGCTGGAAGAACGAAGTGATCGGCGACACAGGCAAGCAGACCGAAGTCGTCAAGCCCAAGTCGTAACGTGAGCGCCATTCTCAAGGAAGCTCCCGGCGTCCATCAGACATCGGACGTGCATATCGATCGCCTCACGGTGCGCTTCGGCGCAAAGACCGTGCTCGACGATCTTTCGCTCCGAATCGATCGCGGTGAGTTCCTTACGGTGCTCGGCCGCAGCGGCTGCGGCAAGACTACACTGCTGCGCTTCGTCGCGGCCGATGCGCTCGCGGGCACGCTCACCATAGCGGGCCGCGATCTCACCCACGTCGCGCCGCATCAGCGCAATCTCGGCCTGCTGTTCCAGAGCTACGCGCTGTTTCCGCATCTGTCCGTGTTCGACAACCTCGCGTTCGGCTTGCGCGCGCGCAAGCTCAAAACGGGCGAGATCACGCGGCGCGTCACCGATGCGCTCAAGCTCGTGCAACTCGCCGACGCCGGTCACATCATGCCCGCGCATCTTTCCGGCGGCATGCAGCAGCGCGTGGCCCTGGCCCGCGCGCTCGTCATCGAGCCAGATGTGCTGCTGCTCGACGAACCGCTCTCCGCGCTCGATGCCAACCTGCGCGCTTCCGTGCGCAGCGAGTTGAAGGCGCTGCATGAGCGTCTGCCGAATCTGACGATCGTCTGCGTGACGCACGATCGGGACGACGCGCTCGTGCTTTCCGATCGCACGCTGCTGATGCGCGATGGCCGCATCGCGCAGCTGGGCGCGCCGCGCGAGTTGTACGACGCGCCCAACGATGCCTTCGTCGCGCGCTATCTCGGCGCGGCGAATTTTCTCCCGCCGCGCGTGGTGTATCCCGTCGGCGATGCACGGCACGACGAGCGCGAGCGGCTCGCGTGCATCCGTCCGGAGCGCTTCAGCATCGTGCCGCTGGGCGAAGGTCCGCTGCATGGCACGATCGCGTCCGTCGAATGGTATGGCGCGGCGCTGTCCATTTCCGTCGCGCTCGATGCGCTGCCCGGCGAGCCGGTGCTCGTCACGACGCAGCGCGGCCATTCACGCATGCCGGACAAAGGCGCGCGCATTTCCCTTCGCTTCGAAGCTGACGATGTCGTCCTTGTTCGTCCCTGACGGCGTCGCGCGCAACGAATGCGGCATCAGCGATGCCGAGCGCTCCGCACAGTTCAGTTCGCCGCGCACGCCGCTGAAGCGAAGTGCCGCGAGCTCAAGCGGCAGTGGCATCAGCTCTGCATTCTCGTGTTCGTCCTCGGGCCGCTCGTCGTCTATCCGCTCGCGCGGCTCGTGATGCTCAGCGTGACCGGGCCGCAGGGCTTCACGCTTCACGCTTACACCGCGTTCTTCGGCAATCCCGAAACGCGAGGCATGATCGGCACGACGCTCGGCATTCTCTTCGCGAGCGCGAGCATCGCGTTGGTCCTGGGCGTCGCGCTTGCGTCGATGCTGTTCTTCAGGCCGTTCGCGGGCGCGCGACTGCTCACGCGCTTTCTGGAACTGTTCGTCGCGTTTCCCTCCCCTCGTCGCGTTCACGCTGATCTTTCTTTACGGCTCGCAAGGCTCGGTGAGCATCGGCCTGCAGCGGCTTTTCTCGCTCGAGTCGCCGCCGCTCGATTTTCTCTTCGGCATCGGCGGCGTGATTCTCGCGGAAGTCGTATTCTATGCGCCGTTCGTCGTGCGGCCGACGCTCGCGTCCTACGCCACGCTCGACATGCGGTTAATCGAAGCGGCAAAGAGCCTCGGCGCCAATGGCTGGATGGTCGCGACGAAGGTCGCGTTGCCGCTCGCATGGCCCGGGATCGCAGCGGGCACGATTCTGTGCTTCCTGCTCACGCTGAACGAGTTCGGCATTCTGCTCGTGCTCGGAAGCGCGCATCTGGTCACCTTGCCTATCGCGATCTACAGCGCCACCACACCGTGGATCTCGATCTGCCGACCGCCGCGGCAGGCTCGGTCGTGATGCTGCTGATGTCGCTATTGCTGTATGCGCTCTATCGGCGCGTCGATCGCCGCTCGGGAGGCCGCTGACATGCAGCTTTCGGTTTCCGTTCGATTCGCGCCCGGCGCGCTTGTGCGGGTCGCGTTCACGTGCTTCGTCGCGCTGCTGTGCTTCTGGCTGTTCGTGCTGCCGGTGATCGTGGTTGCGCTGTCGAGCGTCGCGTCGCACTGGTTCGGGACGATTCTTCCCGACGGATTCAGCACGTGCTGGTTCGCGCGCCTTTCCTCCAGCGATCTCGACGCGATCACAACGAGCCTCGAAGTCGGTCTTGGCGTCGCGTTTCTCGGCACGGCGCTCGGGTTGTGGCTCGCGCTGGCGCTGGAAGGGCGCGACCGGCGCGGCCTCGGTGCGCTCGTCGACGCCGTCGCGATGATGGGCAGCGGCGTGCCGAGCGTCGTGCTCGGTCTCGCGGTGCTGATCGCGTATCACAAGCGTCCGCTCGATTTGTCCGGTTCAGCAGCAATCGTCGTGCTCGTGCAGCTCGCGCTCGTGCTGCCGTTCTGCTATCGCTGCACAGCCGCCGCGCTGCGTCCGGAACTGACGACGCTGCGCGAAGCCGCCGCGAGTCTGGGCGCGCCGCCACGCATGGTGCTCGCGTGCGTGGTATTGCCGCAACTCGTACCAGCGATACGCGCAAGCTTCGCGCTCTCGCTCGGCGAATTGGGCGCGACGCTGACCGTCTATCCGCCCGGCTTCGCGACGGTGCCGATCGTCGTCGTGGGGCAGGTCAACCGCGGCTACTATCTGCCCGCGTCGGCGCTCGCGCTCATCCTGCTGGGCGTCTCGCTCGCGGCGCTTCTGCTGATCGCTGCACGCGTGCCGCGCCGCTGACTCGTGCACAATACATCAGGATGACGAAGTAAATTTCGCCGATCCAAACAGGGTCCGGGCATTGCGCATAGCAATTCCCGCGCCTCATTGCGGTTCACGGACCGTCATACCCCAAAAAAATAAAACTGGCGTAACCTGCATATTCAGGTGCGACCGCACCCGCGCGAGAGCGGAGCTACAGCCGGCAAATGCGTCCACTCGGTGAACTCCGGATGCGCTTTCGCGGTCGTTGCAAATGTCGCAAAAAACCGGAGGTTCCGATGACATCCGTCGACCTGGAATTCGACCAGCTCAACAGCACCGTCGATGCGCTCAAGCGTTCCATCTCGAACCGCCTGATGTACGGCGTGGGCAAGGACGCGGTCACCGCGCAGCCGCGCGACTGGCTGCAAGCCGCCGAACTGGCGGTGCGCGACCGCCTCGTCGCGCGCTGGATGCATACCACGAGGCTGCAATACGAACAGGACGTGAAGCGCGTCTACTACCTCTCGATGGAGTTCCTCATCGGCAGGACATTCAGCAACGCGCTGCTCGCGCTCGGCATTTACGACGAGGTGCGAGATGCGCTCGCCGGGCTCGGCGTCGATCCCGCCGCGCTCGAGGAACTGGAGCCCGATGCCGCTCTCGGCAACGGCGGCCTGGGCCGTCTTGCCGCCTGCTTCCTCGATTCGATGGCGACCGTTGGCGTCCCCGGCTTCGGCTATGGCATCTGCTACGAGTACGGAATGTTCCGGCAGACGATCGTCGACGGCAATCAGGTCGAGATGCCCGATTACTGGCTGCGCGCGGGCAATCCGTGGGAGTTTCCGCGGCCCGAGGTCGTCTATACCGTGCATTTCGGCGGCCGCACCGTGCAGCATGAGGATCGCACGGACTGGATCGACACCGAGCACGTCAATGCGATGGCCTACGACACGGTCATCCCCGGCTTCGCCACGACGGCGACCAACACGCTGCGACTGTGGTCCGCGCGCGCGACCGACGAGTTCGATCTCTCCGCATTCAATCAAGGCGACTATCGCCGCGCGGTGGAGGCGAAGAACACCTCCGAG
Source organism: Candidatus Paraburkholderia schumanniana (assembly GCA_001189335.2). GTDB lineage: Bacteria > Pseudomonadota > Gammaproteobacteria > Burkholderiales > Burkholderiaceae > Caballeronia > Caballeronia schumanniana. The sequence continues at coordinate 6,416 of LFJH01000066.1, forward strand.
CACGTGTCGCGTCTGCTCTATCCCGATGATTCGACGCAGGCCGGGCGCGAGCTGCGTCTGCGCCAGGAATGTCTGCGCCAGGAATACTTCTTCGTCTCCGCGACGATGCAGGATCTGATCCGTCGCTATCAACGCACGCACACGTACTTCGGGCGGCTCGCGGAGAAGGTCGCGGTGCACCTGAACGATACGCACCCGGTGCTCGCGATTCCCGAACTGATGCGCCTGCTCGTCGACCGGCATCGTCTGCCGTGGGGACAAGGCGTGGAAGCTCGTGCAGCAGATGTTCTCGTATACGAATCACACGCTGATGCCCGAAGCGCTCGAAACGTGGGACGTCGAGATGCTCGCACGCCTCCTGCCGCGGCATCTGGAGATCATCTTCGAGATCAACGCGCAGTTCCTCAAGCAGGTGACCGAGAAGTTCGACCGCGACGTCGATCTGATCCGCCGCATCTCGCTCGTCGACGAATACGGCCAGCGACGCGTGCGCATGGCGCACCTGGCGATCGTCGCGAGCCACAAGGTGAACGGTGTATCGAAGCTGCATTCGCAACTGATGGTGCAGAACATCTTCTCCGACTTCGCGCGAATGTATCCGGAGCGCTTCACCAACGTGACGAACGACATCACGCCGCGCCGCTGGCTCGCGCAGGCGAGCCCGTCGCTGTCCACGCTGATCGACAAGCGGCTCGGGCCACGCAGGCGACCGATCTCTTCGAGCTCGGTCGCCTGCGCGAATGGCGCGACGATCCGGAGTTCTGCAAGGCCTTCCACGATGCGAAGATCGCCAACAAGCTGCGACTCGTGGAGCGCGCGAAGGTGGAGCGCGCGAAGCGCGACGCCAATGCGATCATCAACCCTGAAGCGCTGTTCGATCTTCAGGTGAAGCGCATTCACGAGTACAAGCGGCAACTGCTCAACATCCTTTACGTGGTCGTGCGCTACAACCGCATCCGCGAAAATCCCGAGAAGGACTGGACGCCGCGCGTGGTGATGTTCGCGGGCAAGGCTGCGTCGGCGTACAAGATGGCGAAGAACATCATCAAGCTCATCAACGATGTCGCGAGGAAGATCAACGCCGATCCGCTCGTCGGCGATCGGCTCAAGGTCGGCTTCATTCCGAACTACGGCGTGAGCGTGGCGGAGCTCATCATTCCGGCCGCGGATCTTTCACAGCAGATCTCGATGGCCGGCACCGAAGCATCCGGCACTGGCAACATGAAGCTCGCGCTGAACGGCGCGCTGACCATCGGCACGCTGGATGGCGCGAATATCGAAATCTGCGATGCCGTCGGTCGCGAGAATATCTTCATCTTCGGCAACACGACCGACGAGATCGAGTCGCTGCGCGCGGCGGGTTATCGTCCGCGGCAGATCTACGAGGAAAACCCGGAGCTCAAGCTCGCGCTCGATCAGATCCGCCTCGGGCATTTCTCGCCCGAAGAGCCGCATCGCTTCTACGACATTTTCCACACGCTCGTGGACTGGGGCGATCACTACATGGTGCTCGCCGACTTCGAGAGCTTCGACAGGACCCAGACCGAAGTCGATCTCAAATTCCGAGACAAGGAAGCGTGGACGAGAAGTGCGATCGAGAATGTTGCGGCCATGGGCATCTTCTCGTCGGACCGCGCCATCGCGGAGTATGCACGCGATATCTGGCGCGTCGAGCCGCTGCAGGTGAGCGAGCCGTAAGGCACGCTCAGTGCCGCGTGAGCTGCGTCACGCGGCCGAGCGTCGCATGGGCGAAATGCGCCGTGAGCGTGCCGATGACCTCGTTGATGTCCTCGCTGTCGGTCTCTACATACAGCATCGTGCAGTCGTGCAGACGGCTCGTTTCCACGATATACGCTTGCGTATCCGCGCCGAATGCGTATGCGAACACTTCGCGCGCCGCGGAAGAGTCGAGGCCCGGAACCGTGAGAGCGAAGGCTACGCAGCGGCGCTGCTCGCGACGATGCGGCGAGCCGCCGTTGAGCGCATGGGGCAGAGGCGATGAATCGGATGTGCTGTGGGTACATCGATGAAAGCCGTCCGACGACGGCGCGCAATGGCAACGCTCGTACTCTAGCCCTGCACACCTAAACGAGGGACTAAAGAAACGCGCCGACGCATAAACGCCGTATCAAGATCATGCCTGCGGTTTCGCTGCCGCGGCTGCGGTGTGCTTTGTGACAGCCTCGCCGACGAGCGCCGCGACCCTGTCCGCGAACTCCTGATCCTTCGTGATGAGCACTTCGCGCTCGCCGTCGGGCGTGGTGACCATCAGTGAAAGATGACGTCCTGCGTGATCCACGACAGGTATCCGACCACGATGATCATCGCGCCGAGCACGAGCGCCGCGCCGGCGCCAGTCGCGATGCCCGCGCCGAGGACGACGAGCCCGATCAGCGCGACGACGATCGGCAACGGCTTCTGGCGAGGAATCCGGATGACGCGCGCAGAACGCAGTTCGCGCATCGAAATCATCTGGCCCGAAGCCGATAGACCGGCGCGCGAAAGCGTGACGCCGCGTTCGTTGAAGGGGGTATCCATAAGCGTTGCGTGGTCCTTTCCGACAGCAGATGAAACCTGTCAGATTACCAGACCACGCAGCGCGAAGGCAGGTCTGCGGCGCCGCGCTTGATGAAGCGTCAACTTTTCGAAGTCAGGTCGGCTGGAACGGCGGCGCAGGCAGCTCGTCGCCGTCGATGAAGGCGGTCGCGCACCGCACCGCAAAACCGAGCGCTCCGTCCTTGCTCGCGAATGCGCCCAGTTGCCCCAGAGAGGTTGCATGGCCGTCTTCTTCGAGGATCATCGAGGCCGTTGCCACGAACGCATTGCCGACACGAGTGGCGGACGGCTGAAACGCCGCTCCGCGGTGATAGATGATCATTGTCTTGCCTCGTCGGATTGATCGAAGGCGCGGGGCGACCTCCCGCGCCGCGCTTGCGGTCGGATTGGGTCGTGCTAGCGGAAGCGCGTGCGATGCGCGTTCGAGGAAAGCCGAGAGTCCGAAGATTTCGGGGACGCCGCCGCTCGAGGCATTGCGTTTTGCCGGCAATCGATCTCCGCCATGCCGTAGGCGAACGTATATTGCACGGCGCCGGCCGCACTCGCGAATTCGCCGAGTGTCCCGCTTGCCCGCCGCGCGCCGCTTGGATCGCGGACGATGAGCATTGCCGCGTACTGGTCGCTTTCCGACACGGCCGTCGCGGTCAGCACGTGTCCTTTGTAGATGATTTCGTTGGCGTGAATCATCGCTCTCTCAGGTTCTGTTTTCCCGGCGTTCGACGAGACCCATCTAAACAGCCGTTCGTTTCATTGTGTAGGAGCAATCCTATACGCTCAATTTTTGTTCCTGCATGCGATTTAACCCTTTTTACGTTTATGTATCGTTTACATACATTGAATAAGCAAATCGCATTGTCGAAATCCAATTTTCATATCGGAAACTATCGATATATACTTCGCGTTAGGACGATCCGGAAAGCTGGATGTCGGCCGTTCGTCAGACTCACGAGCAACGAAATGGACATCGACGCAATTCACAAGGCCCTCGCCAACCCACTTCGCCGCGAGATTCTCGAATGGCTGAAGGAGCTGGAGCGGCATTTCCCCGATCAGGAACTGCCGCACCTGCATGGCGTCTGCGCGGGCCAGATCGATGGGCGGTGCGGCATGTCGCAGTCCACCGTTTCCGCGCATCTCTCTGTTTTGCACAAAGCCGGGCTCGTTACCACGAAGCGCGTGGGGCAGTGGGTGTTCTTCAAGCGCGACGAAGCGGTGATTCAGGCGTTCCGCGATTCCCTCGGGAATCTCTGAGCAATACACCGGACGACGAAGTCCTGCTTTCAATTTCATTAGGATTACTTTTCATGTCGACTCTTTTCGATCCGCTCAAGGCAGGCGCACTCACACTCAAGAATCGCATCGTCATGGCACCGCTCACCCGCCAGCGCGCGGGCGTCGAGCGTGTGCCGAACGCATTGATGGCGCAGTACTACGCGGACCGCGCATCGGCCGGTCTGATTCTCAGCGAGGCGACTTCGGTCACGCCGCAAGGCGTTGGCTATGCGGATACGCCGGGCATCTGGTCCGACGAGCAGGTCGAAGGCTGGAAGCTCGTGACGAAGGCCGTGCACGACGCAGGCGGCAAGATCATGCTGCAGCTCTGGCACGTGGGTCGCATTTCCGACCCGGTCTTCCTCAATGGCGAGCTGCCGGTCGCGCCGAGCGCGATCGCGGCGGGCGGGCACGTGAGCCTCGTGCGTCCGCAGCGTCCATACGTGACGCCGCGCGCCCTCGAACTCGATGAAATCGCGGGCGTTGAAATCGCGGGCGTGATTGCCGCATTCCGCAAGGGGGCAGAGAACGCGAAGCGCGCGGGCTTCGACGGCGTCGAAGTGCACGGCGCGAACGGCTATTTGCTCGACCAGTTTCTGCAGGACAGCACCAACAAGCGTACCGATGTCTACGGTGGCCCGGTCGAGAACCGCGCGCGCCTGCTGCTCGAAGTGGTCGATCAGTGTGCATCGAGGTATGGGGCGCGGATCGTGTCGGCGTGCATCTCGCGCCGCGTGCGGATTCGCACACGATGGGCGATACCGATCGCGCCGCGACCTTCGGCTATGTCGCGCGCGAGCTCGGCCGCCGCAAAATCGCGTTCATCGTGGCACGCGAGCACGAGGCCGATGACAGTCTCGGGCCGCAACTCAAGAAGGCGTTCGGCGGCGTGTATATCGCCAACGAAGGTTTTTCGAAGGCGAGCGCCGAGGCGATCATCGAGCGCGGCGATGCCGACGCCGTGGCGTGGGGCAAGCCGTTCATCGCGAATCCGGATCTCGTGCGCCGCTTCGAACTCGACGCCCCGCTCAACGACTGGAATACGTCGACGTTCTACGCCGCGGGTGCCGAGGGCTACACGGATTATCCGTTGCTCGAAACCGCGGAATAAGCTGATTCGCTGCAAGCGGGGGCGGCAAGGAGAACAGCGGCTTCGGCCGCTGTTTTTTTTGAACGCGCGCTGCCAACGTGCTCTTTCTCGGGACACCGGTGTTTGCGCTTCGCGGCGGCGGAAGCAGCGTTCCACGCCTATTCGTTTCGTCTATCGAAGCAATCCCCGCGATTGCTGCGCGCCAGATTCATCTCCCTCATCGCTCTTACGCGAGAACATTGCATGGCCCGCGGGGCCGACGTCGACAAGCAAAAAATATCCGTTCCGCTTCTGGCGCTGCGCCAAAAATAGTATATTAGTTGCCGCGATGGCTTCCGGACGGGCGGCAGCGTCGAGTGAGCCGGCCGGCTGATTGCGGCTATCTGTGCCGGAACCGTCAAAGATCTCGATAAACATCAACTGCTTTTGACATGGCTCATGGATCGCCTGGTTCTCATGGTCGGTCCGATTGCTATCGGGCAGTATCATCGGATCATTCATGACCCGCCCCGAGAATTGTGGAGGCTGGTTGGTTTAAGTTGATACCGGCACAGCAGCACTACTGCTGAGTCGCCGGTAGTAGTTTGCCTCAGCTTCTACGGGTGGGATATAGCCGAGCGGCTCC
>LFJH01000067.1 GCA_001189335.2 Candidatus Paraburkholderia schumanniana
CCGCCCACTGTGACGGATACTCCTCGCGATGCTCCCGCACCATACGGACTGCACGTTCCCGGACTTCAGCAGAAAATTTGTTCGACTTGTTCATGGCTCCATTCTCTCAAGAGTTGGAGCTTCCACCCAATCCGGGGCGGTTCAGCGCAGATCACAACGCTGTTTGCGCTGGGCAATTTGTGGATGGCACGCAAGGCCTTGCGAAGCGCTTGAGGATCGAAACGCGAGACTCAGAAAACGAGGCCGCCACGGTTCAAAAGTTGACTAATCACCCGCAGGCCATCGTCGCGATCGATACGATGCGAAGCGTAAAACGTCCAGCGCTCTGAAATCGAGTCGTGCAGAGGTTCCCTAAGCCGCACAAAAGCGCGATGGCCGTCGGCAGTGTCGTGCTGTTCGGCACGCTCTCGATGTTCCTCTACCCGCTCGCGCTCAACGCCGGCTGGCTTCATCTCGACACGCTCGGCGCCGGCCTGTTCTTCGGCGGCACGATTCACGAAGTGGCGCAGGTGGTGGGCGCGGCGAGCAACGTGAGTCCGGAAGCAACGCACATCGCGACCATCGTGAAGATGACGCGCGTGATGTTGCTCGTGCCCGTGCTGCTCGTAATCGGCTTCTGGATCAGCCGTGCGCGTGGCGAAGCCTCGGCGCAGGGCAAAGGCAAGATCGCGGTGCCCTGGTTCGCGCTCGGTTTTCTCGCGCTGGTCGTCGTGAACTCGCTGCACGTGCTGCCCGATGTGGCCACCGCCACGATCAATACGCTCGACACCTTCGCCCTGACGATGGCCATGACCGCGCTCGGCATGGAGACGCGCATCGTGCAGATCCGCGAAGCCGGCCCGCGTACGATTGCCACCGGCGCGATCCTGTATGCGTGGCTCATCGGCGGCGGCCTTGCCATCACGCTCGGCGTCGAGCGTCTGTTCGGCTGACCGGTACCTCGAAGGATCCCCATCGCGCGAAGGTCCCCCTCGCGCGATAACGCTTCAGAAGGAGCACTCATGGAACACGGCGCTCGCACCCAGAACGAGAAGCTCGATATCAAGACCACGACGTGCTACATGTGCGCGTGCCGCTGCGGCATCCGCGTACATTTGCGCGACGGCGAAGTCCGCTACATCGACGGCAATCCGAACCATCCGCTCAACAATCAAGGCGTGATCTGCGCGAAAGGCGCGTCGGGCATCATGAAGCAGTACTCGCCCGCACGCCTCACGCAGCCGCTCATGCGCAAGAAGGACGCATTGCGCGGCGAAGCGCAGTTCGAGCCGGTGTCGTGGGACGTCGCGCTCGACACCCTCGAAAAACGTCTCGCACATCTGCGTGCCACCGACCCCAAGAAGTTCGCGCTCTTCACCGGCCGCGATCAGATGCAGGCGCTGACCGGCCTCTTCGCGAAGAACTTCGGCACGCCCAACTACGCGGCGCACGGCGGCTTCTGCTCGGCGAACATGGCCGCAGGCATGATCTATACGATCGGCGGCTCGTTCTGGGAATTCGGCGGCCCCGACCTCGACCAGGCCAAGCTCTTCTTCATGATCGGTACGGCGGAGGATCATCATTCGAATCCGCTCAAGATCGCCATTTCGAAGTTCAAGCGCGTGGGCGGCCGCTTCATCGCGATCAATCCGGTCCGCACGGGCTATGCGGCGATCGCCGACGAATGGGTGCCCATCCGCCCCGGCACCGACGGCGCGCTGTTCATGGCGCTCATCCACGAGCTGGTCGCCGCCGACGCCTGGGATCACGAGTTCGTCGCGCGCTACACCAACGCGGCCGAGCTGCTCGACATGAACGAAGCGAGCGACACGTTCGGCCTCTTCGTCAGGAACGGCGACGCGCCCGAGGGCAATGCGCTCTTTCCGCAGAATCATCTGTGGTGGGACACGAAGACGAATCGCGCGGTCGCGCATCACACGGACGATGCCGAGCCCGCGCTCGACGGCCGCTATACGCTCGAGGACGGCACGCCCGTCGCGCCCTCATTCGCGCTGCTGCGCGAGCAGGTAGGTGGCAACGTGCACGGCGCAATGGGCCGCGGAGATCACCGGGATTCCCGCCGCGACGATCAAGCGTCTCGCCGCCGAAATGATCCAGGTGAGCCGCGATCATAAAATCACGCTGCCGATCGAGTGGACCGACGCCTGGGGCAGGAAACACGCGACGGTGACCGGCAACCCGATCGCCTTTCACGCGATGCGCGGACTCGCCGCGCACTCGAACGGCTTCCAGTCGATCCGCGCGCTCGCGGTGCTGATGTCGATGCTCGGCACGATCGACCGTCCGGGCGGCTTCCGGCACAAGTCGCCGTTTCCGCGTGCGGTGCCGCCGTCCGCGAAACCGCCGAATCATCCCGATCAGGTCAAGCCCAACACACCGCTTTCCGCGGGTCCGCTCGGCTGGCCCGCCGCGCCCGAGGATCTGTTCATCCATGACGACGGCACGCCCGCGCGCATCGACAAGGCATTCTCCTGGGAATATCCGCTCGCGGTGCACGGCGTGATGCACAGCGTCATCACCAACGCGTGGCGCGGCGACCCGTATCCCATCGACACGTTGATGATCTTCATGGCCAACATGGCCTGGAACTCGTCGATGAACACGATGGAAGTGCGCAAGATGCTCGCCGACAGGCACGAAAACGGTGAGTACAGGATTCCGTTCATCGTCGTATGCGATGCGTTCCAGTCGGAGATGACCGCGTTCGCCGATCTCATCCTGCCCGACACGACCTATCTCGAACGGCATGATGCGATGTCCATGCTCGATCGCCCGATCTCCGAGTTCGACGGCCCCGTCGATTCGGTGCGCGTGCTGGTCGTGCCGCACACCGGCGAATGCCGGCCGTTCCAGGAAGTGCTCGTCGAGCTCGGCAGCCGCCTCAAGCTGCCCGCGTTCACGACACCCGACGACGAGCGCAAGTATCGCGACTATCCGGACTTCATCGTCAATCACCAGACGGCGCCGGGATCGGGCGTGGGCTTTCTGATCGGCTGGCGCGGTAAGGATGGCAAGGACGCGCTCGTCGGCGAGCCGAATCCGAACCAGTGGGAGGAGTACGCAAAGCACGACTGCGTGTTCCATTACACGCTTCCCGAGGAACTTCAGTACATGCGCGGACAGAACGGGCCGTATCTGCAGTTCGTCGTCGAAAAGGGCTTTCGAAAGTTCGGCGAGCCGATCCTGATCCAGCTTTACTCGGATGTGATGCAAAAGTTCCGTCTCGCCGCGCAGGGACGTACCAAAGGCAGGCAGCCGCCCGAGCATCTGCGCGCGCATCGAGCAGTATTTCGATCCGCTGCCGTTCTGGTACGCACCGCTCGAGCTCGACACGACCGATGTCGATCGGTATCCGCTCGCGGCCGTCACGCAGCGCCCGATGGCGATGTATCACTCGTGGGACTCGCAAAACGCGTGGCTTCGCCAGATCCACGGCGAAAACCTGCTGTACATGAATCCGCGCATGGCGCAGGCGAACGGCATCGAGGACGGCGGCTGGATCTATGTTGAATCGCAATGGGGCAAGGTGCGCTGCATGGCGCGCTATAGCGAAGCGGTGGAACCCGGAACCGTATGGACGTGGAACGCGATCGGCAAGGCGTCGGGCGCGTGGAGTCTTGGGCCCGATGCCAACGAATCGCAGCGCGGCTTCCTGCTGAACCACCTCATCACGGACGAACCACCTCATCACGGACAAGATCCCGGACCCTTCGCGCGATGGCGCGCGCTTCTCCAACTCGGACCCGATCACCGGACAAGCCGCCTGGTACGACGTGCGCGTGCGCGTCTATCCCGCCGAAGCCGACGCGCGCCACACGCTGCCGCAATTCGCGCCGATGCGTCCGTCGCCCGGCATGACCGGCTCGATCCAGCGCGTCGTGCAGACGTACTTCGCCGGACGCGGCGAGTTCGCGGCGCGCTTGCGCCAAGCCGTCAAGCGAAACACGAACAACTGAAGGAGACCATCATGACTCAAATGGCCCTCGTCATCGATTTGAACGTGTGCGTCGGATGCCCGCCTGCGTGACCAGCTGCAAGGAGTGGAACACGTCCGGCGAGGCGAGCAGTCTCGCGAATCAGCGTCCCTACGATGCCGATCCGTCGGGCACCTTCTTCAACCGCGTGCAGACCTATGAAGCGGGCGAGTTCCCGCTCACCGACACCATCCATTTCCCGAAGTCGTGCCTGCACTGTGAAGATCCGCCGGCGTGCCCGTCTGTCCGACCGGCGCGAGCTACAAGCGCAAGGAAGACGGACTCGTGCTGGTGGATTTCGACAAGTGCATCGGCTGCAAGTACTGCGTGTGGGCTTGTCCGTACGGCGCGCGCGAGCTCGACGAAGAGCGCAAGGAAATGACGAAGTGCACGCTGTGCGCGGATCGCATCTACAACGAAGCGCTGCCCGAGCGCGACCGCAAGCCGGCGTGCGTGCTCGCGTGCCCGACGTCGGCGCGGCTCTTTGGCGACATTCATGATCCGGAGTCGGTGGTGTCGAAGGCGATCAAGGAGCGCGGCGGCTATCAGCTGATGCCAGAATGGGACACCAAGCCCGCGAATCACTACTTGCCGCGCAATCCGGTGAACGCAGTGAACGGATGCGGCAGCGGATCGTGTTCCTGCAAATCGAATGAAGCCGACGACGTCTCGCTCGAAGCCCACGGCAACCTCAACCTCGCGGCGATGGCCGTGCGGGTCTGAACCTCGATCGGAGCACAATCATGAAACCCACGTTTTTCGTCGTGTTTCTCACGACATTGAGCGGCGCCGCGCAAGGCTTGCTGATCGCGCTCGTCGGCGTCGAGGCGTGCGCCAGGCTCGGCCTGATCGCCGCGCCTGCGCAAATGCTCTTTGTCGCCGGCGCGGCATTGTCCGTCGTGCTGGGCGGCCTCGGACTGCTCGCGTCGTTCTTCCACCTCGGACATCCCGAGCGCGCGTGGCGCACGTCGTGGCTCTCGCGCGAATGTCTGTGCCTGCCCGTGTTTCTCGCGTGCGGCGCACTCTACGGCATCGCGCACTGGTTCGGCACGCCGTGGTCGCTCGCCATCGGTGTAATCGGCGTGGTCGCGTCGGCGGCGCTCTTCGTGTGCACCGCGATGATTTACGCCTGCCTGCGCTTTCTCCAAGAATAGGCGACGCTGCTCACGATGGTCAACTTCGTGCTGCTCGGCTGCGCGTCCGGATTCACACTCGCGACCGCCTGCGCGGCGTGGCTCGCGCCGTCGCTTGCGGCGGGACTCGCGGCCTGCGCGTGCACGTTGACGCTGGCGGGCTGTATTTCACGTGTGGCCTCGCTGCAGCGCAATGCGCGGCTGCGGCCGAAGTCGAGCGTGCAAAGCGCGACGGGCATCAAGGGGCCGAACGTCGTGCAGAAATCGCGCGGCTTCACTGCGGGCGCGTTCAATCTGCGCGAGTTCTTTCACGGCCAGACTGCCGACACGATCAAGCACGTCAAGTGGACGTTTCTCGTCGGCGCGTTCGGCGTGCCCTTCGTGCTGATGCTGATTGGCATCAGTGCGCAGTCGGTCGCGCTGTTCTGTCTGACATCGGTCACGCAGTATCTGGGACTCGTGGCCGAGCGATGGTTCTTCTTCGCCGAGGCGCGGCACCCGCAGAACATCTATTACGCGCGGGCTTCGTGATCTGCGATAGAAAACGCGTGCCGCACGGACGGCACGCGTTTTTTCCCTACGCCGCGAGCTTCAGCGCCTGCTCGAAATCGGCGATCAGGTCGTCCGTATCTTCAATCCCCGCCGACAGGCGCAGCATGCCGTCGGAAATGCCCATCGACTTGCGGACTTCCGGGCCGGCTTCGTAGAAGATCGTCGGCGCAACGGGAATGATCAGCGTGCGCGTATCACCCAGGCCTGTCGCCTTGACCAGCAGCTTCAGCGCATTGACGACCTCGATCATGCGATCCGCATTGCGCAGCTCGAACGACAGCAGCCATGACGCGCCCTTGAACAGCGCCCGCGCGATCTCATACTGCAGCTGGCTTTCGAGCCCCGGATAGAACACGCGGCCGATGGCTTCGTGCTTCTCGAGATAGCGAGCCAGCGCAAGCGCGTTCTCGCTGCATTTGGCGACGCGCAGCGCGAGCGTTTCGGCGCCCATCGCGATCGAATGCGCCTGCTCCGACGAAAGCGCCGCGCCCATGTCCCGCAGGCCCTTCTTGCGGATCTGCAGAAGCCCTTGCTCCTTCGGCGCCGAGCGTCGATATTCATCGGCGATGTTCGGATACGCGCTCCAGTCGAAGAGTCCCGTGTCCGTCACTGCGCCGCCGAGCGCCGCGCCGTGACCGGCGATGGTCTTCGTCAGCGAATTGACGACGAGGCTCGCGCCCACCGCCTTCGGCACGAAAAGCGCAGGCGATGTGATGGTGTTGTCGACGACATACGCAAGGCCGCGCTCGCGACACAGCTCGCCGATGCCCTTGAGGTCGGGAATCTGCGTGCCCGGATTGGCGATGGTCTCGACGAACGCCATGCGCGTGTTCGGCCGGATCGCGTTCGCGACGTTCTCGACGGAGGTGGAATCCACCATCGTCACCTCGATGCCGAGCGTTCTCAGCGTGCCGAATAGGCTGTTGGTGTTGCCGAACACGTAACGGCTGGAGACGAGATGATCGCCCGCGCGCAGCAGCGTCAGGAACACCGCCGAAATGGCCGCCATGCCCGTGCCGAAGCAGATCGAACCCGCGCCCTGTTCGAGGCTCGTGATCTTGCGCTCGAGCGCGGCCGTCGTGAGCGTGCCCTGTCGCGCGTAGTTGAAGCCACCCTTCTTCGTGCCCTGAAACACGCCGATCAGATCCTCCACGCGCTCGAATCCGTACTGGACTGACGTGTGGATCGGCTGGCGCACGCCGCCGTGCTCCGCGCCCGGATTTCTGTCGCCATGAACGATGCCTGTGGTGAAGCCTTGCTTGTCCATCCCTTCTCCGCTTCGATTCGACCCGAAACCTCCGATTTTGCCTGATCCGCGGCGATCCATGGCACCTTGGACACATGGGAACGCATGTTGCTCGCGCTTTTCATCGACGCGCCGAAAAGCGCACACTCGCATCTGGCCGCATGCGCGGCTTTCCCAACGAGGAGCCCTTTCTCATGGCTTACGAACTCCATTACTGGGACGGATTGCAGGGCCGCGGCGAATTCGTCCGCCTCGCGCTGGAAGACGCCGGAGCCGAATACATCGACGTCGCGCGCGAATCGAAAAAGAGCGGCCATGGCATGAACACGATGATGAAGATCCTGAACAGCAAGACCAAGCCGCACATTCCGTTCGCCCCACCCTTCCTGAAGGACGGCGATCTGATCGTGCCGCATGTCGCGAACATCCTGCTGTATCTCGGGCCGAAGCTGCATCTCGCGCCGAAGGATGAAGGCCTCCGATATGTCGCACATGGATTGCAGCTGACCATCGCCGACTTCGTCACCGAAGTACACGGCACGCATCATCCGCTCGCGACCGATCTCTACTACGAGGACCAGAAGGACGCGGCCAAGCTGGGCATGCAGAGCTTTCTCGAGAAGCGCGTGCCGAAGTTCATGAGCTACTTCGAGCGCGTGCTGAAGCAGAACCCGCAGGGCGATTTGCAGATGGCCGGCGACAGCATCACCTACGTCGACCTTTCGGTCTTTCAGATCGTCGATGGCCTGCACTACGCCTTTCCGCGCGCGATGAAGAAGTTCGGGCAGCAGTATCCGCGCGTCGCCGCGCTACACGATGCGGTGCTGCAGCGGCCGAACATCGCGGCTTACGTCGATTCTGAGCGGCGCATCCCGTTCAACGAGTCCGGCATTTTCAGGCACTATCCCGAACTCGATCAGGACGCATGAAACGTCGACACAACCAACCAGGAGATGAAATGATCGAAATGACCCCTTCCTTCGGTCTCGGCACGTTTCGCGTCGATGCCGCGAAGACCACGAACGCGGTGAAGAGCGCGCTCGAGATCGGCTATCGTCATATCGACACCGCGCAGTTCTACAACAACGAAGCAGCCGTGGGCCAGGGCGTGCGCGACTCGGGCGTGCCGCGCGAGGATATCTGGGTCACGACGAAGGTGTTGTGGGACCGTCTCTCGCATGACGCGCTGGTCGCGAGCCTGAAGGACAGCCACGCCAAACTCGGTATCGGCACGATCGATCTCGCGCTCGTGCACTGGCCGTCGCCAGATGGCGCGGTGCCCATCGCCGAAACGCTCGCCGCCATGCAGGAAGCGCAGAAGCTCGGGCTGATCCGCCATTACGGCGTGTCGAACTTTACCGCATCGCTGCTCGAGGAGGCGGTCGAGGCGCCGGGCGGCAAGGCGATCTGACGAATCAGTTCGAGGTGAGCCCGTTCCTCGCGAACCGCAAGCTGGTCGAAGCGACGCAGAAGCTCGGCGTGAAGGTGACGGCGTACATGCCGCTCGGCGAAGGCCGCGCACACACGGACCCGACGCTCCGGGCGATTGCTGCGAAGCACGGCGCCACCCCCGCGTAGGTGACGTTCGCATGGCTGCTGTCGCGGGATATCGTGGTGCTGTCGGCATTGACGCGAACGCGGAGCATCAGCGAAGCAACTGGAACGCGCAGAAGTTGAAGCTCGATGCCGATGACATCGCGAAGATCGATGCGCTCGATGAAGGCAAGCGCAACGCGAATCCGCCGTTTGCGCCGAAGTGGTGAGAAACATGAGCCAATAGCGGCTCGATGTGATTGCAAGGCCCGGCCGCCGACTGCGCGCCGGGCTTTTTTCGCGTGGCGCAAGCGCCGCAAACCGTGTGCCGACGCCCGCAGAGCCGCCCCGCAATGCTATCCTTCGAATCTCCCTTATTCCATTTCCTTCTAAGCTTTCCACGATTTCGCAAAAGTGCTCTCATTCCTGCTCAAGCTCCGTACACGCGCCCAGCGGTTCTTCCGTCTCTCGGACTCGCATACGATGCTCGTCTGGGCTGTCGTCGTCGGTGTGGCGGGCGCCTTCGCGACTGCCGTCTTCCGCGAGGGCATTGAGATACTGCAACGTCTCCTGGGAAACCATTCTGAAGGTCTCGTCGCGCTCGCCCGCAGCCTGCCGTTACCCATGCGCGTCCTGCTGCCCGCCGTGGGCGGGCTCATCGCGGGATTCTGTCTGCTGATCGCCCGCAGACACGTCAGCAAGAACGCGAGCACGGACTACATGGAGGCTGTCACCATCAGCGATGGCGTCGTGCCGGTGTGGCAGAGCTTCTGGCGCAGCCTCTCTTCGCTCATCACGATTTCCAGCGGCGGCTCCATCGGCCGCGAAGGCTCGATGGTCCAGCTCGCCGCGCTCGCCTCCTCGCTCATCGGCCGCTGGGTCCACTTCGATCTGCCGCGCCTGCGGCTGCTCGTCGCGTGCGGCGCGGCCGCCGGCATCACGTCGGCGTACAACGCGCCGATCGCGGGCGCATTCTTCGTCACCGAGCTCGTGCTCGGCTCGATGGCGATGGAAAGCTTTGGGCCGATCGTCGTGTCGTCGGTCGTCGCCAACATCAAGATGCGCGAGTTCGCCGGCTACCGGCCGCCATACGAGATGCCGGTGTTTCCGACCGTCACCGGCATCGAAGTGCTGCTCTTCGTCGTGCTCGGCCTGCTCTCCGGCGTGCTGGCGCCGCATTTCCTGCGGCTGCTGGCGGCATCGAAAAAGCGCTTCTCGACCCTGCCTCTCCCGCTGCCCACGCGTTTCGCGCTGGGTGGGCTCATCGTGGGCGTGATTTCGATCTGGTGGCCCGAGGTCTGGGGCAACGGCTATGAAGTCGTGAACTCGCTCCTGCACGAGCCGTGGACGTGGACCGCGCTGCTCACGGTGCTCGTCTTCAAGATCGTCGCGACGGCAGCCACCGCGGGTTCGGGGGCCGTCGGCGGGATCTTCACGCCGACGCTCTTCGTCGGCGCGGTGCTCGGCTGTCTGTTCGGCATCGGCGTGCATGCCATCTGGCCGGACTCCACATCGGCGCCCTACGCCTACGCGATGGTCGGCATGGGCGCCTTCCTCGCCGCGGCCACGCACGCGCCCCTCATGGCCATCCTGATGATCTTCGAGATGACGCTCTCGTATCAGGTCATGCTGCCGCTCATGCTCTCGTGCGTGATCGCCTATTTCATCGCACGCACGTCCGAGCAGACGTCGATGTACGAAGTCACGCTGCGCCGCAATCGCGAAGAAAAGGAGCGCCTACGGCTCGCCTCCACGCAGATGCGCGAGCTCGTCAAACCCGCCGATACCGTCGTGCCGCTCACGGCGAACATCAAGGACATGACGCGCGTGTTTCTCGAATATCCGGTGAAGTATCTCTACGTCGTCGATGAAGCCGAGCGCTTTCGCGGCGTCGTCGCGCTCAAGGACATCACCTCCGATCTGCTCGACGACAACGGCTGCGACGCCAAGACCGCCGCCGACTATCTGCAGCCGCAATTCGACGTGCTGACACCCGACATGTCGCTCGGCGAGGCGCTCCAGCACTTCCTCGCGTTCCAGGGCGAGCGGCTGCCGGTCATCGAGAAAAAGACGCAGCCGCTCCTGCTCGGCGTCGTGTACAAAACCTCCCTTCTGGACGCATACTTCCGTTTGAACCCGACATCGCGCTGAAACTCCGCAGCCGTGCAATTTCGCGGCGCGCAGTGCTTCCTGCGCGCGTGATTCGCGCGAGTCGGACCGACTTCACAAGTCACTCGAAGTATGTCTGCACGACGCCCACCCGTCGCGCCCGTGTGCATGCCGCTCGAACGGACCGTGCACACGGCGGGCAGCGCGAAACACTATCGGCATAGGCTTTGCTTGGTCTTTTTCGCTGCTTTACGTGAGGAGGGGTTGCCCGATGAAGACCTCAACGTTGTTGTCGATGGCCCTGGTTTCGGTCTCGTGCTAATCCGCGCCGCTGCACACCAGTTCAACGGATGATTCCACCGCCACCGTCGCCACCACGCGCGCTGCGCGTGAACGCCGCGCCCGTTTCGCCGCCCGCGCCGGAAGTCACGGCGCAGAATCTCGATCACGCGCGCTGGCGCCACGTGCCCCTGCCGAAATCGCGCGCGCCGAGCCACGGCATGGCCAGCCAGGCGATCCAAGTCCAGACCTGATCCCCCTCCCTACTTCATCGACACCGGACCGCCGAATGACCGACACGCACGCACGACACACGCCCTGAACGACGAGCCGATCGACGACGAGATCGCCCAGGTATTGCGTCTCGTGAAGTATCCCGCCAACAAGGACGCGCTCGTCGACGCCGCCCGCGATGCCGGCGTGAGCAACGACGTCATCACGCTCTTCGACGGCCTTCCCGAGCAGGACTACACGGACGCGGATTCCGTGGAACAACTGTTGGGCAGCAACGGGGCGTCGGGCTTTCGATTTAATGGATCGAGACGATGCGCGCGGGCGGCCGGTCCATACGGCTTTTGCACGATCCGCGCCGCGACCGTCGTCCGGTCAGGTCATTCCCATCCTTGGTTACCAAAGAATCATGCGAACACGCGCGACTCTCATTCGCGCGGCCCTTTTCGCTCAATCCGATCAGCTCATACAATTCGTTGTTCATCAATTACTTAACGAGGATTTAGGCGATTTTTTAACACTGCTATCCACAGAAACTGTGGACAAGTCTTGCGTCGACGCGAGGCGCGTTTCCGGGACAGGAATCTGACGCGATCCACACCGCGCAATGTTTTCCGCGCGAAATCAAGAAACTGGCGGAGTCGCCAAGCGGTTTTCCACAGCCCTTTCCCCGTACTCTGGGGATAAGTTATGCGCGGGTGCAGGCGAAGCCCTCTTGACGCTTCGTGATGCACCCGCGAATTTTCGTTCGGCGTCAGTCATTTAGCTGACCCGCCCGAGAATCGTGAAAGCTGGTTGGTTTAAGTTGATACCGGCACAGCAGCACTACTGCTGAGTCGCCGGTAGTAGTTTGCCTCAGCTTCTACGGGTGGGATATAGCCGAGCGGCTCCATC
>LFJH01000068.1 GCA_001189335.2 Candidatus Paraburkholderia schumanniana
CCTGGACCACGTTTTTTAACGGGATGGCTCACCCAAAGCCAACGGCCGCTCCCTTCGACGGCACTCAGTGTAGCCCCGACGAGAGTTTCTGCCTTTCGGGCAGGAGCGCGCCCCTTGGGGATGTTTTGTTTGCATATCGATCGGGTATTTTTATATAGTGCCATGATAGACTTTTGCATAATTATACTCAAGGAAACGAGCCTGCATCGCTGCAAGCCGATTTCTTATAAACGGGGACGACATGTTTTTTCCCTTCGGCGCCGCTCCGGCGCTCCCTCCGCGCGTCTTCGCTTCCCATCCCTACCGCAGGTCCGCAACTTTCCAATCAAGGAGTGACTCGTGAATACCGCTGCTGAACATCCGGCGCAGAGTGCGTCTGTCCGTACGGCCAAGCTGCTCATCGACGGCCGGTTCGTCGATTTGAAGACGTCGGAGTGGCGCGACGTCGTCAATCCGGCGACGCAGGAAGTGGTCGGCCGCGTGCCGTTCGCGACGATGGATGAAGTGAACGCCGCCGTTGCCGCAGCGCACAAGGCGTTTCAGACCTGGCGCACGACGCCGCTCGGCACGCGCATTTGCCTCATGCTCAAGTTTCAGGATCTGGTCCGCCAGAACCAGAAGCGCATTGCGCAGACGCTGACGGTCGAGCAGGGCAAGACGCTCGCCGATGCCGAGGGCGACGTCTTCCGCGGTCTCGAAGTCGTCGAGCATGCATGCTCCATCAGCACGCTGCAGCAGGGCGAATTCTCCGAGAACGTCGCGGGCGGCGTCGATACGTACACATTGCGCCAGCCGCTCGGCGTCTGCGCCGGCATCACGCCCTTCAACTTCCCCGCGATGATCCCGCTGTGGATGTTCCCGATGGCGATCGTCTGCGGCAACACTTTCGTGCTGAAGCCGTCGGAACAGGACCCGCTATCGACGATGGAGCTCGTCGAACTGGCGATGGAGGCGGGCGTGCTCAACGTCGTGCACGGCGGCAAGGACGTGGTCGATGCGATCTGCACGCACCCCGATATCAAGGCGATCTCGTTCGTCGGCTCGACGGCCGTCGGCACGCATGTCTACAACCTCGCGAGCCAGCACGGCAAGCGGGTGCAGTCGATGATGGGCGCGAAGAATCACGCCGTGGTGCTGCCGGACGCCAACAAGGAGCAGACGCTCAATGCGCTCGTCGGCGCGGGCTTCGGCGCTGCATGGCGACCTCGGTGGCGGTGTTCGTCGGCGGCTCGAAGGACTGGGTGCCTGAACTCGTCGAAAAGGCGAAGACGCTCAAGGTGAATGGCGGCACGGAGCCGAATACCGATCTGGGGCCGGTCGTCTCGAAGACGGCGAAGGAGCGCATCCTGGGTCTCATCGGCCGTGGCGTGGAAGAAGGCGCGACGCTCGCGCTGGATGGCCGCGACATCCAGGTGAAGGGCTACGAGAGCGGCAATTTCATCGGCCCGACGATCTTCACGAACGTCGATACCGACATGACCATCTACAAGACGGAGATCTTCGGCCCGGTGCTGTGCTGTGTCGAAGCCGATACGCTCGATGACGCCATTGCGCTCGTCAACCGCAATCCGATGGGCAACGGCGTCGGCCTGTTCACGCAAAGCGGCGCGGCGACGCGCAAGTTCCAGAGCGAGATCGACATCGGCCAGGTGGGCATCACATTCCGATTCCGGTGCCGGCGTTCAGCTTCACGGGCTCGCGCGGCTCGAAGCTCGGCGACCTCGGCCCGTACGGCAAGCAGGTCGTGCAGTTCTACACGCAGACGAAGACGGTCACGGCGCGCTGGTTCGACAACGCCACGGTGAACGATGGCGTGAACACGACGATCGCCTTGAAATAAGAACAGGGAGACGGCGATGAAAATAGCGTTTATCGGCCTGGGTCACATGGGCGGTCCGATGGCCGCCAATCTTCTGAAGGCGGGCCACGCGGTGACCGCGTTCGATCTCGTGCCCGCGGCGCTGGAAGCGGCGAAGGCGGCGGAAGGCGCGGAGGTCGTCATCACGATGCTCCCTGCGGCGCAGCACGTGAAGACGGTCTACCTCGACGACGACGGCGTGCTCGCCGGCGTGGCGAAAGGCGTGCCGCTCGTCGACAGCAGCACCATCGATCCGGCGACCGCGAAGCTCGTCGCGGCGGCGGCGGCGAAGCAAGGTAATCCGTTCGCCGATGCGCCGGTGTCGTCCGGCGGCGGCGGTGCGCAGGCGGGCACGCTGACTTTCATGGTCGGCGCGGGTGAAGCGCTGTTCGAAACTCTGCGTCCCGTGCTATCCGGCATGGGCAAGAACATGGTGCGCTGCGGCGAAACCGGCACGGGCCAGATCGCCAAGACCTGCAATAACCTGCTGTTGGGGATTTCCATGATCGGCGTTGCCGAGGCGATGAAACTCGGGGAAACGCTCGGCATCGACCCGGCCAAGCTGGCGAGCATCGTCAACACATCGACGGGGCGGTGCTGGAGCTCGGATACGTGTAATCCCTATCCGGGCATCATCGAAACGGCGCCTGCATCGCGCGGTTATTCCGGCGGCTTCGGCGCGGATCTGATGCTGAAGGATCTGGGCCTTGCCGTCGATGCGGCGCGCGGCGCGAAGCAGCCAGTTTTCATGGGCGCCCTGGCACAACAATTGTATCAGTCGATGAGCCAGCAGGGACTCGGCGGTATCGATTTTTCAGGGATTATCAAGCTGTACGGCAAGAACTGAACCGCCCGATAGAAATCAAACAGGAAGTCGATTCGGCACGCATGTGCGTGCCGAATGCGGGCCGGAATATAACTGCTTTATTCAGTTGCACTGCACAACGCATCGCGCATTCCGTTACGGGGAAAGACCATCGGGAATACGATGATTCGCTTTCCGGAAAATTGTCCTATGCTGAAAATACCACGTCTGTCTGCGGTTCGAACAGAACGTTCCGGTAGCGCCACGGTGCTGGTAGAACGCCCGTCGTTTTCGGGCAATCAGATGAGGAGTACGCGATGCAAGTAACACGTCACTTAAATATGGAATTGCGGCACGCTACGGTGCCGACTTATGTAGCCAGCTATTTCTTCCCGTTGCTGTTATTGGCATACGAAGCTTGGCGAGTAGGGTCTTGGGTCGCGGTGAACGGCTTCAGCTTCAACTTCTTGAACTTCAACTCGATGGGTTATGAGTTCGCGTTGATGATCGCCGTGTTCTGTATGCAAATCATCGTGGAAATCGCGTTCCTCGCGGGCGCCGTGCTGACGAAGCACAAGGACGTCGGCCATCGGCTGGCGAACCTGCTGCTGGGTGTGTTCTGCTCGATGGTGGTGCTGGGCTTCGACCTTGCGCTGCAATATGGTCTGAGCGGAAGCTGATGCGCAGCGGCTCTCACGCCTCATTCGGAAGATGAAACGCCGGTTGTCCCGCAACCGGCGTTTTCTTTTTTTCGCGCTGTTTTAACAGCGCTCAGCAGCCCGCCGCGCTAGGCAATTCGGGCGGCGTCTCCGAGCGTTCCTCGTAGCACTTCCTGTCCACATCCTTGAGCGCTGTGCGCAAACCTTCCTCCACTACCGGATGATAGAAGGGCAGCTTCAGTGCTTCGTCGAGCGTCAATTCCAGTTGTAGCGCCCATGCGAGCAGATGACCCACATGCTCCATCGCCGGGCCGCAGCCTTGCGCGCCGCGCAGCCGGCCGGTTTTCGCGTCGGCGTAGACGTGCAGCAGGCCGCGGTTTTGCCGCATCACGCGGCTGCGCCCCTGATTCTCGAACGACACTTCGCCCGTCACCGTCATCTGCTTGTCGAGGGCATCGTATGATGCGCCGACGATCACCACCTGCGGCTCGCAGAACACGATCGAGAACGGCACCTTGCGCTTGATCGCCTGCACGTCTGGAAAGCGCGCGGCATCGTGAAGCCACGGGCGCGCGCCGTCGCAATCGCCGGCGATGAAAATGGGGCTGTCGCCGCATTGCATCGTGGTTTCGTCGAAGCGCGGCACGCCTTTGTCGTTCAGCTCGATGCCCGCGTTTTCCAGCGCGAGCGGCTCGAGGTCCGGCACGCGGCCCGTCGCGGCGAGAGCGAGATCGAAGTGCTCGACACGCTCGCGTCCGTCCGGCGACGTGAAGCGCAGCGTGGGCTTTCCCTCCTGCAGCGACATGTCCTGAAAGTTCGCATCGGGATCGAAATAGAACGCGTCGGCCAGCGCGGCAGCGAGCGCATCGCGCACGGGTGTATCAGTGAGCGCCGCGCCGCTGCCGCCCTTGCCGAACATGAATATCTCGACGTCGAGCCGCGCCAGCGCCTGCCCGAGTTCCAGCGCGATCGGCCCCGCACCGAACACCGCGATGCGCTTCGGCAGCGTGTGCATCTCGAAGAGATCGTCGCTCGTGATGAGCTTGTCGCCGAAGACCGGTTCAGCTCGTCGGGCACGCTCGGCGCCGCGCCCGTCGCGATCATGATGCTTTTCGCCTCGACGCGCGCATCGTCACCGACGGCAAGCCGCGTTGGTGACTCGAAGCGCGCCTGTCCGCGCAGGATGGCACAGTCCGGAAGCGCTTCGATTTCCTCGAGCACGCCCTTGACGAAGTCATCGCGCTCGCGCCGTACGTAATCGAGCACGTGCGCAGCGTTGGCCGCGAGCGCGTGCGTGCCCTCGATGCCGCGTGCCGCGAGCAGCAGCTTCGACGGCATGCAGCCGGCGCGCGCGCACGTCGTGCCGAACTCGCCGCTTTCGATCAGCACGGCGTTCACACCTGCGAGCCGCGCCGCGCGAAACGCGGCCATCCCAGCGGTGCCCGCGCCGATCACGGCGACATCCACGTTGATTTCCCTCATAGGTTTCCCCGAGTTCTTGCGGCTGGCGCGCTCAGCCGTTGTCCGCGAATCCCGGATAGAGCGCCATGCCGCCATCGACGAAAAGCGTCGTGCCGACGACGTAATCGCTTTCGTCGGACGCGAGCCACACGGCCGCGTTGCCGATATCCTCGACCTCGCCGACGCGGCCATACGGAATAAGCGTCAGCAGCCGGTCGAGCCTGTCCTGCGAGTCCCACGCCTCCTTGTTGATCGGTGTGCGGATCGCGCCCGGCGCGATGCCGTTCACGCGGATGCGTTGCTTTGCGACCTCCTGCGCAAGCGATTTCATCATCATCTGCACGCCGCCTTTCGACGCCGCATAGTTCACGTGTCCCGCCCACGGAATGACTTCGTGCACCGAGCTCATGCAGATGATCTTCCCCAGCGCCTTCGATACGTCGCGCATGCCGCGCCGCTCGAATTCGCGCACCGCGCGCTGCGCCGTGAGGAACTGCCCGGTGAGATTGGTGTCGATGACCGTCTGCCAGTCGGCGCGCGTGAGCTCGGTGAACTTCGCGTCCTTCTGCAGCCCCGAATTGGCGACGACGATATCGACCGTGCCCCAGCGCTTTACGACGTCATCGAACATCGCATCGACCTGGGTTTCGTCGGACACGTCCGCGCCGACGGCGAACGCCTCGCCACCCTTTGCCGTGATCGCGGCGGCGAGCTTTTCGGCGGGCTCCGCGTGCGAGTGATAATTGATGGCGACGTGCGCGCCCGCATCGGCGAGTGCCGTGGCGACGCCGGTGCCGATGCCCGAGCTCGCGCCCGTCACGAGCGCGATCTGGCCTGCGAGAGGTTTGTGCATGGGCGCTCCTGTGCGAATGTGCGTGCCTGACTGTCTTTCGTCAGGAGCAAGGCGCGCGCCCGCGACAAAACGCCGAAGACCCACTCGGGCGCGTTCGGACGCCGATCAGCGATCGATCAGTCCCTGATACACCTCGGCATACTTGAGCGCCGCCGCTTCCCAGCTGAAGCGCTGCCCCATGGCGCGCTTGACGACGCCCTTCCAGTCCGTGCGCCGCGCCTTCAGTGCGAACGCACGCCGGATCGCGCCGACGATGCCGGTGCGGTCGAAGGTATCGAAGACGAAGCCGGTGGCCGATTCGTCGGCGAGGTTTTCGAGCGAACTGTCGACGACGGTGTCCGCGAGCCCGCCCACCCGATGCACGAGCGGCGGTGAGCCGTACGCGAGCGCGTACAGCTGCGTGAGCCCGCACGGCTCGAAGCGCGACGGCACCATCACGACGTCGCTGCCGGCGATGATCGAATGCGACAGCACTTCGTCGAAGCCGAGCTCCACCGCGACCGCGCCGGGATGCGAGGCCGCCGCGTTCTTCATGCCGGTTTCGAGCGCCGGATCGCCGGTGCCGAGCACGACCAGCTGGCCGCCGCGCTGCACGATGTCGGGCACGGCGGAGAGCAACAGATCCAGTCCCTTCTGCTCGGTGAGCCGGTTGACGACGCCGAAGAGCAGGGCGTCGTCGTCGCGTTCGAGGCCCATGCGCTCCTGCAGCGCGGTCTTGCATTTGGACTTGCATTTGGACTTGCCCGAGACTTTCGCGGCCGTGTATTTCGACGCAATGGTTTCATCGACCGACGGACTCCATATCGAGTAGTCGACGCCGTTCAGAATGCCGGTGATGTCGTAGGTGCGGGTCTGCAGCAGGCCGGCGCCGTGCGCTTGCGTCTGGATCTCGCGCGCGTAGGTCGGGCTGACGGTCGTGATGCGGTCGGCGTAGTAGAGGCCCGCTTTCAGGAACGAGACGTGGCCGTAGAACTCCACGCCTTCGACGGCGAGTCGGCCGGCAGTTGCAGCGCGCCGAACTCCGACGCCGCAAACGTGCCCTGATACGCGAGGTTGTGCACCGTCATCACGCTGCCGACATGCGGCGCGCCGCCGCGCTCGAACGCGCGCAGATATGCCGGCGCGAGTCCCGCGTGCCAGTCGTGCGCATGCACGATATGCGGCTTCCACGCCGGATCGGCGCCCGTCGCGATGCGCGCCGCGGCCCAGCCGAGCAGCGCGAAGCGGCGGTCGTTGTCGGCGTACGGGCGGGTCACGCCATCGAGATACGGATTGCCCGGACGATCGTAGAACGGGTCCGCGCGCACCACGTACACGACCACGCCATGCGGCTGCAGCACGCCGCGCTCGAGCCTCACGTTGCCCGCGCCCAACGCGCTGCCGAGATCGGCGACCAGTTCGAGATCGTCGAGGCCTGCGAGCACGGCCGGAAAGCCCGGCAGCACGACGCGCGCATGCGTGCCCAGTTGGGATTGCGCGGGCGGCAGCGCGCCGACCACATCGGCGAGGCCGCCGGTTTTCAGCAGCGGAAACATTTCTGCTGCGGCATGGGCATGCAGCACGCATACGGTCATCGGCGCTCCCGTCGATCGATTGTTCTGGTGGGACGGCGTGGGCGTCTAGCGTTGCTCGAGCCGCTGCAGCGCGTCGCGCGTGATGAGCGTCACGCCGGATTCGGTGCGGAAGAAGCGCTCGGCATCGTCATCCGGATCCTCGCCGACCACGAGCCCTTCCGGCACCGTGCAGCCGCGGTCGATCACGACCCGCTGCAGCCGGCAATTCGGCCCGATGGTCACCTGCGGCAACAAGACTACCTCATTGATGTTACAGAACGAGTGCACCCGCACCGCCGACGAAAACACCGACTTCGACACCTGCGAACCCGAGATCACACAGCCGCCGCACACGAGCAGATTGGTGATCGCACCTTGCTGGCCGTTCAGGTCGCGCACGAACTTGCCCGGCGGCAGCTGTTCCTGGTTGGTCCAGATCGGCCACTTGCGGTCGTAGAGATCGAGCTCCGGAATCGTGGAGGCGAGATCGAGGTTCGCGGCCCAGTAGGCATCGACGGTGCCGACATCGCGCCAGTACGCGGACGTCTCCGGATCGCTGCTGGACGTCACGCACGACATGCCGAAGGGATGCGCGATAGCCTTGCCCGATGTCACGACGCGCGGAATGATGTCCTTGCCGAAGTCGTGATCCGTGTTGGACATCTCGATGTTTTCCTGCAGCATGTCATAGAGATACTTCGCGCTGAACACGTAGATGCCCATGCTCGCGAGAGCGATATCGGGCTTGCCGGGCATCGCGGGCGGATCGGCGGGTTTTTCCAGAAAATCGGTGACGCGGCGGTGCTCGTCGACGTGCATCACGCCGAACGCCACGGTGTCCATGCGCGGCACCTCGATGCAGCCGACCGTGCAGTCGGCGCCGCTCTCGACGTGATCGAGCACCATGCGCGTGTAGTCCATCTTGTAGATGTGATCGCCTGTGAGCACGATGACGAATTCCGGGCCAATCGAGCGGACGATGTCGAGGTTCTGGTACACGGCGTCCGCCGTGCCGCGATACCAGCTCGAATCGACGCGCTGCTGCGCCGGCCAGATATCGATGAACTCGTTGAACTCGCCACGCAAGAAGCCCCAGCCGCGCTGCAGATGGCGTATGAGCGAATGCGCCTTGTATTGCGTGACGACGGCGATGCGGCGGATGCCGGAATTGAGGCAGTTGGACAGCGCAAAGTCGATGATGCGGTACTTCCCGCCAAAATGGACGGCGGGCGGCTTCACGCGCTTGTCGGTGAGCGGCCCGAGACAGGTGCCGCGCCCGCCGGCGAGGACGATTGCAAGGGTCGACTTCTGCAAATCGGTGCGATTCTTGGACAGCGTCTCCATCTCAGCCTCCTGATTTGACCTGCGACTATTGGTGTCTTGCCGTGTGTTCGTCCTCGTATGTTCTCGATATGTGCGGTGCGCGCGCCCGGCGCGACATCGTTGATGCATTATCCGGCGCGCATCGGAATTCGTGTATCGAAGTCGCTCGTTTTTTTGGCCGCCGCGCTCGTTCGCCGGTCCGGCGGGCCGCGCGGATCCCGCGGGAAAGAGCAAGCCCCGTGCCGAACGCGGCACGGACGTGTCTGCGGCGCATGGGCGACATAGGGCGGTGTTGCAGGTGCGCGACCTTTTGGCGTCTCGTTCGGTCGTGGCGCTCGACAAGATGCGTTGGCGCAATTTATAACGGGCAGGCCATGCCGCACTGCGTCGAGGCGCGGCACAATACGAAGCACGCAACCCGTACATGCGTCCGCGAACGGCATCCACGCGCGCTCTTCGCCCGGGTCCGTTCGCGTTGCGCTGCACGACGCCAGTGGCCAGGCGTGCGCGAGGTCCGGCCGGACAAACGTTTCACCTGACCGAACAACCTGGATTCAAGCGGGAATCAGAACATGAACAACGTCCTGAGCATTCAATCGCATGTGGTGTTCGGCCATGCGGGCAACAGCGCGGCGGTCTTTCCCATGCGGCGTCTCGGCGTCAACGTGTGGCCGCTCAACACGGTGCAGTTCTCCAATCACACACAGTACGGCCGCTGGACCGGCAACGCTTTCGATGCGGACGAACTGCAGAACGTGATCGAGGGCATCGGCGCCATCGGCGTGCTCGCGCGCTGCAACGCGGTGCTCTCCGGCTATCTCGGCACGCCCGAGCAGGGTCGCGCGGTGGTGGAGATCGTCAAGATGGTGAAGGCCGTGAATCCGCGCGCGCTCTATTTCTGCGATCCGGTGATGGGTCAGACGGGCGGCTGCACTGTCGCCCCCGGCATCGAGGACTTCCTCGTCACGACGATGCCCGAGATCGCCGACGCCTTGATGCCCAATCACGTCGAGCTGGAGAAGCTCGTCGGGCGTACCATCGAAACGGTGGAGGAAGCCGTCGACGCCTGCCGCGAGGTGCTTGCGCGCGGTCCGCGCATTGTGCTCGTGAAGCATCTGCTCGATCGCAACAGCCGCGCCGACACGTTCAACATGCTGGCTGTCACCCAGACCAAAGCGTGGTTCGTGCAGCGTCCGCTGTATCCGTTCGCGCGCCAGCCGGTCGGCGTCGGCGATCTGACGAGCGCCGTGTTCGTCGCGCGCACGCTCCTCGGCGATTCGCTGCGCAACGCGCTCGAACATACGCTCGCGGCGGTCAATGCCGTCGTCAAGGCCACCTACGACGCGGGGCGCTACGAGCTGGAGATCGTCGCGTCGCAGGACGAGATCGCCAAGCCGACCGACCGCTTCCCCGCGATCCGTGTGACGGGCACGGAGACGGTCAGGGGCGCTTAGTTCGCCTTGTCGCCGGCCTTGTCGTCGGCACCCTCGTTGGCTTCCATCGAACCGAAGCGCCAGGAAAGACGCCGCGTCGCGGCGAGCAGCGCGCGCGAGCGGGCCGTCGGCGGCGCTGTCGAACCCGCCCGCCGAACCGATCAGCGCGATCACCAGGCATGCGCTGCCGGTGTGATCGAACACCGGCGCTGCCAACGTATGGATGCCGGGCACCGGCGTGCCGAGCGCGGTATCGAGACCGCGTTTCGCGATCTCGTCGAGTCGCGCGTGATACGCGGCATTCCGTCCCGCATCCGGCTGCGCACCCGCGAGGCGGATGCCGTCCTGCTCCATGAGTCTCGCTAGCATCTCCTCCGACAGATAGTCTGGGTAGACGCGCCCGATCGCCGTGTTGACCAACGACATCGCCGTGCCGACGCGCAGGCTCACATGCTGCGGCCGCGCCGATTCCTCCAGGCGGATCACGGTCGGCCCGAGCGGCCCGAGCGTGGCGGCTGCGACCGTCATCGACGTGCTAGCTGCCATGCCAGCGCGACGATCTCGGCTTCGGCTTCGGCGTCGCGGATCGGCGAGAGCCGCTGCAGCGCGATGAGCCCGAGCTCGCGGCTCAGCGGTCCCGCGTGGAAGAGCCCTGCTTCGTCGCGTGCGAGCAGCCCGACCTTCACGAGACTCACGAGATGAGCGAACGCTTTCGCGGGCGGCCCGCCGCGACCAGCGCGCGCAGCAGTTCGCCCGTCGCGTCGAGCGCGTTGATGCCGCGCTGCGGCTTGGCGTCTTCTTCGAACGTCGTCATGAGAGCAGTCCGGTGATATCGCGGGCGGCGTCCTTGAGCGCACGCGCGACCGGTCCGTCCCACGCGACGTCGCAAAGGCCGGTCGGGCCGATCGCGGTCAGCGCGAGTTGCAGGCGCTGCGCGCCGTCGAACACCGGCACGCTCATGCTGCTCACGCCGGGGCTCGGCGCATCGAGGCCGCGTTCGATGCCGCGCGCGCGAATCTCGCCGATGCGCGCCGCCATCTCGGGCGCATCCGCTTCGGCCTGATGCGCGAGCATCGCGGCGATGCGGGTTTCATCGTCGAAGGCGCGGAAGACGCGGCCCGTCGAGGTCGCCGAGAGCGACATCACTGTGCCGACGTGCAGATTGACATGCAACGGATAGCCGCCGCGCTCGTAGCGCACGATGGTCGGCCCCTGCGGTCCGGCCACGCTCACCGCGACGCTCATGCCCGTCGCGAACGCGAGCGCCGACACGCGCGGCGCGGCTGCGCGATACGCCGACTGATGTTCCAGATTCAACAGACCGAGCCGGAGCGAAAGCGGCCCCGGCTCGTAGTTGCCGGTGAGCGCGTCGCGCTTGACCAGCCCCAGGTGCGTGAGGCTGACGAGATAGGTATGCGCCTGCGCCGTCGACAGCCCGGCGGCTTCGGCGAGGGCGCTCAGCGCGAGCGGTTCGCGGTGCGCCACGAGCGCGTCGAGCAGGCGCGCGCCGACTTCGACGCTCTGAATGCCGCGCTGCTTCTTTTGTTTCGCCGGGGTTGGCTTCGGGGGTGGCAGGGGTCGGGCGAGCCAAGAGCACTCCGCGATCAATAAAAAGTGAGCTAAGGAACCTCTGCACGACTCGATTTCAGAGCGCTGGACGTTTTACGCTTCGCATCGTATCGATCGCGACGATGGCCTGCGGGTGATTAGTCAACTTTTGAACCGTGGCGGCCTCGTTTTCTGAGTCTCGCGTTTCGATCCTCAAGCGCTTCAAGCATTTCAAGCGCTTCGCAAGGCCTTGCGTGCCATCCACAAATTGCCCAGCGCAAACAGCGTTGTGATCTGCGC
This sequence comes from Candidatus Paraburkholderia schumanniana, assembly GCA_001189335.2. Classification (GTDB taxonomy): domain Bacteria; phylum Pseudomonadota; class Gammaproteobacteria; order Burkholderiales; family Burkholderiaceae; genus Caballeronia; species Caballeronia schumanniana. The sequence continues at coordinate 11,794 of LFJH01000068.1, forward strand.
AGTATTTTTCATCACCCCCCTATACCGGGTCTTCGTGTAGCCAAATTGCCGCTTGAGCACGCGAAACGGGTGTTCGACCTTCGCGCGGATGCCCGCCTTCAGACGTTCGATCCGATCGTAGATCGCGTCCAGTTGATCACT
>LFJH01000069.1 GCA_001189335.2 Candidatus Paraburkholderia schumanniana
TGGAGCCGCTCGGCTATATCCCACCCGTAGAAGCTGAGGCAAACTACTACCGGCGACTCAGCAGTAGTGCTGCTGTGCCGGTATCAACTTAAACCAACCAGCCTCCACAATTCTCGGGGCGGGTCACCCCCCGCCGAGGAATCGGCGCCGCTACGGCGCGCGTCGGTGCTGCTTGCGTCGTTGGACGTTTTGTTACCGCTCATTCCAATGTCAGGCGCCCACGCGCCGTAGGGAGAATAGACAAGCTCCGATTATCTGCCTCCGAACAGGAGGGGGCAAACCAGCACACATTCGGTCACATTGGGTCACATTATCGCGGGAACCGGTTAAGCGCAGCTGTCAGGGGTATCCCGTGAAGTCGGCCCTCAATGCTCGCGCGGGTCTTCGAAGGTCTCGCGCAAGGCGATTTGCATCGTCGCGTGGATCTTCACGCATCAGCGCCACAGCACGGTCAGCAGCAGCAGCGCGCACAGCAGCACTCCGACCATCAGCCCGAACGGCGGCAGAATGCCACCCGACAACGCCGCGACGAGCAAGAAGACGCCGAACATCGCGACGATCGGAATCAGACCGGAAATGGCCGAGCGGATCGCACGCGTGAAGCGCCCTGCTTTCGCGGGCTGCACGCTCACTTCGGCAAGCAGCAACGCGAGCGATTCGAGTTTGCGATAAACGGCGACCAGAAACGGCAGCGCGACGATCAGCGCCGCGCTCCACAGCACGACGCGTTGCGTGTTGTCGGTTTCGAGCCATCGCGCGAGGTGCGTGGACGCGAACGGAGCCGCATACGAGACGCGCCCAGGAAAATTGCCGCGACGAGCGCGAGATTCAGGGCGATCTGCAGCACGATGCGCTTTGTCATCGAAAAGAGCGTCGGACCGCCGGACACGGGCGTCAGGCTCGCGAGCCACTGCTAATAGAGCCCGAAGGTGTTCGCGAGCGGCGCCGGCATGGCGCGGCCGAGGCGTACCGTGATGGGATCGGCGGCGCGAATGAGATACGGCGTGAAGAGCGTCGTGAGCGCGAACACCGCGACCGCGATCGGATAGAGAAAGCTGCTCGTCACTTTCAGCGACAACCCGAGCGACGCGATGATGAACGAGAACTCGCCGATCTGCGAGACGCTCATGCCGACGCGCATCGACGTGCGCCCGTCCTTGCCCGCGAGAAAGGTGCCGAGCCCGCACGATACAATCTTGCCGACCACGACCGCGACCGTGATGACGGCGATGGGCCACGCGTATTCGACGAGCACCTTCGGATTCAGCAGCAGCCCGATGGTAACGAAAAAAATCGCGGAGAACATGTCGCGTAGCGGCGCGATCAGATGCTCGATGCGCGCGAGATGCCTCGACTCCGCCATGATCGCGCCGATCAGGAATGCGCCGAGCGCGATCGAGTAATCGAGCTTCACGATGAGCAGGCAAAAGCCGAAGCAGAAGCCGAGCACGGCGACGAGCAGCATCTCGTCGCTGTTCGCGCGCTACGTAGTTGAGCGCGCGCGGCACCGTGAGAATGCCGACGATGAGCGACACCGTCATGAAGAGCAGCAGCTTGCCGAGCGTAACGACCGCGACGCCTGCGCTCACGGAGCCCGTCTGCGCGATACCGGAAAGCAGGACGAGCATCGCGATCGCGAGAATATCCTCGACGATCAGAATGCCGAACACGATCTGCGCGAAGTGCTCGCTCTTCATGCCGAGTTCGGAGAGCGCCTTCACGATGATGGTCGTCAACGAGATCGCGCGCATCGCGCCGAGGAACAGCAAGTCCATCGCGTTCCAGTTGAACCAGCGCCCGATCTCGTAGCCGATCCAGATCATCAGTACGATTTCCGAGAGCGCGGCGACGAAGGCCGTCGCGCCGACCCTGAACAGCTTGCGCAGGCTGAACTCGAGCCCGAGCGAGAACATCAGAAAGACGACGCCGATCTCGCCGAGCGTCTGGATCGTCGCTTCGTCGTGGATGAGGTTGAACGGCGGCGTATACGGCCCGATGATCACGCCCGCGACGATATAGCCGAGGACGACCGGCTACCGCATGCGGTGAAACAGCACCGTCACGACACCCGCGATGGCCATGATCACAGCGAGATCCTGTATGAAGCCAATCGCGTGATGCATCGAACAAATCCTTACGAAAACATAACAAGGAACCGATGTTACCGGACGCGAAAATCCTGCGGTCAGGCAATCACTGTGGGCGAAAAAAATCGCGGGCGACGGCGCGCATCATGCTGGTGCAGGCGCGATTCGGAAGATGCAGAAACAGAAAGGCCCGCGCAGGCGGGCCGGATGGCTGACAGGAACCTGGAAGCGCTCAGACGGCCGCTTCGTTTTCCTCGCCGGTGCGGATGCGGATGACGCGCTCGACGTCGGCGACGAAAATCTTGCCGTCGCCGATCTTGCCGGTGCGCGCGGCGCCGATGATCGCGTCGATGACCTGATCGGTTTGATCGTTCGCGACCACCACTTCGATCTTCACCTTCGGCAGGAAGTCGACGACATACTCTGCACCACGATAAAGCTCAGTGTGCCCTTTCTGACGGCCGAAGCCCTTCACTTCCGTGACCGTGAGGCCCGTGAGCCCCACCTCGGCGAGCGCTTCGCGGACTTCGTCGAGCTTGAACGGTTTGATGATGGCGGTGATGCGTTTCATAGCGAGCCTCGCGTAAAGGTCAATTCAAGGGTTCGAAAAAAGGTCGTGCCCGCGCGGGACAGATGGTTTCGATTCTAGCCGCCTTTCAGCAGGCGAGCCGTTCGGTAAACCGCGACCTCAGCGGATCGCACTCGACATCACTCTTTCTCCGGAACGCGTTCGAGGTCCTTGAGCCATACGGTAGCCTGCGAATCGCTCGGCGCGCGCCAGTCGCCGCGTGGCGAAAGCGAGCGCCTGAGCCAACCTTCGGCGCGTTCGGTATGCATGACCGCTTGAACTGGCTGGTGCGGAAGAAACGATCCAGAAAGATCCTCAGATTCTTGCGGATATCGGCGAGGCCATACTGATTGCGTGCCACGCTCGGGCCTTCGGGCCACTCGCCCGCATCGCGGCTCCGCCATGCGTGGTGCGCCAGAAACGCGACCTTGGTTGGTGCAAAGCCGAAGCGAAGCGTGTAGTACAGGTTGAAGTCCTGCAGCTCATACGGCCCGATGACGCTCTCCGTTTTCTGCTCCACCGCGCCGTTCGTCTTCCCGGGGATGAGCTCGGGACTGATATCCGTGCTCAGAATGTTTTCGAGCACGTCGGTTCCGGAGCTGCCGATCTGCCCCGACTCCGCGACTCAGCGCACCAGATGCGTGATCAGTGTCTTCGGTACGCTCGCGTTGACGTTGTAGTGGGACATGTGATCGCCCACTCCGTAGGTGCACCAGCCAAGTGCGAGCTCGCTGAGATCGCCCGTTCAGATGACGATGGCGTCGTTGAAGTTCGCCAGCCGGAAGAGATGACTCGTGCGCTCGCCGGCCTGCACGTTTTCATACGTGATGTCGTATTGCTCGGTGCCCGAACTGTGCGGATGTCCGATGTCGGTCAGCATCTGCGCGCAGCTCGGGCGAATGTCGATTTCACCGGCCGTGCAGCCGATTACTTCCATCAATTCGCGCGCCTGGCGCAGCGTGCGCTCGCTGGTTGCGAAGCCGGGCATCGTGCAGGCGAGGATGTTGGCGAGCGGCAGTCCGAGGCGGTCTATCGCTTTGGCGCACACGAGCAGTGCATGCGTCGAATCGAGCCCGCCCGAGATGCCGATGACGACCTTCGAGATGCCCGACGACTGCAGCCGCTGCAGCAGCGCCTGCACCTGGATGTTGTAGACCTCGTTGCATCGCTCGTCGCGGCGTGCCGAGTCCGCGGGCACATATGGAAAGCGCGCGACGCGGCGCTCCAGTGGCAGCTTTGCGTCGGCCGGAATCGGCAGCGGAAACTCGATCACGTCAAACTGCGCCACCTCGTCCGCGTGCCTGTGCGTCGATCGGCCGAAGGTGGTTTGGCGCATGCGCTCGCGCGAGAGGCGCTCGAGATCCACATCGGCAAAGATGAAGTGAGACTCGCCGGAAAAGTGCTCGGATTCCGCGAGCAGCTTGCCGTTCTCGTAAATGAGGCCCTGGCCGTCCCAGGACAGATCCGTCGACGATTCCCCGTTGCCCGCCGACGTACAGGTACGCGGCGATGCAACGCGCCGACTGCTGTCCGACCAGTTGATGCCGATAACCCGACTTCCCGACGACGATGTTGGACGCCGACAGATTCACCAGCACGGTCGCGCCTGCGAGGGCCGCGAACGACGGCGGCGGAATGGGCACCCACACGTCTTCGCAGATTTCGACGTGGAACCTGAAGAGGGGCAGGTCCTTGATCTGAAACAGCAGCGACGCCCCGAACGGCACGTCCTGGCCGCATAGCGAAAGCGTGCTCGCGGCCGCGGCATCGGCGGGGCTGAACTGCCGCGCTTCGTAGAACTCGCAGTAGTTGGGCAGATAGCTTTTCGGCACGACGCCGCGAATGCGTCCATTGGCGATGACGATCGCGCAGTTGAAGAGCTCGTGCTCGGCTCTGACCGGCGCCCCGACGATCATCGCGATGTCGAGTCCCTTCGATGCGTGGAGAATGTCTGCGTGGAGAATGTCTTACAGTGCGTCTTCGCAGGCATCGAGCAATGCGCGCTGATGAAAGAGGTCGTCGCAGGTGTAGGCCGAAATGCCGAGCTCGGGAAACGCGACGAGCACCGCGCCACGTGCGGCCGCCTGCTTCGCCAGCTCGATGATCTGCGCTGCGTTGAATGCCGGATCGGCCACCTTGCACGCCGGAACGCCGACCGCGACGCGCGCGAAGTCGTGGCTGTACAGGTTGAAGAAGTTTCTGCTCATAGTCGACATGGTGTGCGCGCGGTGCGGCGGAAGTGATGCGGTATGAATCGGTACGAAAATCGGGAACGAAAGGCTTCGACGATTATCGCACGCGGTTTTACGACTTTTTGCGGAAGGGCGTATGCGCTTCGAGCTCCTCGATGTGATGATCCATCGCTTCGGTCTCGGCGTCGAGAAACTCGGCGATGGCGTGCGCGAAGCGCTGATCCGCGATCCAGTGGGCGGACCACGTCGGCGTCGGCAGCAGACCGCGCGACATCTTGTGCACGCCCTGCGCGCCGCCCTCGAAGCGCGCCAGCTTATGCTCGATGCAGTACTCGATGCCCTGCATGTAGCAGGTTTCGAAGTGCAGCCCCGAGATGAATTCGCGCGTGCCCCAATAGCGGCCGTACATGGTCTCGCCGCCGATCATGTTGAGCGCGCACGCGAGGCGCTCGCCGTCCGCGCGGGCGATGACCGCGGGCGATGACGAGCAGCATGTTGTCGGGCGCATCGGCATGAATCCGGCCGAAGAACTCGCGCGAGAGATACGGCGCATTCCAGTGCTCGCGATAGGTATTCGCGTAGCATTCGTAGAAGAAGTCGAGCGCGTCCCGGTCGATCTGCACGCCGCGCAGCCATTCGTAGGTGACGCCCGCTTCCCTCACGCGCCGCCGCTCCTGCTTCACCTTCTTGCGCTTGTCGTGACTCATGGTCGCAAGGAACGCGTCGAAGCCCGCGTAACCTTCGCCAGGCAGATTCTCCCAGTGGAACTGCACGCCCTCGCGCAGCATATAGCCTGCATCCGTCAGCGCCTCGAGATCTTGCGCATGCGGAAACAGCACGTGCAGTGACGACAACTCGAGCCGGCGCGTCAGCTCGATCGCGCCGCGCGCCAGCAGGACGCGATCTTCGTGATGCGCGGCGATGAGGCGCGGCCCCGTCACCGGCGAGAACGGCACCGCCGACAGTGCCTTCGGGTAATAGCGCAGGCCGTGGCGCTCGAAGGCGTCGGCCCAGACGTGGTCGAACACGTATTCCCCGCGCGAATGCGACTTGAGATACAGCGGCATTGCGCCGGCGAAGTCGCCGCCACGCCTGAGGATCAGATGATGCGCGCGCCAGCCGGTGTGCTTCACCGCGCATCCCGTCTCCTGCAACGCGCAGAGGAACGCGCGACGCACGAAGGGATTGTCGCCGGCGAGCCGATTCCAGTCGTCTGCCGGGATATCGTCCAGCGCGTCGACCACACGAATTTCGACCTCGCGATTCAACAGGCTATCTCGCTGAAATATCGATGGGCGCGCGCAAGCCGGAATCGCGCCCGAAAGCGGCTATTCTCGCGCAAGTCGCCGTGCCTCGCCCAGCCGGCAAAAGCGACGCGACGCGCGTCCCGACGCCCGGCTTTCGGCGATAATGCGCGGCAATTACTTCACCTCTCCGACCAGTGCGATGCCGTGGTTCCTCTATCTGATCGAATGCCATGACGGCAGCCTCTACACGGGCATCGCGACGGACGTCGAAGCACGCTTTATCGCGCACGCAAGCGGCAAGGGCGCGCGTTACACGCGCGCGCACAAGCCGTTGCGCGTGATGGCGTCGTTCGAGCTGGCGGGAAGATCGGAGGCGTCGCGCGCCGAATACTTCGTCAAGCGGCTGACCCCGCGGCAGAAGCGCGCGCTGATAGCGGGCGAAAGGACGCTCGAATCGGTCGTGCCGTGCGTGCTGTGCGTGAAAGCCGGGGTCATCGAGGAAACCGGACCGGACGCGCCGTCCAGTCTCGACAGCGTGGCCTAGAACGAAAAACGGCCGGCGCAAAGGCCAGCCGTCTTGTGCGACGCGACGTGCGATACGAGAAAACGCGGTTACTTCTTGTAGTTCGCGACGCCTTCCGAAATTTCCTTGTGCGCGGCGTCGATGCCCACCCAGCCCTCGACCTTCACCCACTTGCCCTTCTCGAGCGCCTTGTAGTTCTCGAAGAAGTGCTTGATCTGGTCTTTCAGGTATTCGGGCACGTCCTCGATCGACTTGATGTTTGCCGTCATCGGGCAGATCTTGTCGTGCGTTACGGCGATCAGCTTCGCGTCCACGCCCGATTCGTCCGTCATCTGCAGCATGCCGAGCGCGCGGGCGCGCACGGCCGAACCTGCGAGCAGCGGGAACGGCGTGATGACGAGCACGTCGACCGGGTCGCCGTCGCCGGAAAGCGTCTGCGGGATGAAGCCGTAGTTGGCCGGATAGCGCATGCCGGTGCCGATGAAGCGGTCGACGACGAGCAGGCCCATGTCCTTGTCCGCTTCGTATTTGACCGGATCGCTCTGCGCGGGAATCTCGATGATGACGTTGAAATCCTGCGGGAGATCACGGCCGGGAGGTACGTTGTTGAAGCTCATGAGCACTCTCTGGAGAAGTTGAGGTCGGAGATGGAATCGCACGGGCGGACGGTCTTCGACGGACCGCGCGCCCGCGGCGCATATTGATTGATGCGTGATTGCGTCATTATAGCCAATCGGGCATTGCCGCCCGCGGCGACAGGCGCACGCCCGGCGTTGGCGCGATAATCGATTTCAGCGTCGAAAAGCATCGGATTCCATCAGCAGGCTTGAGAGCCATTATCAGGAGACTTACATGGAAGAAGGGAAGCATTTCATCAACAACCGCTGGTTCGCGGCATCGGGCAGCGAGACGATTCCGGTGATCGATCCGTCCGACGGCCAGATCTTCGCGCAGATCGCCCGCGGCACCCCCGCCGACATTGACCGCGCCGTGGCCGCCGCCCGGGCCGCCTACGAAGGCCCGTGGGGCACGACGAGCGCCGCCGAGCGCGGTCGCATCCTTGCGCGGCTGTCCATGCTGATCGGCGCGTGCCATGAGGGAATCGCACAGGTCGAGGCCCGCGACACCGGTAAGCCGCTCAAGCAGGCTCGCGCCGACGCCACCGGCATCGCGCGCTATTTCGAGTTCTACGCGGGCGCCGCCGACAAGCTGCACGGCGAAACCCTGCCCTATCAATCCGGCTTCACGGTGCTCACCATCCGCGAGCCACACGGCGTGACGGGCCATATCGTGCCGTGGAACTATCCGCTGCAGATATTCGGGCGCAGCGTCGGCGCCGCCCTCGCGACCGGCAACGCCTGCGTCGTGAAGCCGGCGGAGGATGCGTGCCTGTCGCTGTTGCGCATCGCGGAACTGGCGGCCGAAGCGGGTCTGCCGGAAGGCGTGCTCAACGTCGTCACCGGATACGGCCATGAGGCGGGTGCGGCGCTCGCGCGTCATCCGGGCGTCGACCATATTTCCTTCACCGGCTCCCCAGCGACGGGCGCGGCGGTCACCAAGATGGCCGCCGACAACCACGTGCCCGTCACGCTGGAACTCGGCGGCAAGTCGCCGCAGATCGTGTTCGCCGACGCCGATTTCGACGCCGCCCTGCCCGTGCTCGTCGCCGCCATCGTGCAGAACGCCGGCCAGACATGCTCGGCGGGCAGCCGCGTGCTGATCGAGCGGGATGCGTATGAGCCGTTGATGGAGTGGCTGTCGCAGGCGTTCGCTGCGCTGAAGGTCGGCCCGAGCAAGCTCGATCTGGATTGCGGCCCGCTCATCAGCGCGAAGCAGCAGCAGCGCGTGTGGGATTTCCTGTCCGATGCGCAGCACGACGGCATCGCGATGGCCGCGCACGGCGAAGTGATCGCCGAGGCGCCGCAAGCCGGCTTCTATCAGGCGCCGACGCTTTTGCGCGACGTCCCGCCCACCCACCGTCTCGCGCACGAGGAAGTGTTCGGCCCGGTGCTCGCCGCGATGGCCTTCGACGACGAAGCCAATGCGCTCAGGCTCGCCAACGGCACGGACTACGGACTGGTCGCCGGCATCTGGACGCGCGACGGCGCCCGCCAGATGCGCCTCGCGCGGCGGGTGCGCTCGGGGCAGGTGTTCATCAACAACTATGGCGCGGGCGGCGGCATCGAGTTGCCGTTCGGCGGCGTCAAGCATTCGGGACACGGACGCGAGAAGGGCTTCGAGGCGCTGTACGGCTTCACTACTTTGAAGACCATCGCGATCAAGCACGGCTGACGCATAACCCGCACAAAGGAGACAACATGCGACTGCAAGGCAAGACGGTGATCGTGACGGGCGGCGGCTCGGGTTTCGGCGAAGGCATCGCGAAGACCTTCGCACGGGAAGGCGCGAACGTGGTCGTGAACGATCTGAATGGCCCCGCCGCGGAGCGCGTGGCAAGCGAGATCGCGCTGGCGTCGTCGCCGGAGGCCGCGCATGGCCGCGCGATCGCCGTGCAGGGCGACGTGACGAAGCGCGAGGACTGGCAGAAGCTGCACGACGCGGCCATTCAGGACTTCGGCAGCGTGCAGATCGTCGTCAACAATGCGGGGACGACGCATCGTAACAAGCCCGTGCTCGAAGTCACCGAGGCCGAGTTCGACCGTGTGTATGCGGTGAACGTGAAGAGCATCTCCTGGAGCGTCGAGCAGTTCGTGCCGTACTTCCGCGAGCAGGGCGGCGGCGCGTTCCTCAACATCGCGTCGACGGCGGGCGTGCGGCCGCGTCCGGGTCTCGTCTGGTACAACGGCAGCAAGGCGGCGGTAATCATCGCGAGCAAGGCGCTCGCGGTCGAACTGGGCACGGACCGCATCCGCGTTAACTGCATCAATCCGGTGATGGGCGAAACCGCCCTGCTCTCCGAATTCATGGGCATGGAGGATACGCCCGAGAACCGCCGCAAGTTCCTCGCGACGATTCCGCTCGGAAGATTCTCGACGCCGCAGGACGTCGCCAACGCCGCGCTCTACCTCGCCTCCGACGATGCCGAGTTCATATCACCGGCGTCGCGCTCGAAGTGGACGGCGGACGGTGTGTCTGAACTACAGGCTTGCGCGCCATGCCACGGGTGCGGCGCGCGTTCTGCATCGGGGCTTCCCCTAGCAAAAACAAGCGTTTGGCGTCGAGGCCAAACGGCTAGAATCCTTACGCGTCTGTAATCGCGAACGGGCCTATCCGTTCGTGCGATGCACACAAACAGAGGAGACAAACGATATGGCCAGCACCGCCAAACCCATGCCCCGCCCCGGCGCGGGTGCGCCGTCCGCGTTCGAGGAAGCGACTTATCGCAAGGTCGCGTGGCAGCTCTCGCCGCTGCTGCTGATCTGCTATGTGGTCGCGTATCTGGATCGCGTGAACGTCGGCTTCGCCAAGCTCCAGATGGCCACCGATCTGCAATTGTCGGATGCCGTGTACGGCTTCGGCGCGGGCATCTTCTTTTTCGGCTACTTCATCTTCGAAATTTCGAGCAACCTGATCCTGCATCGCGTCGGCGCGCGCGCGTGGATCGCGCGGATCATGATCTCGTGGGGCATCATCTCCGCGCTCACGATGTTCATCACCACGCCGACGATGTTCTACGTGATGCGCTTTCTGCTCGGCGCGGCGGAAGCGGGCTTCTTCCCCGGCATCATTCTTTATCTGACGTACTGGTTTCCGGTGTGGCGCCGCGGACGTATGACGACGCTCTTCATGACGGCCATTGCGCTGTCGGGGCTGATCGGTGGGCCGATTTCCGGCTGGATCATGAAGACCTTCGACGGCGCACACGGCTGGCACTGATGGCAATGGCTGCTACTGCTCGAAGGCATTCCGTCGGTCATCGTCGGCCTGCTCGTGCTTGCGATGCTCATGACCGCATCTCGAAGGCGAAGTGGCTCAATCAGGAAGAACGCGAACTGCTCGAGCGCAACATCGCGGCGGACAACGTCGAGAAGGAAGATCCTCCGCTCGGCAGGATCCTGTCGAGCCCGAAGGTGTGGCTGATGAGCCTCATCTACTTCTCGTTCGTGATGGGTCTGTATGGCGTGAGCTTCTGGCTGCCGACGATCATCAAGTCGATGGGCGTTTCCGATACGCTGCAGGTCGGTCTGCTCTCGGCGATTCCGTTCGGTGCGGCGGTGATCGGCATGCTGTATGCGGCGCGCAGCGCGGATCGGTCCGGCGAGCGGCGCTGGCATATTGCGATTCCGGCGTTGATAGGAGCGATCGGGCTGGTGTTGTCGGTGATGTGGTCGTCCAACACGACGCTCGCGATGGTCGGCCTCACGCTCGCCACGATGGGGATTCTTACGACGCTGCCGCTGTTCCGGAGTCTGCCGACGGCGTTTCTTGCCGGCACGGACGCGGCTGCGGGGATCGCGATGATCAACTCGCTCGGCAATCTTGCCGGGTTTTTGAGTCCGTATCTCGTGGGGTGGCTCAAGCAGGCGACTGCTTCCAATGCGAGCGGGATGTATGCTTGCGGGTTTTATGGTGCTCGGGGCGCTGCTTGCGCTGAGCGTGCCGGCGCGGATGGTGAATCGTTGATTTTCTTGGGCATGTGTTTTTGGGCTCGTACGCTGGCTTGATGGTGTCGCTCTGCTAGTACTGGCCCAGATTGCTAACCCTGTTTCCGGCACTATCACGCGCCGGAAAAAACGACACAACGCTGCGAGCGGGGATTTGTGCGACGCTCTAACAAATGCGCGAACGAATCGACACAGGGCTATATGAGCATCGACACAGATTCACATAGCACGGCCATTTCCGCACCGCACGAGGGTTCCAGAATAAAAAGCGCCTTGCTTCCGTCCGCAACGTCTCGGTAAAGCCGTTCGATAATTGTGCGATCCAGTTCTGGAGCTTTTGCGTCGTCCCGGCTGTACATCCACCGTACCCATGCATGAAAGTCATCAAGGGAGAAGCGATGCATTGGAGAGATCAAAAGGCGGGATGCGACGTTCTGGTCTGTAAAGTCGATCATTCGCTGCGCAATCACTCCTGAGAACATCAGCGTTTCGACCGGACCGGACACACGTTTGAATCGAAGAATAAGGGATTTAAGGCAATGCTGATTAAGTTCACCGCTTGTGCGCGTCAAGCGTTATAGAGCGCACAAGCAACGAGAAAGGCAAAAGACAATGAAGCAGCAGACGCTCGCGATGGCCGCGGATCAAGGTGCGGGGTTCGAGACTCGCCGCAAACGCAC
>LFJH01000070.1 GCA_001189335.2 Candidatus Paraburkholderia schumanniana
TGGCCGCCCGGTCTTTCCCTTCGGATAGTGCGGTTCGATTAACGCAATCAATCTCGACCAGGGCGCGACGCGCCTCATCTCATCAAGAAATTCCCGGTTGCGAGTACGTTTCGTTGAAAGATCCAGATCAAGACCAAGTTGTGTCATCGAAGATGCCCTTGAATTTCTCTTCTTTCCAGGATAGTCCAATCAGGTGCCAGGATCGGGAGTTTGGCAGAGGTTCCCTAGAATCGAGGCATGGCGACAGCGCACGACAGGAGGACGCCATGTGGGATCTACCCAGCATTCTCGTCGGGCTTGCGTCGCTCGCGACCATCGTCATCGTGGTGCTCGCGCACGACTGGCGCGACGTGCATCGCCAGCGAATGGCGGCGCGCGAGCACGCGCAGCGGCATCAGCTACGCAAATGGTGGCTGCGGCATCGGCATTGAACGGCTGACGCAGGCGCTATGGCTTGCCGCCCGCGGCGGCTGCGAGGGGATCCTCGCGGGCGGCGCGCTCGAGTTCCCGCCTGAGCGCTTCCTCGCGCCCGGCGGCCTCGAACGCGTCGATATGCAGATACAGCCGGTGCACGGTCTGAATCTGCGTATGTGAAAGATGTGATTGACGCATGATGGATGCGAGCCGCTCCCGCCAGTACGAAGGCGGCAGCAACGGACCGCCGAGATCGCACGACAACGAACGACGCAGCACCAGCTCGAGGTGCGTCAGGTCCTGGTCTGCCAGCAACGCCGAAAACGCGCCCTAGGGCTTGGTATCGGGAAAATGGTCCATTACTCCGATGGCGGCGCGCCCTGGCGAAACTTGATAGGTGCAAACCCTCATTCGCCAGATTTTTTGCCGGGAGTTCGCACCGGGTTTTTCTTGTCGGCGAACCCGATGGCGCGTGGCGCGTTTGCTATACTCTGCGCTCGCCGATGCATCGGCGGGTTGCGGTCCGCTCCCCGTAGTTCAATGGATAGAACGAGTGCCTCCTAAGCGCTAGATGCAGGTTCGATTCCTGCCGGGGGGACCACGATTTTCTTTCGGACGCTGATTCCGGACGACGACAATAACGACCGGCCAGCGACTTACGATGGGTACCGCAATGCGTATTGCGAATGTACCCACGACCTTCCCGCATTTTCCTTTCATCTTCTGCCCACGCCCGGACTTCCGCTCGAAATGCGGACGAAACGGCTGGCATTGATCGAGGACACGCAAGAACCGCTGCGCATGGATATGCTCGGAAATGGCGGACTATCCGCACATGTTCGACACAACATACCGCGGTGAAAATTGTCAGTTTGAGAGGCAAGGCATGGGGACGCTGGGCGAACGCTTGTCCCGGTGGGACCGGATAGCGCTTGACGAGGCGCAAAACCGGCGCTTGATCGTCAATCAGGTTCGCCGCGTACGCGCCGCCCGTTCGAAACGGGCGGACGAGACGCAGTCGATCGCGCTCCTGCGAAGCCTGCTCGAGACCCGCGGTTTGCTCCGCAGATATCGCGAAGTGCTCGAATCCAAGATCGAGTGGCAAGCAGGCCTCGAAAGCAGAAGACCCGCAACAGGCGCCGGTTTATAGTCCGGCACATGGCTCTGCGCGAGACGAGTTCTCCGATTCGCGTCTCATGGAAAGATCGTGCATTGAACGGCCGGCCGTTTCCCGCCGATAATGCCACCACTCCGGTCACGCCATCACGGCTCGCGCGCTCATGACGGAAATCGAATCCGCGGTGCTCGTTTTCATTCTCCTGCGGCCAGCACGGGCCTGGGCGCGATCATCCGGCCGCTCTTGCCCGAGGAGCACAAGGCGCGGGAGACGGTCCAGCTGATCCAGCTGCTGGTCGGCATGCTGGTGACCTTCGCGGCGCTCGTGCTCGGCCTGCTGACGGCGTCCGCCAAAACCATGTTCGATACCACCAACAACGACGTGCGCAGCTATGCGACGGCGATCATCGAACTGGATCGCGCGATGCGCGATTACGGCGCCGATCTCGATCACGCGCGCGCTGCTGCGCTCGTACACGGCGGCGGCGATCGCGAGCACCTGGCCGCACGAGCCGCGTCCGCCCGGCATTTATCCGAACGTCGAGCCATCGAAGGGAAAAGACGACAACCTCGCGAGCAGCGAGCTCGGCGCGATCTTGAGCCAAGCCAGCACGACGTGCGCATGCTTCAGCCGCACGATGCCTATCATCGCGCGCTCGCCACCGAGAGCGCGTTGCGCTTCGAGCAGCTCATCGCGCTGCGCTGGAAGCTGGTCGAGGAGGCGCACGGTTCCATTTCCTACCCGTTCGACCGGATTCTGGTCGGATGGCTGCTCATCATCTTCCTGTGCTTCGGGCTGATCGTGCCGCGCAATGCGCTGTCGCTCGTGACGATCATGCTGGGCGCGGTGTCGATCGCATCGGCCGTGCTTGTGATCCTCGATCTCGATACGCCGTTCACCGGCCCCATCATGATCGGCAGCCAGCCGATGCGCGATGCGCTCGCGTATCAGAGCCGATGAAGCGCCTCTGATGCTCTACGACGATCCGCGCCTCGTCGCGCTTTACGACGTGCTCAATCCGTTCGCGCCCGACACGGCGTTCTATCTCGCGCTGGCGGAAACGGCAACGCATGTCATCGATCTCGGATGTGGCACGGGCCTGCTCGCATGTGAGCTGGCGAAGCGCGGCCATCGCGTGACGGGCATCGATCCGTCGCCGGCGATGCTGCGCGTCGCGCGCTCGCGTTCCGAAGCCGACAAGGTGACGTGGATCGAAGGCGACGCGCTCGCGCTGCCATTCGTCAGCGCGGCGGATCTGCTCGTGATGACGGGGCACGTGGCGCAGGTGTTCCTCGACGACACATCGCTGCTCGCGACGCTCACGGCCATGCGACGCGCCGGGCGGGCGGATGGCGTTCGAGAGCCGCAATCCGGCGGCGCGTGCATGGGAGAAATGGACGCCCGAGGGCTCGATGAGACGCATCGAGACGCCGGACGAGACCGTGGTCGAAGTGTGGCAGGAAAGGCGCGACGAACCCGATCCCGCGACGACCGGGCGCGTCGCGTTCACGACGCACTATCGCTTCATGCCGAAGCCGGGGACGGGCGCCATCGGCGAAACGCTCAGCGCCACGAGTGAACTGCGCTTTCGCACGCAGCACGAACTGGCGCACTTGCTGAAGCGTGCGGGATTCGCGCGGATCGACTGGTACGGAGACTGGAGCCGCGCGGCGGTGGACGAAACGAGCCGCGAGTTGATCGCAGTGGCGCGCTGAACGCCGGAAGGACCCTCGCCGGGTGCAAACGCGGCGGGCGCGAATCAGAATTCGACGGCGACGAAATCGGCCTTGCCCACGTCGCATAGCGGGCAGCGCCAGTCGTCGGGAATGTCGTCGAAACGGGTGCCGGCGGCGATGCCTTCTTCCGGCAGCCCTTCTTCCTCGTTGTAGATCCAGCCGCAAATCAGGCAGACCCAGCTTTTGTATTCGATGACTTCGCTCACGGCAGACTCTTGATTCGAAAGGGATAAACGGACCGCGAACGCTGACCGGACACGCGCGGCGCGGCGACCCGGCATCTTACAGGAATCGGCGCGACCGTTCCCCGATCGTCGGAGAAACGCGACGGGTCGCCGCATCGCGGCCGCAGGATGGCACCGATGTACCGGCCCCGAAAGCCCGGTGTATGCTTTTTCGAGTCCCCGGCGCCCCTTTCGCGCCATCGACTGGTTTCACTCACATGGAGAACACGATGCTGAATAAAACGCTCTTGGGTGCGATGCTGTCGGGCGCGCTCGTGCTGTCATACGCCGGCGCAGCGTACGCGCAGGCGCGCGTCTATTCAGCGTACGCGCAGGCGCGCGTCTATTTCATCGCGCCGAAGGATGGTGCAACCGTCACGAGCCCCGTTCACGTGAAGTTCGGCGTCGACGGCATGTCGGTAGCGCCGGCCGGAACGATGACCGAAGGCACGGACCATCATCATCTGCTGATCGATGGCAAGCCGGTTCCGCAGGGTACCGTGATTCCCGCGAACGAAACGACGCTGCACTACGGCAAGGCTCAGACTGAAGCCGACGTGAAGCTGCCGCCGGCGACCACACGCTCACGATGCAGTTCGGCGACGGCGCGCATCGCTCGTACGGGCCGGACATGAGCACGACGATCAAGGTGCACGTCCAGTAACGCCGTTTCCGGACGCTCAGGAAGGCCGCCGCGGAGTCATTCCGGGCGGCCTTCTTGCTTGCGCCTTCTTCATGAAGTCCGGTGTCCGGAGACGGGGCGGCACCTCGTCCATTCGGCCGATGCCGGCCTCGCCGCGCGCCACGCCCGGTACAATGGCCGCTTCCTCCGGTTGCAGGTTTTTCGTCAACTGTTCGCCATTCATCCGGTTTTCCCATGTCGCTTTATTCCATTTCGGACGCGCAGCTCGCGTTCGGCCACGTCGCATTGCTCGACCATGCCGATTTCTCGCTAGAAGCGGGCGAGCGCGTCGGGCTGATCGGCCGCAACGGCGCGGGCAAGTCGTCGCTTTTGAAAATCGTCGCCGGTCTGGCCGTGCCCGACGACGGCCTCATCACGCGCCAGAGCGAGCTCACGACCGTCTATGTGCCGCAGGAGCCCGAGTTCGATCTCGACGCCGCCGTGTTCGAGGTCGTCGCCTCGGGCCTCACCGAAGCGCGCGCACTGCTCGACGAATACGACGCCGTCGCGCACGCGCTCGCCGACACGCCCGAAGGCCACAGGCACGACGAGCTGCTCGCGCGCATGAATGCGCTGCAGTCGGCGCTCGACACACGCGACGAGTGGAACTGGCGCACGCGCGTGTCGACCACGCTCGCGCAGATCGGACTGGATGGCGAAGCGCGCGCGGGCGACCTGTCCGGCGGCATGAAGAAGCGCGTGGCGCTCGCACGCGCGCTCGTCGTGCAGCCCGACGTGCTGCTGCTCGACGAGCCGACCAACCATCTCGACTTCGATGGCATTCGCTGGCTCGAAGAGCTGCTCGTCACGTTGCGCACGGGCCTGCTGTTCATCACGCACGATCGCGCGTTTCTGGATCGCGTGGCGACGCGCATCGTGGAGCTCGATCGCGGGCGTCTGCTGTCGTATCCGGGCAATTTCAGCGCGTATCAGACGCGCAAGGCGCAGCAGCTCGAAGTCGAGAAAATCGAACAGGAGAAGTTCGACAAGCTGCTCGCGCAAGAGGAAGTGTGGATCCGCAAGGGCGTCGAGGCGCGGCGCACGCGCAGCGTCAGGCGCATCGCGCGGCTCGTCGAGATGCGCCGCGAGCGCGCGGAACGGCGCAACGTGCAAGGCAATGTCAGGCTCGATGTGGGGCAGGGCGAAAAGTCCGGCAAGATCGTCGCCGAACTGACCGATGTGACCAAGCGCTACGGCGAGCGCACGATCGTCGACTGCTTCACCGCCACTG
Source organism: Candidatus Paraburkholderia schumanniana (assembly GCA_001189335.2). Lineage (GTDB taxonomy): Bacteria > Pseudomonadota > Gammaproteobacteria > Burkholderiales > Burkholderiaceae > Caballeronia > Caballeronia schumanniana. The sequence continues at coordinate 5,405 of LFJH01000070.1, forward strand.
TCATGCGCGGCGACAAGATCGGCCTGGTGGGCCCGAACGGCGCGGGCAAGACGACGCTGCTGAAACTCATTCTCGGGGAGCTGCAGCCGGACGAAGGCAGCGTGCGCACGGGCACCAACATCCAGGTCGCATATTTCGATCAGATGCGCGCGCAGCTCGATCTCGGCAAGTCGCTTGCCGACATCATCAGCCCGGGCAGCGAATGGGTCGAAGTGAACGGCGTGAAGAAGCACGTGATGAGCTATCTCGGCGACTTCCTGTTCGCGCCCGAACGCGCACGCTCGCCGGTGCAGTCGCTGTCGGGCGGCGAGCGCAACCGCCTGCTGCTCGCGCGGCTGTTCGCGCGTCCGGCGAACGCGCTTGTGCTCGACGAGCCGACCAACGACCTCGACATTCCCACGCTCGAGCTGCTCGAAGAACTGCTCTCGGATTACGAAGGCACCGTGCTGCTCGTGAGCCACGACCGCGCGTTTCTCGACAACGTCGTGACCTCGGTCTTCGCGGCCGAAGGGGGCGGCAAGTGGCGCGAGTATGTCGGCGGTTTTTCCGACTGGCAGATTCAGCGCGAACGTTCGGAACGCATCGCGGAGGAAGCCGCTCGACAGACCGCGAAGGAAACGCCGAAGGACGAGACGCCCAAGGACAGCGCGGCAGGCCGCAATGCGCAGCGCACCGTGAAGCTTTCGTTCAAGGAGCAGCGCGAGCTGGACGCGTTGCCGGGGCGCATCGCCGAGCTGGAAGAGGAGCAGAAGGCCATCGGCGCGCAGCTCCAAGACGGTTCCATCTTCGCCCGCAACGCGAAGGAAGGCGCGCGTCTTTCCGAGCGGCACGCGGCGATCGAAGAGGAATTGCTCGTCGCGCTCGAGCGCTGGGAAGAGCTGGAAGCGAAGCGCAAATGAGCGCGCGGGCGGGCCTCGGTCGTGCCAGTTTCGTGATTTGCGATGGTGCGCGATGCGTTGCGCGCGGCGATCGTTTTTATACCCCCCGAGGTGGGCGCGGCGAGCGAAAACCGCTATTCTCCTAGCGCAGCCAGGATGGGCCGGCGGGCTTTTGCCTCGCTTTTCGCGCATCCTGCCAGGCATTTTCATCAAGCATTCGCCGGCGAATCGGGCGTCACGTTGCGTGTTGAACCGCGAGGACGCGCGAGAGCCGGGCAATCGACCAACTATGTCCACAAAAGAATCCAGCGCAATGGCGACAGCTACGGCACGAGGCAAGCGTACTGTCATGAACGCCAAGGCAGCCGGCTACAGCGAAGCATCGATCAAAGTGCTCAAGGGCCTGGAGCCGGTCAAGCAGCGGCCCGGCATGTACACGCGGACCGAGAATTCGCTGCACATCATCCAGGAAGTGATCGACAACGCCTCCGACGAAGCGCTCGGCGGCTATGGCAAGCAGATCGTCGTCACGCTGCACAACGACAACTCCGTGTCGGTCGATGACGACGGCCGCGGCATTCCCTTCGGCCTGCATCCGGAGGAGGGCGTGCCGGTCGTCGAGATCGTGTTTACGCGGCTGCACGCGGGCGGCAAGTTCGACAAGGCCGCCGGCGGCGCCTACACGTTCTCGGGCGGCCTGCATGGCGTCGGCGTCTCGGTGACGAACGCGCTCGCAACACGCCTCGAAGTGACCGTCTGGCGCGACAACAAGGTCGCGCAGCTCGCGTTCTCCAATGGCGATGTCGTCGAAGCGCTCACGACGCGCGCCGCCGAGCGCGGCGAAAAGAAAACTGGTACGCGCGTGCGAGCCTGGCCGAACGCGAAGTACTTCGATTCCGCCCATCTGCCGCTCGGCGAATTGCAGCGCCTGTTGCGCTCGAAGGCCGTGTTGCTGCCGGGAGTCGAAGTGGTGCTCGTCAACGAGAAGACGGGCGAGCGTCAGAGCTGGAAATACGAAGACGGCCTGCGCGGCTATCTGCTCGAAGGCATGGGCGGCAGCGACTTGCTTATTCCCCTGTTCGAAGGCGAGCGCTATGCGGAAAGCTCGAAGAACACCGAGGAAACCTTCGCGGAAGGCGAGGGCGCGTCATGGGTGGTCGCATGGAGCGAGGAAGGACCGCTTCTGCGTGAATCGTATGTGAACCTCATTCCGACGCCCGCGGGCGGCACGCACGAATCCGGCCTGCGCGATGGCCTCTTTCAGGCGGTCAAGAACTTCGTCGAGATTCACAACCTGCAGCCGAAAGGCGTGAAGCTGCTCGCGGAAGACGTGTTCGCGCGCGTGTCGTTCGTGCTGTCGGCAAAGGTGCTCGATCCTCAGTTTCAAGGCCAGATCAAGGAACGTCTCAACAGCCGCGATGCGGTCAAGCTCGTGTCGTCGTTCTCGCGGCCCGCGCTTGAACTCTGGCTCAATCAGCACGTCGAGTACGGCAAGAAGCTCGCTGAGCTCGTGATCCGGCAGGCTCAGGCGCGCACGCGCGCCGGCCAGAAGGTCGAGAAGAAGAAGAGCTCCGGCGTGGCCGTGCTGCCCGGCAAGCTGACCGATTGCGAATCGACGGACATCGCCCGCAACGAGCTCTTTCTCGTCGAGGGCGATTCGGCGGGCGGGTCCGCGAAGATGGGCCGCGACAAGGAGTTCCAGGCCATCCTGCCGCTGCGCGGCAAGGTGCTGAACACATGGGAGACGGAACGCGACCGGCTCTTCGCCAACAACGAAGTGCATGACATCGCGGTGGCGATCGGCGTCGATCCGCATGGTCCGGACGAACAGATCGATCTTTCGAACCTGCGCTACGGCAAGATCTGCATTCTTTCCGATGCGGATGTCGACGGCGCGCACATTCAGGTGCTCCTGCTCACGCTTTTCTTCAAGCACTTCCCGCAACTGATCGAGCGCGGCCACGTATGCGTCGCGCGTCCGCCGCTGTTTCGCGTCGATGCGCCCGCACGCGGCAAGAAACCCGCGCAGAAGCTCTATGCCCTCGACGAAGGCGAGCTCGAAGCGATTCTCGACAAGCTGCGCAAGGACGGCGTGCGGGAGACGGCATGGACCATCAGCCGCTTCAAGGGCCTGGGCGAAATGAGCGCGGAGCAGCTGTGGGACACGACGATGAACCCCGACACGCGGCGTCTCATGCCGGTGGGCCTGGGCGATCTCGGCTTCGATCTCACGGTCTCGCGCATGACGATGCTGATGGGCAAGGGCGAAGCGGCGTCGCGCCGCAGCTGGCTCGAAGAGAAGGGCAACGAGGTCGAAGCGGACATCTGAGCTCGACTTGAGAAACGCATAACGGATATTCGATGGGAATCACAGACGATCTCTTCGCCGAACAGACCGCACCGGACGGCGAACAACTGACGCTCGGCGATTACGCCGAACGCGCTTATCTCGACTACGCGGTGAGCGTGGTCAAGGGCCGCGCGCTGCCCGATGTCTCGGACGGACAAAAGCCCGTGCAGCGCCGCATTCTCTACGCGATGAGCGAGATGGGGCTCGCGTCCAACGCGAAGCCGGTGAAGTCGGCGCGCGTGGTCGGCGATGTGCTCGGCAAGTATCACCCGCACGGCGACCAGTCGGCATACGACGCGCTCGTGCGTCTCGCGCAGGACTTCTCGATGCGCTATCCGCTCATCGACGGCCAGGGCAACTTCGGCTCGCGCGATGGCGACGGCGCGGCGGCCATGCGCTACACCGAAGCGCGGCTCACGCCGATCGCGCGTCTCTTGCTCGATGAGATCGATCAGGGCACGGTCGATTTCATGCCGAACTACGACGGCTCTTTCGAAGAGCCGAAGCTTTTGCCGGCGCGCCTGCCGTTCCTCTTGCTGAACGGCGCGTCGGGCATCGCGGTCGGTCTCGCGACGGAAATTCCATCGCACAACCTGCGCGAAGTTGCGCAGGCGGCGGTCGCGATGATCCGCGATCCGAAGATCGGTCACGCGGGATTGATGGAGAAGCTGCCCGGACCGGATTTCCCCGGCGGTGGCCAGATCATCTCGTCGCAGGCGGAAATCTCGGCGGCGTATGAAACCGGGCGCGGCAGCCTCAAGGTGCGCGCGCGCTGGAAGATCGAGGAGCTCGCGCGCAGGCAGTGGCAGGCGGTCATCACGGAATTGCCGCCGGGCGTGTCGAGCCAGAAGGTGCTCGAGGAAATCGAGGAACTCACCAATCCGAAGATCAAGCTCGGCAAGAAGACGCTCACGCCCGAGCAGGTCCAGACCAGGCAGACGCTCCTCGGCCTGCTCGACGCCGTGCGCGACGAGTCCGGCAAGGACGCGCCCGTGCGACTCGTGTTCGAGCCGAAGTCGAGCCGCATCGATCAGACCGAGTTCGTCAATTCGCTGCTCGCGCATACGAGCCTCGAATCGAACGCGACGATCAACCTCGTGATGATCGGCGCGGATGGACGTCCGCGTCAGAAGGGCATCGTCGAGATCCTGCACGAGTGGGTCGGCTTCCGCTTCGTGACGGTGACGCGGCGCACGCAGCATCGCCTCGGGAAGGTCAACGACCGCATCCACATTCTCGAAGGGCGGATGATCGTCTTCCTGAATATCGATGAGGTCATCCGCATCATCCGCGAATCCGATGAGTCGAAGCAGGCGCTGATCGCGCGCTTCAATCTGTCGGACCGGCAGGCGGAAGACATTCTCGAAATCCGTCTGCGTCAGCTGGCGCGGCTGGAGGCGATCAAGATCGAGCAGGAACTGGCCGACTTGCGCGACGAAAAGACGAAGCTCGAAGAACTGCTCAACAGCGACGCCGCGATGAAGCGCCTGCTCATCAAGGAGATCGAAGCCGACGCGAAGCAGTACGACGACGATCGCCGCACGCTGATCCAGCAGGAGAAGCGCGCGACGTTCGAGGCGCGCGTAGTCGACGAGCCGGTGACGGTCGTCGTGTCGCAGAAGGGCTGGGGGCGGGCGCTGAAGGGCCACGGACTCGATCCGGCGGGCTTCACCTTCAAGCAGGGCGACGGCCTCTATGCGGCGTTCCAGGCGCGCATGCCGGATTCGCTCGTCGCGTGGGGCAGCAAGGGGCGCGTGTATTCGGTGCCGGTTTCGGCGCTGCCGGGCGGACGCGGCGACGGCGTGCCCGTCACGTCGCTGATCGAGCTGGAATCGGGCACGCATCTGCTGCATTACTACGCGGCGAATGCGGAGCAACCGTTGTTGCTTGCTTCGAGCAACGGCTTCGGCTTCATGGCGAGGCTCGGTGACATGATCAGCCGCCAGAAGGCGGGCAAGGCCTTCATGACGATCGACGAAGGCGCCGTGCCGCTCGCGCCTATGCCCGTCATTCCCGGCGCGGCGTACGTTGCGTGTCTGTCGAGCGCGGGACGTCTGCTCGTATTCGGCATGGACGAGATGAAGACGCTGTCGGGCGGCGGGCGCGGCGTCACGCTGATGGCGCTCGATCCGAAGGAGACGTTGCGCCAGGCGCTCGCCATCGATGCGCGCGGTGTGGTGATGATCGGCACCGGGCGCGGTGGCAAGGTCAAGGACGAAAAGCTGTCGGGCTCGCAACTGCAACTGCATCTCGGCAAGCGGGCGAGGAAGGGACGCGCGCCGGATTCGTCGTTGAAGGTGACGGATTTGCGGCCGGTGTTCGACGAGTAACGTGCCGACGCGGCGCCGCTGACGCCCACTCGAGACCTGAAGAGCCCGCTTCGTGCGGGCTTTTTTGCGTCTGTCGATTCATGTTGCGACATTCGGAAATTAATCATTTCATCGCTAGCCGCGGGCAGTGAGACTTTTTGCTCTTGAAGTCGCGAAGCCTCGGGCGGGAGGCAGTGCCATGACGTCCGCCTTGAACAGGGGCAGCTTCGACGCATGGCATCGCCACGCCGAAACGGGACATCGACATCATTCGGGCGCGGCTTAAAGCGGCGCAAATCCATGCTGCGGGAAATGACCATGATCGAGATTGAAAAAGGCAACGGCAACGTCTACGCCGACATCGGAACTGCCGACGCCGATGAAATGCGCGTCAAGGCGCAACTCGCCGGCAAGATTGGCGAAATGATCAAGGCGCGGCGCTGGACGCAACAGCGAGCGGCCGAAGTGCTGGGCATCAGTCAGCCCAAGCTCTCACAACTGCTGCGTGGGCAGTTTCGCGGCATTAGCGAAGCGAAGATGCTCGAATTGCTGGCGCATCTCGGCCGCAATGTACAGATCGTCGCGGGACCGCCCCGGCGTTCGGCGAAAGCGAGACGCGTGGAAGTCGTGTTCGCGGCGTGACACGCTTTGCTATAGATAATGGGATGGTCCTCCCCACCTGACAGTGGGTTAAGCTATGTCAGCACGATCAACCGGAGACAACACCATGCAAGACGTGATGGTCATTGGAATAGATCTCGGCAAGCGCTCGTTTCACCTGCACG
>LFJH01000071.1 GCA_001189335.2 Candidatus Paraburkholderia schumanniana
CCCCAGCAATGTCTGGCTTGTGCAGCCAATTTGTGCAGCCAATCTTGGGGGCTATGGATTCGATCGCCGCCCACTGTGACGGATACTCCTCGCGATGCTCCCGCACCATACGGACTGCACGTTCCCGGACTTCAGCAGAAAATTTGTTCGACTTGTTCATGGCTCCATTCTCTCAAGAGTTGGAGCCTCCACCAAATCCGGGGCGGTTCACAAAATCGTAATGAGATCGGCAAATCTGGTACACCGTCCTCGCCGGCTAATGCCGCAGCCACAGCAGCGCCGCCTGCACCCGCTCTACGCAACCACAGCGGGTGCGATCATCGTCGCGTGTCTCACGGCCACTGCAGCGATGACGGGATTGTTCTCGAAAGCATCGAGCACCTCGGCGCAGAGTCCGCAGATGCAGACGGCCACGGTTGCGCAGCAGCCGGTCGTCGATTCAGCGGCACCAGCGCCGCCGACTGCGGCACAGGCTCAAGGACAGACAGCAGCGCAACAGCAGCAGGCTGAGGATCAGCAACGAGCGGCTGCGCAGCAGGCAGGCCAGCAGGCGGCGCAGCAGCGGCGGTCCAGCAGCCGCCCCGGCATGCGGTCGTTTGCTCCACCTGCGGTACCATCGAGTCGATCGTCGCCGTCAAGCACGAGGGCCACGGAACGGGTATCGGCGCGGTCGGTGGCGCGGTGGCGGGTGGTGTCGTCGGCAATCAGTTCGGGCGCGGTGGCGGCCGTACCGCGATGACGCTGCTCGGCGCGCTCGGCGGCGGTCTGGCGGGGAATTCGGTCGAGAAGCATCTGCGCAGCGAAACCGACTACTTCGTGCGCGTGCGGATGGAGAACGGCCATACGCGTTATTTCACGTACAAGAACCCGCCGCCGTTCGCGCAAGGCCAGCGCGTGCATATTCAGAACGGCGTGCTTGTCGCGGGTTGATCGATCGTGCGCGAAAGCAAAAAGGCGGCAAACCTTCCGGTTGCCGCCTTTTTTTCTCGCGTTCGACGCTAGTGATCCCGCTGCGAACTGCGCGCCGGATTCGGCCTGCCCCGCACGGCCAGATACGCCCACCAGATATAGCCCGAAAAGCCGTACAGCACGAACAGGCAGAACAGCATAACCGGAGGATCCGACGACACCAACACGAACGCCACCACGATCAGCAGCACGCCCGCAAAAGGCACGCGATAGCGCATGTCCAGCGCCTTGCCGCTGTAGAACGGTGCGTTCGACACCATCGTCACGCCCGCGTAGATCGTCAACGCGAACGCGACCCACGGCAGCCAGACCAGCTTGAGCGGCACGCGATTATCGGTCGCGAGCCACACGAAGCCCGCAATCAGCGCCGCGGCGGCCGGCGACGGCAAGCCCTGGAAGTAGCGCTTGTCGACCACGCCGACATTCGTATTGAAGCGCGCCAGCCGCAGCGCCGCGCCGGAGCAATACACGAACGCCGCGAGCCAGCCCCAGCGGCCGAGGTCTTTCAGCACCCATTCGTATATTACGAGCGCCGGAGCCACGCCGAACGACACCATGTCGGACAGGCTGTCGAACTGCTCGCCGAACGCGCTCTGCGTGTGCGTCATGCGCGCGACGCGGCCGTCCATGCCGTCGAGCACCATCGCGACGAAAATTGCGATGGCCGCGATCTCGAAGCGCACGTTCATTGCCTGCACGACGGCGAAGAAGCCGCAGAACAGCGCCGCGGTGGTGAACGCGTTCGGGAGCAGATAGATGCCGCGCTTCTTCAGAAACTGCTGCCGTTTCGCGCGCCGCGTTTCGACGACGCTCACGTCCTGCACGGCCTTGTTGCGCCGGAACGCGCGCGGTGGGCTGCCGTTCACGCGATTACGGCGTGGTTTGAATGCCGCCATCGAGACCTCCGCGTTATTCCGCGAACTCGGCGAGGATCGTCGACGAAGCCGAAACCTTCTCGCCAATCAACACGCGCGGACGGCTGCCCACCGGCAGATACACATCGACGCGCGAGCCGAAGCGAATGAAGCCGTAGCGCTGACCACGCGTGAGCGGTTCGCCCACGTGCACGTAGCACAGAATGCGACGCGCGATCAGCCCCGCGATCTGCACCGACGTCACGGTGTGCCCGCTTGCCGTCTGCAGCACGATGGCGTTGCGCTCGTTCTCGGTGGACGCCTTGTCGACGACGGCGTTCAGGTACGCGCCCGGAAAGTACTGCACCTTCGTGATCGCGCCGTCCACCGGCGAGCGCTGCGAGTGCACGTTGAACACGTTCATGAACACGCTGATCTTGAGCGCCTCGCGGCCCACGTACGGATCGTGCGCGGTTTCGACCGCCATGATGCGCCCATCGGCCGGACACAGCACCGCGTTGGGCTGCGACGGAATCGGACGGGCCGGATCGCGGAAGAACTGGACGATGAGAATCACGATCAGCCAGAAGATCCAGGCGAAGCCAAAGCCGCCCATCGCCTGCACGAGGATGACGACGACGGCCGCGATAGCGATGAACGGCCAGCCTTCGCGGGCAATGATCGGATGAGGATAGTTCATGAACGAGTTCTGTGTTCCTGAGAAACTCAATGTGTTCAGGCGATTTCCTGAGAATGTCGGACGATTATAAACTGGTCGTTCGGCTGCACGGACGCGCCCTCGCGCGGCGGTCTTGTCATTTATAAGATACGCGCCAGCCACGCGGATGCAAGCGGCCAGAGTATCAGGCCACACGTGATCACGCAGACGCCGAGCGCGACCATCACGGCCGCGCTGCCGAGATCCTTCGCGCGTTTCGAGAGCTCGTGGCGCTCGAGCGAGATGCGGTCGATGGCTGCCTCGACGCTCGAATTGAGCAGCTCGACGATCAGCACGAGCAGCACGGAGGCGATCAGCGCCGCACGCTCCACGGGCGCGACGGGCACGAAAAGGCTGCAGGGAAGCAGGATTGCGGCGAGCGTCAGTTCCTGACGGAAGGCGCTTTCCTCGCGGATCGCGACCTGGAAGCCATAGAGCGAGTTCTTCATCGCGTGCCAGGCACGCGTGAGTCCGCGATTGCCCTTGTACGGATTGAAGGGCAGATCGTCGGGGCTCAGTGGCTCGCGCGAGGACTGGGCCTGCGCGTCCTCGGCGGCGTCGATATCGTCGTCAAAGGGATCGTGCTCGCGCGCGCGGCCCGGCGCTGCGCGCGCATTCGCTTCGGCTCGTTGCTGCGGCACGCCGCGTTGCGTCATGCGGCCGCCTGCTCAGATGCCGCGCGCGGCCCGAACTGCCGCAGATGCGAGGCGAACTGTTCCGACGCCGCGCGCCACGAGAAGCGTTCGGCCCACGCGCGCGCGTCGGCGCGCTCGATCTTGAGCGCCTGCAGGCAGGCTTCACGCAAGTCGTTGTAGAGGGCGCCCGGACCGTTCTCGCCGAGCACGTCGATCGGGCCCGTCACCGGATACGCCGCGACCGGCGTGCCGCAGGCCATCGCCTCGAGCAGCACGAGGCCGAAGGTATCGGTGCGGCTCGGGAACACGAACACGTCCGCGGCGGCATAGACCTTCGCGAGTTCCGGCTGCGAGAGCACGCCGAGATAGTTGACGTTCGTGTAGCGCGACTTCAGTTCCGCGAGCGCCGGACCTTCGCCCGCAACCCACTTCGAACCCGGCAGATCGAGCTCGAGGAACGCCTCTACGTTCTTCTCGACCGCCACGCGTCCGACATACAGGAAGATCGGCCGCGCGGTGTTGAGGACCTTCGACTCCATCGGATGGAAGATGTCGAGATCGACGCCGCGCGTCCACAGCACGACATTGGTGAAGCCATAGCGCTCGAGGTCGCTCCTGACGACGGGCGTCGGCGCCATCACCGCCTGCGAGCGCCCGTGGAACCGGTGCAGGAAGCGATACGTCATCGCAAGCGGAATGCCGAAGCGCGCCTTCACGTACTCGGGAAAGCGCGTGTGATAAGCGGTCGTGAACGGCAGCTTGCGGCGCAGCGCATAGGCGCGCGCGGCGAGCCCGAGCGGGCCTTCGGTCACGATGTGCAGTGCATCGGGCGCGAATGCGTCGATGCGCTCGGCGACGCGTCGCCCGGGAAGCAGCGAGAGGCGGATCTCGGGATACGTCGGGCAGGGGATCGTCCGGAATTCGAGCGGCGTGAGCAGCTCCACGCGATGTCCGAGCGCCGAGAGCTCTTTCGTCGTCTGCTTGAGGGTACGCACGACGCCATTGACCTGCGGCTCCCATGCGTCGGTAACGATCATGATTTTCATCGGTTCGGCCCAGGTTTTATGCTGCGTTGCAATTGCTTGGTGTGTGGCATTCAGACGGTGGCGCGCGCTCGCGTGGCGCGCTGCGCGAGCGCGCACATGACGGTCCAGTAGATGACCTTCAGCTCGCCGTCGTAGGTCTCGACGAGCGCCGAGAGGCTTTCGACCCAGTCGCCGTCGTTGCAGTAGAGAATGCCGTCGATGTCGCGGATCTCCGCCTTGTGGATGTGCCCGCACACGACGCCGTCGCAGCCGTGGCGGCGCGCTTCGTCGGTCATCACGCGCTCGAACTGCGATATGAAGTTCACCGCGTTCTTGACCTGATGCTTCAGGTACTGCGAGAGCGACCAGTAATCGAAGCCGAGCTTCGTGCGCACGCGGTTGAACCAGCGGTTGAGCAGCAGGATGACGGTGTAGGCGGTATCGCCGAGATAGGCGAGCCATTTGGCGTGCTGGATCACGCCGTCGAAGAGATCGCCGTGCACAATCCACAGGCGCTTGCCCGCGAGCGTCGTATGGAACGCCTCGCCGCGCACGTGAATGTCGCCGAACGCGAGATCGCAGAACTGGCGCGCGGCTTCGTCGTGATTGCCCGGGATGTAGACGACCTGCGTGCCCTTGCGCGCCTTGCGCAAAATTTTCTGCACGACGTCGTTGTGCGCCTGCGGCCAGAACCAGCCTTTGCGCAGTTGCCATCCGTCGATGATGTCGCCCACGAGATACAGATACTCCGACTCGTGATGCCGCAGGAAATCGAGCAGATACTGCGCCTGGCAGCCGCCCGAGCCCAGGTGAATATCCGAGAGCCAGATGGTGCGATAGCGATGCTGCGCATCGGAGGCGTCGCCGGCATCGCCGCCGCGCACCGGCGCCACGGCGCGCGGGTCGACATAAGCCGAGGCGCCCGCCGGTGAGGCTTCAGGCGATCCGGTCGATTCGGAGCGCAGCGTCGGGCCGGCGCGGAGATCGCCGTTGCCGAAGCGAAAAGGAGAGGACGACGGTTCGAAGGGCGGGTCGATTGCCGGGTGGACAGACGAGTTCAAGGCCATTGGCTCGCGCATCGGGTTTCGGTTTATGCGCATTGCGCCACGCGGCCGTGACAGTCACAAGAAGTTCTTATTACTTGACAACAGGTGGTACGGCGACAATGCGCGTGCCGGCGAGGCGGTCATGGAGGAACTGGCGCGCCGGATCGAGCCACACGGCAGCGGCCCACAGCGCGACCCACGCCGCGAATACGCAGAGCGTCTGCGGCACGGTGAGGGAGAGCAGCGGATGCAGCGCGAGCGGCGGCAGGAACCACAGCCACGCGAGCAGATAGCGCGCGACGGCGCGAATGAGCTTGACGGGCTGGCCGTGCGCGTCGACGACCCTGAGGCGCCAGGTTTTCATCGGCAGGGTCTGGCCGCCGTGTGTCCAGAAGTACACGAAGTACGCCGCGAGCACGATGCCGATCCACGACATGAGCCAGTTGTGATGCGTGAGGCCGTTGCGCTGCTGCGTGAGTGTGCTGAACAGATAGCCGGCGATGAACACCACGCCGAACAGAACGACGCCTTCATAGAGCATCGTCGCGAGGCGGCGGTGCAGGGTGGGCGCGCGCATCGGCGCGACGGTGTCGGTGAAGGCGGCGGGAGCGCTCATCCGGTCGGGCGCGTTCAGGAGCCGTTGTACATCGAAGGCGCCTGCTGCGGCGACACCGGAATCGGCGTGGCCGGGACGATGCTCGCGGCGTTGGGAATGGCCGGTTGCGCCGGCGACGCGGCCGAGCTTGCCTCGGCATGCCCGCCGACGTGCCCCTGCTCGCGCGCCGCGACGAGTCGGTTGATGTCCTTCACTTCCGTCTTGCCCGTGGGTGGGGCGGAGACGACAGTCGGGCGTCGCGTGCGCTCGCTCGCCGCCAGTTTTTTCTTCTGCTCTTCGGGCAGCTTTTGATAGGCGTCCCAAGCCTTTTCACGCTTTTCCAGTGGCAGCGATTTGGAAACCTGATAATTTTCGCGCGCGACCTTGCGCTGGTCCGGCGTCAGGCGCACCCATTCTTCCATGCGCTGATGCAGATGCTTCTGCGCCTCGGGCGACATGCGATGGAACCGCGATGCGATTTTCAGCCACTTGCGCTTGAGCTCGTCGGAAAACGAATCCCACTGGGTGGCGAAGGGCGCGAGCGCGATGTGCTGCACCTCGGTCAGACGACTCCAGGACAGCGGGCTTTCGGAAGACAGTGCGGACAGTGGCGAGGCGCTGGCATCGGTGGCCGGACCGGAGCCGCCGCTCGGCGCGGCCACGGCGGGAGGCGTGGCGGCCGCCGGGGAGTAGAAGCGCGGGTAAGTCGCGGCGAACGCGACGAGACCCGCAATCGCGCAACCAAAGACAATCGCGAGACCGCGCTTGTAACTCACCCGAAAATTCCCCCGCTGAATTCAGTGCTTAATGGTTGCGCGTCAGATACGCGTTGAAGCCGTGATCGAGATAGGCATCGATGGGCAGGCTGTCGCTCATCATGGCGGCGTCGATGTCGGCGAGCTCCGCCTTGCGCTGCTGGTCTTCCCAGTAGGCGATACCCGCGATCCCGATGATCAGCGCCGCGAGCGGCCAGGCGAGGCCCAGTCCGCCGAGCCGCGCGAGCAGGCTTCTCGCGCGATGTCCTTCCCCGGCGCCGCCCGTGGCGAGCGTGCTGCCCGCGCCGGCGAGCGCCGGCGTGAAGGCGGGCGCGCTCACGGCGACGGCCACCTTCTCGGGCTTCTTGCGCGCGATCGCGGTGCGGCGCGCCTGAGCGAGCCGGTCGACGGCGGCGGCCGGAATATGCGACGTGTTTTCTTCGAGGGCGCGAACCACCTTCAACGCGAACTCGTTTTCCTTCGATTCAAGAGCGGAAATCATAGCGTGATCCCTTTTGCTTTCAGGGCTTGCGCGAGAGCGTGCGTGGCGCGTGAACAATGCGTTTTCACGCTACCCTCTGAGCACCCCATCGCAGCGGCCGTCTCGGCGACATCCATATCCTCCCAGTAACGCATGAGAAAAGCTTCCCGTTGACGTGCCGGCAGTTTCTGGATTTCCGCGTCGATCAGATTCAGCACCTGTTCGCGTTCCAGCCTGTTCTCGCTGCCGACCGCGCCCTCCCCGGATTCGAAGGTCTCGAGCGGGTCGAATTCGTCGTCGGCGTTGCCGAACGACGAGAACAGGCTGACCCAGGTATTGCGGACCTTCTGGCGACGGAAGTAATCGTGCGTCGCGTTTTGAAGGATACGCTGGAACAGAAGCGGGAGCTCGGACGGAGGACGGTCGCCGTACTTTTCGGCAAGCTTGATCATCGCGTCCTGGACGATGTCGAGCGCCGTGTCGTCATCGCGAACGGTGTACACGGTCTGCTTGAACGCGCGTCTTTCGACGCCCGCCAGAAAATCGGCGAGTTCCTTGTCTGATGCCATCCGTTGGGGATCCGGCGCAACGAATTTGCGTCGAAAGAGGATCGTGGAGTTCGAGGAAAACCTGCGAATGCTAGCAAAGTTTCGCCGCATCCGGGCAATTTCAGAGGTTTTGTTGCCGTTTACGGCACGCACCCGATCGAATGCGCGTGCGGCCGACAGCTTGCGCTTGCGCCCGGCTTTCGCACCGGATTCGCGTGCGAAAGCCGCTATCGGACTGTTCGGAAACTTTTTGCTTGACCGGCCGCGCGCGCCGGGCTATACTTTCTAATCCGCATCGGAAAGTGAAATGTCTAATTTGTTGAGGCTAGCCCAAGAAGCACGCCTGTCAAACCAAGACGCGCCGCTTGAACCCGAGCCACAAGCCCGGCAGAGAGCACCCGATCAATTTTTTGCCGAAAATTCGAAAGGTGACGAATGAACATGCCTAGCGCGGAATTCTCCACGTCGGATACCACTCCTCCTCACGAAGCTGACTCCATCGGCGGCACTGTGCTCATGCGCGCATTGGCCGACGAGAACGTCGAGTTCATCTGGGGCTATCCCGGCGGCTCGGTACTCTACATCTACGACGAGCTCTACAAGCAGGACCAGATTCAGCACATTCTCGTGCGCCACGAGCAGGCCGCCGTGCACGCCGCCGACGCGTATTCGCGCGCGACCGGCAAAGTGGGCGTGTGCCTCGTGACCTCGGGCCCGGGCGTCACCAATGCCGTCACCGGCATCGCCACGGCTACATGGATTCCATTCCGCTCGTCGTCATCAGCGGCCAGGTGCCTACCGCGGCGATCGGCCTCGACGCGTTCCAGGAGTGCGATACCGTCGGCATCACGCGTCCGTGCGTGAAGCACAACTTCCTCGTGAAGGACGTGCGCGAGCTCGCCGAGACCGTCAAGAAGGCGTTCTACATCGCACGCACGGGCCGTCCGGGTCCGGTGCTGATCGACATTCCGAAGGATGTCTCGAAGGCGCCGTGCAAGTACGAGCCGATCAAGAGCGTGTCGCTGCGCTCGTACAACCCGGTGACCAAGGGCCATTCGGGCCAGATCCGCAAGGCGGTGCAACTGCTGCTGTCGGCCAAGCGCCCGTACATCTATATCGGCGGCGGCATCATCCTGGCGGACGCACCGCGCGAGCTGAACCAGTTCGCCGATCTGCTCGGCTATCCCGTCACCAACACGCTGATGGGCCTGGGCGGCTACCGCGCGTCCGACAAGAAGTTCCTCGGCATGCACGGCACGTACGAAGCCAACATGGCGATGCAGCACTGCGACGTGCTGATCGCCATCGGCGCGCGCTTCGACGACCGCGTGATCGGCGATCCGAAGCACTTCGCCTCGTCGCCGCGCAAGATCATCCATATCGACGTCGACCCGTCCTCCATTTCCAAGCGCGTCAAGGTGGACATCCCCATCGTCGGCGACGTGAAGGAAGTGCTGAAGGAACTCATCGAGCAGCTTCAGCACGCCGAGCACGGCCCGGACACGCAGGCGCTCAAGACGTGGTGGGCCGAGATCGAAGGCTGGCGCTCCAAGGATTGCCTCGCATACGACCGCAAGAGCGAGATCATCAAGCCCGCAGTACGTCGTCGAAAAGCTCTGGGAGCTGACCGACGGCAATGCGTTCGTGTGCTCGGACGTCGGCCAGCATCAGATGTGGGCGGCGCAGTTCTATCCGTTCAACAAGCTGCGCCGCTGGATCAATTCGGGCGGACTCGGCACGATGGGCTTCGGCCTGCCCGCCGCGATGGGCGTGAAAATGGCCTATCCCGACGACGAAGTGGTCTGCATCACCGGCGAAGGCTCCATCCAGATGTGCATTCAGGAGCTCTCGACGTGCAAGCAGTACAACACGCCCATCAAGATCATCTCGCTGAACAATCGCTATCTCGGCATGGTGCGTCAGTGGCAGCAGATCGAGTACAAGAAGCGCTACTCCAGCTCGTACATGGACGCGCTGCCGGACTTCGTGAAGCTGGCTGAAGCGTACGGCCATGTCGGCATTCGTGTCGAAAAGACCGCGGACGTGGAGCCGGCGCTCAAGGAAGCGCTGCGTCTCAAGGACCGCACCGTATTTCTCGACTTCCAGACCGATCCGACCGAAAACGTATTCCCGATGGTGCGCAGGCAAAGGCATCACGGAAATGCTGCTCGGCTCTGAGGATCTATAACGCGACTTGTCTCGCGAGGCTCGCGCGCGCCTGTCTTCACAAAGGACGAGCGTCGCGCGCGGGTTTTTCGGACAAGCGCCAATTCTGGACAAACATCGGGAAAGACGAACATGAAACACATCATCTCCGTACTGCTGGAAAACGAACCGGGCGCGTTATCGCGCATCGTCGGGCTCTTTTCGGCGCGCGGCTATAACATCGAAACGCTGACGGTGGCGCCTACCGAAGACAGTTCGCTGTCGCGGCTAACCATCGTCTCGATTGGCTCGGACGACGTGATCGAACAGATCACGAAGCACCTGAACCGCCTGATCGAGGTGGTGAAAGGGTCGACCTGACAGAGGGCGCCCACATCGAGCGCGAGCTGATGCTCATCAAGGTAAGGGCGGTCGGCAAGGAACGCGAAGAGATGAAGCGCATGGCGGATATCTTCCGCGGCCGCATCATCGACGTGACTGAGAAGACCTACACGATGGAACTGACGGGCGCGAGCGACAAGCTCGACGCGTTCATTCAGGCGCTCGACGCCACCGCGATCCTCGAAACGGTTCGCACGGGCAGCTCCGGCATCGGTCGGGGCGAGCGGATTCTCAAGGTGTAACGGTGCCGTACCACTTCATTAGCAGCAACGTAGCGCAACCAATTTCAACGCATCAGGACTCAAGGAACCACCATGAAAGTTTTCTACGACAAGGACGCCGACCTCTCCCTCATCAAGGGCAAGCAAGTCACCATCATCGGCTATGGCTCGCAAGGCCATGCGCACGCGCTCAACCTGAAGGACAGCGGCGTGAACGTGACGGTCGGCCTGCGCCGTGGCGGCGCATCGTGGAGCAAGGCCGAGAATGCCGGCCTCAAGGTGAAGGAAGTGGCCGAAGCCGTGAAGGGCGCCGATGTCGTCATGATGCTCCTGCCGGACGAGCAGATCGCCGAAGTCTACAAGAACGAAGTGCACGATAACGCCAAGCAGGGCGCGGCGCTCGCATTCGCGCACGGCTTCAACGTGCACTACGGCCAGGTGATCCCGCGCGCGGATCTGGATGTCATCATGATCGCGCCGAAGGCCCCGGGTCACACGGTGCGCAACACGTATCAGAATGGCGGCGGCGTGCCGCACCTGATCGCTGTTGCTCAAGACAAGACCGGCTCGGCGCGCGACGTGGCGTTGTCGTACGCAGTGGCGAACGGCGGCGGCCGCGCGGGCATCATCGAGACCAACTTCCGTGAAGAGACCGAAACCGACCTGTTCGGTGAGCAAGCGGTTCTGTGCGGCGGCACCGTCGACCTGATCAAGGCCGGCTTCGAAACGCTGGTGGAAGCCGGCTACGCGCCGGAAATGGCGTACTTCGAATGCCTGCACGAGTTGAAGCTGATCGTCGACCTGATCTACGAAGGCGGCATCGCCAACATGAACTACTCGATCTCGAACAACGCCGAATATGGCGAATACGTGACGGGTCCGCGCATCGTCACGGAAGAGACGAAGATGGCGATGAAGGCCGTGCTGAAGGACATCCAGACCGGCGAGTACGCAAAGAGCTTCACTATCGAGAACCGCGCTGGCGCGCCGACGCTGCAATCGCGCCGCCGTCTGACGGCGGAGCATCAGATCGAGCAAGTCGGCGGGAAGCTGCGCGCGATGATGCCATGGATCGCGAAGAACAAGCTGGTCGACCAGTCGAAGAACTAAGGTCGTTCGCCAGTCACGCTTTTTGCTGAAACTCGAGAGCCGCCCGGATGCCCTGTGCTCCGGGCGGCTTTTGCTATCCTATGGTTTTTTAAAAAACATCCCCAAGGGGCGCGCCTCTGCCCGAAAGGCAGAAACTCTCGTCGGGGCTACACTGAGTGCCGTCGAAGGGAGCGGCCGTTGGCTTTTGGGTGAGCCATCCCGTTAAAAAACGTGGTCCA
>LFJH01000072.1 GCA_001189335.2 Candidatus Paraburkholderia schumanniana
CACGCTGCGCTATGGCCTGGAGTACGTCGATCCAGGCGCCGCATATTACGAGGAACGCTACCGTCAGCGTGTCCTGAACAATCTCACTCGCCGTGCGGAATCGATGGGGTATGTGTTGAAGGAAAAATCGCCTGAACACATTGAGTTTCTCAGGATTGAGCTAAAAAAACGCGAGAAACTCAGCCGCCAATCATCACCTAGCCGCCGACGCATCCGCCACCAGCAACGCCGTCATATTGACGATCCGCCGCACGGTGGCCGAAGCGGTGAGCACATGCACCGGCTGGGCGGCCCCGAGCAAGATCGGCCCGATCGCGATACCGCTGCCCGCCGCCGTCTTGAGCAGGTTGTACGAAATATTCGCCGCATCGATATTCGGCAGAATCAGAAGATTCGCGTCGCCTTCGAGCGTCGATTCCGGCAGCACTTCCTTACGCAGCCGCGCATCGAGCGCCACGTCACCGTGCATTTCGCCATCGACGTCGAGATCCGGCGCGCGTTCCTTCAAGATGGCCAATACGTCGCGCATCTTCTGCGCGGTCGGCGCGTTGCTTGTACCGAAATTCGAATGCGATAGCAGCGCAATCTTTGGCATGATGCCGAAGCGCTTCACCTCTTCCGCCGCCATGATCGTGATCTCGGCGAGCTGCTCGGGCGTCGGAT
Organism: Candidatus Paraburkholderia schumanniana; assembly: GCA_001189335.2. GTDB lineage: Bacteria > Pseudomonadota > Gammaproteobacteria > Burkholderiales > Burkholderiaceae > Caballeronia > Caballeronia schumanniana. Next base: position 664 of record LFJH01000072.1, read on the forward strand.
CGACGTTCACGTGGGTATCGACCAGGAAAATCTGGCGCCCCGGGAGCACGAGCGCGTTCATGGCCGCATACACCTTCGCGCCTTCTTTCTTGCCGATCACCTGATCGATGAAGTGCAGATGACGATGCGTCGTGCTCACCGTGCCGCAGATCATGCCGTCGGCTTCGCCCTTCTTGACGAGCATCGCGCCGATCAGCGTCGTGCGGCGGCGCATTTCGAGCTTCGCCATCTGCTCGCTGATGCCCTTGCGCGCCATCATCTTGTAATAGGTCTGCCAGAAATCGCGGTAGCGTTCGTCGTGGTCCGTGTCGACGACCGTGAAGTCGACGCCCTGCGTCAGCCGCAAGCCGAATCTCTGGATGCGCTGCTCGATCACCGCCGGACGGCCGATGAGAATCGGCTTCGCGATCTTCTCATCGACGGCAATTTGTACCGCGCGCAGCACACGCTCTTCCTCGCCCTCCGCGAACACGATGCGCTTCTTCTCCGGCTCCACGCTGCGCGCGAGCTGAAACACGGGCTTCATCGTCGTGCCGCTGTGGTAGACGAACTGCTGCAGATGCTGTTCGTAGGCGTCCATGTCCTCGATCGGACGCGTCGCCACGCCGCAATCCATCGCGGCCTTGGCCACCGCCGACGCGATCTTGACGATGAGACGCGGATCGAACGGCTTCGGAATCAGATACTCCGGTCCGAACGACAGATCCTGGATGCCGTATGCCGTCGCGACGATATCGCTCTGCTCCTGACGCGCCAGTTCCGCGATCGCGTTCACGGCCGCGATCTCCATTTCCTTCGTGATGACGGTCGCGCCCACGTCGAGCGCGCCGCGGAAGATGAACGGAAAGCACAGAACGTTGTTGACCTGATTCGGATAGTCCGTGCGGCCCGTGGCGAGCACCGCATCCGGGCGCGCTTCGAGCGCGAGCTCCGGCAGGATTTCCGGCATCGGGTTCGCAAGCGCGAGAATCAGAGGCTTCGCGGCCATCTGCTTGACCATGTCCTGCTTGAGCACGCCGCCGGCCGACAAACCGAGGAACACGTCCGCGCCTTCGATCACCTCGGCGAGCGTGCGCGCGCTGGTTTCACGCGCGAACAGCTCCTTGTCCGGGTCCATGAGTTCCGTGCGGCCCTTGTAGACCACGCCGGCCAGGTCCGTCACGAAGATGTTCTCGCGCTTCATGCCGAGATCGACGAGCAGATTCAGGCACGCGAGCGCCGCCGCGCCCGCGCCGGACGCGACGAGCTTCACTTCGGCGATATCCTTGCCGACGACCTTCAGACCATTGGTGATCGCCGCCGCGACGACGATGGCCGTGCCGTGCTGATCGTCGTGGAAGACGGGAATCTTCATGCGCTTGCGGCATTCACGCTCGACGATGAAGCAATCCGGCGCCTTGATGTCTTCCAGATTGATGCCGCCGAAAGTAGGCTCGAGCGCGGCGATCACGTCGACCAGCTTGTGCGGATCGCTCTCGTTCAGCTCGATATCGAAGACGTCGATGCCGGCGAACTTCTTGAACAGCACGGCCTTTCCTTCCATCACCGGCTTGGACGCGAGCGGGCCGATGTTACCGAGGCCCAGCACAGCCGTGCCATTCGATACGACGCCCACGAGATTGCTACGCGCGGTGAAACGCGCGGCGTTCAGCGGATCTTCAACGATCGCTTCACACGCGAACGCAACGCCCGGCGAGTAAGCGAGCGCGAGGTCGCGCTGATTGATCATCTGCTTCGTGGGCGCGATCGCGATCTTTCCGGGAACGGGAAATTCGTGATAGTCGAGCGCGGCTTCGCGCAACTTGGTATTGGCGTCGGAGGTCGTCATAAGGCGGGCTAGCAGTGCGGGATTTAGAATGGAAGTTCGAACGCATTGTAGCGCCAATCAGGCGGCCTCTCGGACCACATTTGGAACGCGGCCGATGCATTTCGAGCATAAGTGTCGTGACTGAAAAACGTCTGATCGCGTTGCCCTAAATTTTCGAGACACGGTTGCGGCACTTTCAAAGTCTCGCGGATCACTTCGCGATTGTTTTGCACCGCACAAAAAACCATCCATCGCCGACGATGTTTTCCGAGTTTTCACTGATCGACCGTTATTTCGCCCGCCGCGCGACGGCGTCCGCGCCCCGTCACCTCGACGAAGCCGCGACGCCGCTCGGCATCGGCGACGACTGCGCGCTCATCGCGCCGCCCATCGGGCATCAGCTCGCCATTTCGACGGATATGCTGGTCGAAGGCCGCCATTTCTTCGCCGATGTCGATCCGTACGCGCTCGGCCACAAGGCACTCGCGGTGAACCTCTCGGATCTCGCCGCGATGGGCGCTGCGCCGCACGCGTTCACGCTCGCGCTGGCGTTGCCGCGCGCCCAGGAAGCGTGGCTCGAAGCGTTCAGCGACGGTCTCTTCGATCTCGCGCAGCGATTCGACTGCGCGCTCGTCGGCGGCGATACCACGAGCGGGCCGCTCAACATCTGCATCACCGTGTTCGGCGACATGCCGCACGGCGCGGCATTGAGACGCGATGCCGCACAACCCGGCGACGACATCTGGGTGTCGGGCACGCTGGGCGATGTGCGCGCGGGCCTCGGCATGATGCGAGGCGATTGGCACGCACCCGACGAAGCCGTCGCCGCCGGCTGGAAGCGTGCGCTGGAGTGGCCCGAGCCGCGCGTAGCGCTGGGCCTCGCGCTGCGGGGCGTCGCGCGCGCGGCGCTCGATATCTCCGATGGCCTCGCCGGCGATCTCATGCACATCCTGAAGCGTTCGGGCATGCGCGCCGTCGTCGATGCCGATGCTGTGCCGTGCTCCGACGCCGTGCGCGCGCTGCCGGAATCCACACGTCGCCAGTGCACGCTCGCGGGCGGTGACGATTACGAGCTCTGCTTCACCGCCCCGGCATCGGCGCGCGAGGCGCTCGCCGATATCGGCGAGCGCGTGAAAGTGCCGCTGACGCGCATCGGTACAATTGAATCAGCGGGTGCGCCCGGCATAGCCTGGCGCGATGGCGCGGGCGTTCCCCTCTCCCTGACGTTGCAAGGCTTCGATCACTTTCATGCAAACTGACCCCACCCTCGCGGGCGATCCCAACGCTGCGCGCGCCACTCCGCGCCGTGCGAGCGCGCGTTTCATGCTCACGCATCCGCTCCATATTCTTTCGCTCGGCTTCGGCAGCGGGCTTTCGCCCATCGCGCCCGGAACCGTCGGCACCCTGTTCGCGTGGGCGTCGTTCGTCGTGTTCAACCGGCATATGACGGTCGCCGAATGGGGCGGGCTGATCCTGGTCGGCTTCATCGCCGGATGCTGGTTCACGGGGTTCAGCGCGAAGAAAATGGGCGTCGCGGACCCGTCGCCGGTCGTGTGGGATGAAATCGTCGCGTTCTGGCTCGTGCTGCTGCTCGTCACGCCCGCCACGTTCACCGGCCAATTGTGGGCCTTCATCGTGTTCCGCTTCTTCGACATGGTGAAGCCGCCGCCTATCCGCTATTTCGATCGCCGTTTGAAAGGCGGCTTCGGCATCATGTTCGATGATCTCGTCGCGGCATTTTTCACGCTGCTCGTGATCGCGCTGTGGCGCATGACCGTCTGACCTTTCATCCCTTTCTTCGAGAACCTCCGCCATGCCAACCGACACCGTCGTTCACCAACTCGCGATCCGCGTCGGCAACAAGCTGCGCGACGAACGGCTGATGCTCGCCACCGCCGAATCGTGCACGGGCGGCATGGTCGCGACCGCGATCACGGACATTTCGGGCAGCAGCGCGTGGTTCGAGCGCGGTTTCGTCACGTATTCGAATCTGGCGAAGACGGAGATGATCGGCGTGCCCGCCGCGCTGATCGAGCAGTACGGCGCGGTGAGCGAGCCGGCCGCGAAAGCGATGGCTGAAGGCGCGCTGCGCAACAGCCGCGCGCAGGTATCGGTGTCGATCACGGGCGTCGCGGGGCCGGCTGGAGGAAGCGAGACGAAGCCGGTGGGAACGGTGTGCTTCGGCTGGAGCAACCGGCTGCATACGGCGGTCGAGACGCAGCACTTCAAGGGCGACCGCGAGCAGGTGCGCACGCAGGCGGTCGCGCATGCGTTGCGCAAGCTGCTGGCGTTTCTGGATCAGCGCGAGCGGTGACAGGCGAATTCATTGGATGAGCAAGCAAGGCAAGGCGGCGAATTCCATCGCGTATACCAAGGAGCAGGTGGTCCGCTGGATGGGCCCGAAGACGTTCGACAAAGGGCTCGCCTACGTTCATGCCGTACACGATCTTCGCCGGTCCGGCGGCACGCTCACCGCGAGCGTGAAGGGAACGCAGCCGTATCCGTACATAGTCGAAATCATGTTCGCGAACGGCCGGCCGCGCGGCGCCTGCTCATGCCCGGTCGGATACGAGTGCAAACATGTCGCGGCTACGCTCCTCGCATATCTGGAGCGGGAGGAACAGGCGTCCCGAACCGGAGTGAGCCTGGAAGTCGAGCAGTGGATTTCGGGCTTTCGCAGCAAGGTGCAGGCAACGCAGCGCGCGCGCACCAAAGCGGCACGGCCCGCGACCGGCAAGAGTTTCCGGATTCTCTACGTGCTCGTGCCTGCCGCGTTGGAGGCCTTCTCTTTCGAGGTCGCGATGTTGAAGGCGCGGCTGGGCGTCGACGGCACCATTCGCGCGGCCGAAAGCTGGTATCCGAACTACGCGGCCTGGAACAGTCCACCGAAATTCGTGACCGAGGACGATCACGCCATCATTCGCGCGCTCAGAGCCGAACGCAGTTATTCGAGCGATCGCTACGCATTGCGGGGCAAGAAGGGAGCGGCGCTCTGGCAAATGATGCTCGCGACGGGTCGTCTCTACTTCGAGCAGAACATTCGCGATTTGCGACTCGAGCAGCCGTTGAACGAAGGCGCCCGGCGCCGCAGGAATATCGAATGGATTCCGCACCACGACGACATGATTTTCGCGTCGCTGGAGACCGAGCCGGAAGGCGGCGTCGTGTTGCCAACCGAACCGCCTCTGTATATCGACGCCTTCACGAACGAAACGGGCGTGGTCGATGCGCCAATCCCCGACGAACTCCTCGCCGATTACCTGGCAATGCCGGTGCTCACCTTCGAGGAAGCGGCCGCCGTGCGCGCGGCCCTCGCCGAATTCGCGCCTGAATTGCCAGCGCCGCCCGCGAACGGCGACACGGGAATACGCACGATCGACGTGGCGCCCATGCCCGTGCTCAAGCTCGACACGCTTCTGCTCAATACGCCCCGCAAGCTGAACATGCCCGCGACGGAGCTCGATCTCGCGCTGCTCGATTTCGACTATGGCGGCATCACGATCGCGGCGAACAGTCCCGAGGTGCTCGTGCGGCTCGCGGACGGCGAGCTCGTCCGTATCGCGCGTCGGAACGACATGGAAGACGCATGTGTCCAGCGCCTGGCCGACGCCGGGCTGAAGTCGATTTCCAGCGGGCAGGTCAGCCGCGACGACTCGCCGTACGCGGGTGGCTTTATCATGCCCGCGCACGACGCATGGCCCGCGTTCGTTGCCGATCAGTTGCCCGCGCTGCGCGAAGCCGGCTGGCGCGTGGTGATCGCACCCAATTCCCGTTTCGATGTCGTCGAAATCGGCGAGATCGATGCAACTGCGCGCGCCACTGAAAACGGCTGGTTCGATCTCGAGCTGGGCATTTTGGTTGAAACGGAGCGTGTGCGTCTCGAACCGCTCCTCGCCGAACTCTTTTCGCGCGACCGCCGCTGGCTCAACGGCGCGATCGACGCCATCCACGACACGCACGCCGTCGAATTCCGCACGCATGCGGGCAGGCGATTCATGTTGCGCGCGGCTCGGATCAAACCGCTCGTGCGCACGCTGATCGATCTGTTCGATCGGCTCGATCCGAACGCCCAGACACCGATGCGGCTTTCGGCGCTCGAAGCAGGCCGTCTCCACGAAAACTTGCGCTGGCAGTTCGACGGCGATGCGTCGGTCGTGGAACTCGCGCGACGTCTGCGTACCACCGCAGGTCCGCGCAAGGTCACCCCACCACGCGGTTTGAAGGCGAAGCTTCGCGACTATCAGCACGATGGACTCGACTGGATGCAATTCCTGCGCGAACACGATCTCGCGGGCGTGCTCGCCGACGACATGGGGCTCGGAAAGACGGTGCAGACGCTCGCGCATATCCTCGTCGAAAAGGAAGCGGGCCGTCTCACGCGCCCGGTGCTGATCGTCGTGCCGACCACGCTCGTCAACAACTGGCTCGAAGAAGCGCGGCGTTTCGCACCCGCCCTGAACATGCTGACCCTGTATGGACCGCTGCGTCGCGAGCGCTTTGCGGACATCGCGGAGCACGATCTCATCGTCACGACCTATTCGCTCGTCTGGCGCGATCACGATGTGCTGGCGCAGCATGACTACCACCTGCTGATACTCGACGAGGCGCAATACGTGAAGAATGCGTCGAGCAAGGCCGCGGGCGTCATTCGCGCGTTGCGCGCGCGGCATCGGCTGTGTCTGACCGGCACGCCGCTCGAGAATCATCTGGGCGAGCTCTGGTCGCAGTTCGACTTTTTGTTGCCCGGCTTTCTCGGCACGCAGAAAGAGTTCGCGGCCCGCTGGCGCAAGCCGATCGAAAAGCAGAACGATCGGATCCGCCGCGACCTGCTCGCCCGACGGGTCCGCCCGTTCATGCTCCGTCGCCGCAAGGACGAGGTCGCGACGGAATTGCCGCCGAAGACCATGATCGTGCGCAGCGTCGAACTGGAAGGCGCGCAGCGTAATCTTTACGAGACCGTGCGCTCCGCGATGCAGAAGAAGGTGCGTGACGTCATCGCGAAGCAGGGCTTCGCTTCGCGCGCAGCCACATCGTGATGCTCGACGCGCTGCTGAAGCTCCGGCAAGTGTGCTGCGATCCGTCGCTGGTCAAGCTGGCCGGCCGGGCGCGAAGAAGACAACGCAGGGATCGGCCAAGCTCGCGCTGCTGCTCGACATGCTGCCAAATCTCATCGAAGAGGGACGGCGCGTGCTGGTGTTCTCGCAATTCACCGCGATGCTCGCGATCATCGCCGCCGCGCTCGACAAGGCCGGTATCGCGTATGTCACGCTCACCGGCGATATGACCGATCGCAGGACACCCGTGCGCCGTTTTCAGGCGGGCAAGACACCGGTGTTCCTGATCAGCCTGAAGGCGGGCGGCGTCGGTCTGAATCTGACCGCCGCCGACACCGTCATTCACTACGATCCGTGGTGGAACCCGGCCGCGGAAAATCAGGCGACGGATCGTGTGCACCGCATCGGGCAGGACAAGCCCGTGTTCGTGTACAAGCTCGTCGCCGCCGGCAGTATCGAAGAGAAAATCCTGAACATGCAGGAGCGCAAGGCCGCGCTCGCAGCGGGCATTCTGTCCGAGAACGCGCGCGCCGTTGAAGGGTACTCCGCCGAGGACATCGACGCCCTGCTCGCGCCCATTCCCGACGACTGAACCCTGCGCTCACCGATACCGGTTGATCGAATCGCGCGTCTTCTTCGCGGCTTCCGCTGCGGCCTGCGCGTAGTCGTCGCCCTTGCCCGCATAGATGATCGCGCGCGACGAGTTGATCAGCATGCCCGTGCCGTTCGCGGTGCGGCCGGCGCGCACGGTCGCTTCGACGTCGCCGCCTTGCGCGCCGATGCCCGGAATCAGCAGCGGCATCTCGCCGACGATCCCGCGCACGGTCTCGATTTCCTTAGGAAACGTCGCGCCGACGACGAGCCCGAGCTGGCCGCTCGCATTCCATTTCCCCGCTGCGAGCGTGGCGACGACCTGATACAGCGGCTTGCCGTCCGTCGCGAGGAATTGCAGGTCCGAGCCGCCCGCATTCGACGTGCGGCACAGCACGATCACGCCACGTCCTTCGTGCGCGAGATACGGCTCGATGGAATCGAAGCCCATGTACGGATTGACCGTCACCGCGTCGGCCTGGTAGCGCTCGAATGCTTCCTTCGCGTACTGCTCGGCGGTACTGCCGATATCGCCGCGCTTCGCATCGAGGATCACCGGAATGCCGGGATGCTTTTCGTGGATATGCGCGATCAGCGCTTCCAACTGATCTTCCGCGCGATGCGCCGCGAAATACGCGATCTGCGGCTTGAACGACGACGCATACGGCGCGGTGGCATCGGCGATGGTCTTGCAGAACTCGAAGATCGCGTCGGCGTGGCCCTTGAGCGCGCCGGAAAATTTCGAAGGCTCGGGATCGAGTCCGACGCACAGCAGCGATTGAGTCCGCGACCACGCGGCATTGAGAGTCTGGATGAAGGACATGGCGGAAGTCTGAAAACGTCGATGCCACGCATTTTAACGTGCGTGGCATCGCTTCCCGTGCCGCGTCAGCGCGCAGCCGCCGCTCTGGAGCGCGCCTTCGCTCCGGCGCGCGTTTTCGGCCGCCCGCGCCGCGCGGCCTCGCCCGTACGCTCGACGGTGAAGCGGAACTCGCGCGACAGCCGCTCGCCCGGTTCGAGCACGGTCATACCGTGCGCCTCGCCGCCGCCCGGCAGATTCACCGCGTTGATCGGATGATCGACCGGCTCGAAGCAGAAAAAATCCTCGCCGGGGGTGCGTAGAGCACGTAGTAATCGGTATCGGCGGCGATGGTGAGCGACAGGCGCCGCTTTGGCCACAAGACGCTCGTGCGCCCGCTCCAGCCGGTGAACGCGTTGTTCACCATCTCCGAGGGCATCGGATACGCGACGCCGAACTGCCATGCGGGCGGCGCGGGCACGTGGCGCACCGGCAGCCAGTCTTCGCCGCAGAGCCACAGGCCGCTCGCCGCCGCCGAGAGTTCGGTGTCCGCCTCGCGCATCAGGAACGGATGCAGTCCGAGGCCGAAGGGCAGCGCTTCGTCGCCGGTGTTCTGGACATCGAGCGTCACGACGAGCGTGGCTTCCTTCAGCGCGCAAGTCTGCGCCGCGCGAAAGGAATACGGCTTGCCGCCGCTGCGATCGAGCGTGAGCCGCACGCGCGCCGACTCTTCTTCCTCGACTTCCCACGCGCCGAGCCAGCCGTCGCCGTGCAGCGGTTCGTCGACGTGGTTGCACGGGATGTCGATCGAGCGCCCGGAGAACTGAAAATGGCCGTTGCCGATGCGGTTCGAATACGGCAGTAGCGGATAGCACGCGAGCTGGTTCGGATCGGTATCGGGGCCAGGCTCGACGCACGGACGGAAGATCGGCACGAGCGCGCCTTCGTGACGCCAGTCGAACCGCGTGATGCCGCCGCCGAGCGACGGCGCGAGTTCGAGCCGCAGATGCGCATTGGCGAGCGTGATGCAGCCATCGGCGTTGGTGCCGCCCATGGCGACGACGGCGGTGCTCGGGCCGGGACGGATGGGTGGTTCGGCGGCGGCGGCCAGCCTTGAGCGGCGGGCGTTCGCCTGTGCCTGGGAGGTCGATGCAGGATTCGGTCTTTGCTCTGTGCGCGCAACAGTCATGACTCGTGCTCCATCGAGAGGCGAAAAACCCGGCGCGGCCGGGACGTGTCGGGCGACGCGTCCTTGCGCGCCGCCTCGAATCTTCTTTCTTAAGCCTTGCCCGCAAACGCGGCTTCCGCGACGCCACGCACGCCGGGTGTCGCGACGAACACGCCGCCCGCGTGAGCATCGCGTTTCAGCGCGGCGGCGTCCAGTCCGATGCGCGCGCTCGTCACATACAGCGTGCCAAAGTCCGGCCCGCCGAACGCGGTGCAGCTCGGCTGCGCGGTCGGCACGTCGATGCGTGCCGTCTCGCGGCCGTCGGGTGCATAGCGCACGACGCGCGCGCCGCCCCACTGCGCGTTCCACAACCGCCTTCGGCATCGACGATGGAACCGTCGGGCACGCCGGTCGCGTCCGTCAGCTCGACGAACACGCGATCGTTGGCGAATGTGGGATAGTCGCACACGCGGATCTGGCGCGTCGGCGAATCGCAGTAGTATATCGTTTTGCCATTGGCGGAAAAGCCGATGCTGTTAGAAATCGCGCAGTCGCCCAGGGGCAGCCGTTCGAGCGACAAATCTCCGTTCAGCCGATAAAACCCGCCGATCGCCTCCGCGTCCTCCACATCGTGCTTCATGCCGAACACGAAGCGCCCTTCGCGATCGCAGCGGCCGTCGTTGAGGCGCGTCGGCAGGCCGGCTTCGATTTCCATGATAGTCTCGATCCTGCCCGTCGCGATCTCATGGAACGCGAGCCCGAGCAGCAGGAAGCGCGCATCGGCGCAAGGCGTGAAGCACGCGAGGCGCTCGGGCATGTCGAACGATTCGCTCGCGCCGTCGCGGGGATCGTGGCGCCAGAGCTTCCTGCCTTCGATATCCGTCCACCAGAAGCGGCCGCTCGCGGCGCACCACGTCGCGCCTTCGCCGAGCAAACATTCACTGTCGATCAGAAGCTGCGCGCGCGTCGCGTTCATCAGGCCCATCCTCCGTCCACGATCATGTCCTGCGCCGTGATCATGCTGCTGTCGTCCGACGCGAGAAAGAGCGCGGCGCGCGCGAGGTGCGCGGGCAGCAGTTCCCCGTCGATGCACTGGCCTTGCTTGATGGCTTCCTTGCCGGCCTCGTCGAGCCATAGCCGTTTCTGCTTCTCGGTCATCACCCAGCCGGGCACGAGCGTATTCACGCGGATGCCGAACTTGCCGAGGTCGCGCGCGAGGCCGCGCGTCATGCCCTGCACGGCCGATTTCGCCGTCACGTAGACGGGGAAGTTGCCTTGCTTGAGCATCCAGCTGATCGAGCCCAGATTGATGATGGAGCCGCCGCCCGACTACTTCATGTCCTCGATCACGGCCTGGGCCGCAAAAAACTGATGACGAATGTTGACCGCGATGCCTGCATCGTAGGACGGGGGGGGGGG
>LFJH01000073.1 GCA_001189335.2 Candidatus Paraburkholderia schumanniana
CAGGTGAAACGAGCGCTTGCCGAGATCTATTCCAATGACCATCACGTCTTGCATGGTGTTGTCTCCGGTTGATCGTGCTGACATAGCTTAACCCACTGTCAGGTGGGGAGGACCATCCCATTACGACAACGCGTGCGCGAAGCTCGTCGCGAAGGCGCTCGATGCCGCCACCGGCAAGCTGCTCGACAACAACAAGAGCCCGTCGCCGAAGACCGGTCAGCTCGACAACCGCGGCAGCCAGTTCTATCTCGCGATGTACTGGGCCCAGGAGCTCGCGTCGCAGTCGGAAGACCGCGAACTCGCCGAACGGTTCGCGCCGCTCGCGAAGACGCTCGCCGAGAACGAGCAGAAGATCGTCGACGAGCTAAACGCCGTGCAGGGCAAGGAAGCGGATATCGGCGGCTACTACAAGCCGGACGAGAAGAAGCTCGAAGCCGTGATGCGTCCGAGCCAGACGTTCAACGCCGCGCTGGCGGCAGTGCAGAAGTAAGCGGCTGAAAGCGCGTCATCGAATGCGCCGGGACGAACCGGCATCTCTGCGGAGATGCCGGTTTTGTTTTTTGGCGCCGACAAAATCTGTCGTGAAATCCGCACGTTCAGTGCAATTGGTTACAACCTGTGCCGACCTCGCCAAATGCGAGCAGGTAGAATCGTTGGCTCGCCGCAAGCCCGCAAGACTCAGACATACTCGCATGAATCTACATGACCAGCTCGGCGCGCTGGAGTCGAGCCTCGACACGCTCCTCAAGGCCGCCGCATCATCTGCCCGATCGTCTGCCGAATTCCCGGAAGCGGCTACGCCTGAGCAAGCGCGCGCCGCGTCCGCCGACGCGCCTGCTTCATCCGGCAACAGCGCGCCCATCGAGCCGCCCGCGCTCGGCGGCGAACGCCCCACGCCCGACGAGCCGCCGGCACTGAACGAGCCGCCCAGGCTGGTCGTGTCGCGCCCCGAGCAGAACGCGATCGAAATGACGATCGCGGGTAAATCGGTGAAGCTGAGCCCGGAAGGCGTCTCGGAGCTGATCGAGGAATTGTCGAACGTGCGCGCGTCGATGTCGGTGGATCAGCCGACGGGCATCGCGCCGGGATGGCGCTTCGCCGCCACCAAGAATCCGATCATGGCGACGCAGAAGTATTCCAACGGCGACCGGCTGTTGATCCTGCGTCACGGCGGACACGGCTGGGTGCCGTTCACGTTCTCGCCTAACATGGTCATCGAGCTGTACGCCATGCTGACCCAGAAGTAACCAGGCGGCTTCATCGGAAACCGCCCGGTCGCTTACGAACCTTCCTGCGTCGGGGCCTGCACCCGAGCCTTCCACTGCCCGCCCTTCCCGCTCCAGTAACGCACGGCCGAGCCGCTCGTCGCGCTGACATAGAACAACGCGACGAGCGGCAGGAGCGGCGCCCACAACAGCGATCTGCGGTAGTAGCGCAGCATCGGCCCATAAGCGATGCACATGCACGCCCATGCGGCGCAGGCGGGCCAGGCGCGCGGGCCCATCGTCAATGTGAGCACCGGCGGCGCGAGATAGATGATGGCCATCCCGATCACAGTGCCGACGAGCAGCAGCGGCGAGTAGCGCAGCTGCGTGAACGCGGTGTGCGCGATCATGTTCCAGACGTCGCGCCAGCTGTCATACGGACGCAGCGACTCGCTGTGCGCGGCGAGGTCGAGGCGGATCGACTGCGCGTCGTTGCGTCCCGAGCGATGCTTGATGCGCGCCGCGAGACTGCAATCGTCGATGAGCTCCTGCCGGATCGATTCGATCCCGCCCGCCTCCACGAGCGCCGAGCGGCGCACCAGCATGCAGCCGCCTGCCGCGCCTGCCGTGGCCTTCTTCACATCGTTCACCCAGGCGAACGGATACAGCTTCGCGAAGAAGAACACGAAGGCGGGAATCAGCGCCTTTTCCCACAGCGAATCGCAGCGCAGGCGCACCATCAGCGAAACCAGGTCGCGGTCCTCGAGAATCGTGCGCGCGACGAGCTGCGTGGCGGCATCGGCCGGATGGTGGATGTCGGCGTCGGTGAGCAGCAGAAATTCCGCGGGCAGCCCGAGCTTGTCGATCGCCTCGATGCCCTGCGACTGCGCCCACACCTTGCCCGACCAGCCCGGCGGCAGCGGTTGCGGGGTGAGCACCGTCAGCCGGTCTTCGAGGCCGAGTTCGCGCGCGGCCGTGAGCACGACGCTGGCGGTGTCGTCCGTGCTGTGATCGTCGACGACGATCACGTGGAACGCGCCCGCATAATCCTGCTTCAGCAGCGAGCCGACCGCGCGGCCGATGACATCGGCTTCATTGCGCGCCGGCACCACCGCGACGAGCGCGGGCCACGCGCCGCGGCGCGCGATCTCCGCGTTGCCGACGGCGTGGATCGTCGTCCCGGAAAGCGCCGGCGCGGGCTCAGCCCGCCAGAAACCACCACGCGCGAAGAGCAGCACGATCCAGATCAAGAAAGACAACCAGGCGATCAATAGCATGAAATAAACGATTAGCTTGAAAAGAACGGCATGGCTGGACCGCGCGAACGCGGCTGGATCCGGCCCCACGAATTCGTAAAGTCGCGTCCGACGCGCGTCGCCCGGTACTCGCGGGATTTGCAGCGTCGGCGTTGCGCGGACGACACACCGCCCGAGTGTACGAGGGGCACTTCCGGCGTACGGCCACGCTGCTCGCTTCGCGTGACGCATGGTCCGGAGCGTCCGACAGTTTACTGAGTTCTTCGAATCCCCATATTTGCGTGCAGGGCGGCGTTTTGCGCGGCGGATCACCCAATGAGCATCCAATAAGGGAAAGCGTTTAAATATGCGGTTAATCTCGGCGCGCAGACTGAGGCAATTTTGCTTTTTTCAGGCTGCTTTCTGGGCACTCCGCCGACGCTCTTCCAGGCGCCGCGGAGGCCGAATCATCGGAAAGCGCGAGCTTCGCGCCGGCTAACCCGAAACCCGCGTGAATCGGAGTTCGTTCGAATATGCGTATCATCCTTGCTCAACCCCGCGGCTTTTGTGCGGGCGTGGTCCGTGCGATCGAAATCGTCGATCGGGCCCTCGAACGGCATGGCGCACCGGTTTATGTGCGTCACGAGATCGTTCATAACCGTCACGTCGTCGATAACCTCCGCAGCAAGGGTGCACGGTTCGTCGAAGAACTCGACGAAGTGCCGCACGGCGCGGTCGCGATCTTCAGCGCCCACGGCGTCGCGCGCAGCGTCGAGCAGGACGCGCAGGCGCGCGGCCTGGACGTGCTCGACGCGACCTGCCCGCTCGTCACCAAGGTGCACGTGCAGGGGCGCCAGTATGTATCGCAGGGGCGTACGCTCATCCTGATCGGCCACGCGGGCCATCCGGAAGTCGAAGGCACCATCGGACAGATTCCCGGCAAGGTCGTGCTCGTGCAGAGCGAGGCCGAAGTCGACAAGCTGACGCTCGCGGCCGACACGCCCGTTGCCTACGTCACCCAGACGACGCTTTCCGTCGACGACACGCGCGGCATCATCGATGCCCTGCAGCGCCGCTTCACGGACATCGTCGGGCCGGACACGCGCGACATCTGCTACGCGACGCAGAACCGCCAGGCTGCCGTGCGCGAGCTGTCGCACCAGGTGGACATGCTGCTCGTGGTCGGCGCCACCAACGGTTCCAATTCGAACCGCCTGCGGGAGATCGGCGCCGAGAGCGGCGTGCCGAGCTACCTCGTCGCGGACGGCTCGGAGATCAAGCCGGAATGGTTTGCCAATGTGCAGACGGTCGGCATCACCGCGGGCGCCTCGGCACCCGAGGAAATGGTCAAACATGTGATCGATGCCCTGCGCGCGTTCGGCCAAGTCGAAGTCACAACGATGGACGGCCGCGAGGAAAAGGTCGAATTCAAACTCCCCGCGAAGCTCATGCAGCCGCTCGCCGCCGTCGCGGCCACGGCCATTCGCGAAGAATAAGGAGAGGACGCAATTGTCTATCCCGATGCTCCAGAAGGCCCGCGTTGGCGCCTACATCTTCAAGCAGCACCTGTCGCGCAACAAGCGCTACCCGCTCGCGCTCATGCTCGAACCGCTGTTTCGCTGCAATCTGGCCTGTAACGGCTGCGGCAAGATCGACTATCTGGATCCCATCCTGAACCAGCGCCTGTCGCTCGAAGAGTGCCTCGGCGTCGTCGACGAGTGTGGCGCGCCGGTCGTGTCCATCGCGGGCGGCGAGCCGCTCCTGCACAAGGAAATGCCGCAGATCGTGAAGGGCATCATCCAGCGCAAGAAGTTCGTGTATCTCTGCACGAACGCGCTCTTGATGGAAAAGAAGATGGACGACTACCAGCCGAGTCCGTACTTCGTCTGGTCGGTTCACCTCGACGGCGACCGTGAAGCGCACGATCACTCGGTTTCGCAGCCGGGCACGTACGACAAGGCTGTCGCAGCCATCAAGGAAGCGAAGCGCCGCGGCTTCCGCGTGAACATCAACTGCACACTGTTCAACGACGCGGAACCCGAGCGCGTGGCGAAGTTCTTCGACACGCTCGGCCCGATGGGCGTGGACGGCATCACGGTCTCGCCGGGCTATGCGTATGAGCGCGCGCCCGACCAGCAGCATTTCCTGAACCGCGAAAAGACAAAGAACCTGTTCCGCGAAATCTTCAAGCGCGGCAACAACGACAAGAACTGGTCGTTCAGCCAGTCGACTCTATTCCTCGACTTCCTCGCGGGCAACCAGACGTATCAGTGCACGCCCTGGGGCAACCCCGCGCGCACCGTGTTCGGCTGGCAAAAGCCCTGTTATCTGGTCGGCGAAGGTTATGTGAAGACCTTCAAGGAACTGATGGAAACCACCGAATGGGACAAGTACGGCACGGGCAAGTACGAAAAGTGCGCAGACTGCATGGTCCACTGCGGCTTCGAGGCGACGGCCGTGATGGATACGGTGGCGCATCCGCTCAAGGCCGCGAAAATCGCGCTTTCGGGACCGCGCACGCAGGGCGCCTTCGCGAAGGAACTGCCGATCGACAAGCAACGTCCCGCGGAATACGTGTTCTCGAAGCACGTCGAGATCAAGCTAGAGATCGGCCGCATGCAGAAGGGCAAGGGCACGAAGACGGCAGCCGCGTGAGCCGGATCGCGGATTGAGCGTATAGAAACGCGCAGGGCGGATGGCTTGGGTCATCCGCCCTGGTTGTTTTCCGGCTACCAGATTGTCTTGACGTGGTCGTAGCTTCTTATCTGCTCGTCTTTTGTCAACAACGGAGCAGATAGCGAGCGCGCCGTTGCAACGATGATTCGGTCCGCCGGATCCTTATGAAAGTCGCCCCGCAAGTCCGCCGCTGCGATCGCAATATTGCGATCCATTGACACGAAGCGCACGCAGTTGATGCGGTTGACCTTGTCCAACCAGCCGCCGACATCCATGGTGAGCCCGAGTCGTCCCTTCTTGACCAGTAGCATGACTTCCCATGCGGTCATCGTCGAGATGGCGATTTCGCCGTCGTTCTCCAATTCCCGTTCGATCGCGGCATGCGCCTGCTTGCTAAGCCCCGTTCCCTTCACCCACCAGAGAAGCGCATGCGTATCCAGCACGATCATGGAAGCATCTCCCAGTCCTCGAGTCCTACCGGATCAAGCGGATCCTCGTAAAACAACACACTTCCACGCAACTCTTCCAGCGGCGTGAGCGATGAGTTCTCGTAGCGCCTGACTTCCAGCACCGGCTTCCCATGGTCTGTCACGATCATACGTTCTCCTGTCGATTCCACAAGGCGGAAGTACTCAAGCGCCTTTGCCTTGAACTCCGATTTCGAAACTCGCTTGATCGCCATGATAGCGCCCTAGTCATATTCAACTAGTCATTTTATCCTCGTCCGGATGGAATAGGCAAAATGGACATCGACGGGCATGCCCCCCCCAAAAAAACGCGACGGCTCTCACCGTCGCGTCCTCACCAATCGCCGGCAACCGGTATCACGTCAGCAGCACTTCCGCCCCGCCGCCATACCTCGCCTCCTGCCGCTCGCGGAAAAACTCCGCGTAGCTCATCACCGGCTTGTCGGGATGCGTCGCCTGCATGTGCGTGACGTAGGCGTCGTAGTCCGGCATCCCGACCATCAGGCGCATCGCCTGGCCGAGATACCGTCCCGCCTGTCGAAGATCGCTGAACATCGCTTGCTCCCGCGAATCAATGACCCGAGCGCACTGCCGCGCCCGCGCCTGCCTGCATCGCTTCGAACGGCGTCTCGCGCACGGTCGGCTTCGCTTCGCGTCGCGCCCGCATCACCGTCAGCACGCCATACACCGCAATGCTCATCACCACGAAGATGAACAGTCCCGAGAGCGCGGCATCGACATAATCGTTGAAGATGATGCGCTGCATCTCCGGCAGCGACTTCGCCGGCGCCATCACCTTGCCCGCGTCGTACGCTTCGCGCAGCTTGCCCGCATGGGCGAGAAAGCCGACCTTCGGATTCGCGTCGAAGATCTTCTGCCAGCCGGCGGTCAGCGTGCAGATCAGCAGCCATACCGTCGGCACGATCGTGACCCACGCATAGCGCTCGCGCTTCATCTTGAACAGAACGACGGTGCCGAGCATCAGCGCGATGCCCGCGAGCATCTGGTTCGAGATGCCGAAGAGCGGCCACAGCGTATTGATGCCGCCAAACGGATTGACCACGCCCTGATACAGGAAGTAGCCCCACGCGGCGACGCACAGGCCCGTCGCGACCAGATTCGCCGGCAGCGATTCCGTGCGGCGCAGCGCCGGATGGAACGTGCCGAGCAGGTCCTGCAGCATGAAGCGGCCGGCGCGCGTGCCCGCATCGACGGCGGTCAGGATGAAGAGCGCCTCGAAGAGAATGGCGAAGTGATACCAGAAGGCCATCATCGCCGGGCCGCCGATCACCTGATGGAGGATCTGCGCCATGCCGACCGCGAGCGTCGGCGCGCCGCCGGCACGCGCGACGATGGTCGTCTCGCCGATCGCCTTCGCCGTCGACGTCAGCATGTGGGGCGTAAGCGCAAAGCCCCAGCCGGAGACCGTCTGCGCGACCGCTTCAGGCATCGTGCCGAGCAGCGCGACGGGGCTGTTCATCGCGAAATAGACGCCCGGCTCGATTACGCACGCGGCGATCAGCGCCATGATCGCGACGAAGGATTCCATCAGCATCGCGCCATAGCCGATGAAGCGCATGTTCACTTCGTTGTCGACCATCTTGGGCGTCGTGCCCGAAGAGATCAGCGCGTGGAAGCTCGACACCGCGCCGCACGCGATCGTGATGAAGCGGAACGGGAAAAGGTTGCCCGCCCACACCGGACCGGAGCCATCCACGAACTTCGTGAAGGCCGGCATCTTCAACTCAGGGGCGACGATCAGGATGCCGATCGCAAGGCCGAGAATCGTGCCGATCTTGAGGAAGGTCGAAAGATAATCGCGCGGCGCGAGCAGCAGCCACACCGGCAGCACCGAAGCGACGAAGCCGTAGCCGATCAGAATCCATACGAGTTGCGTGCCGGTGAACGTGAAGAGCGGCGCGAGCGGCGGCGATCCGACGACGTGGCCGCCGAAAACGATCGCGAGCATGAGCGCGACGAAGCCGATGATCGACACCTCGCCGATGCGTCCCGGACGGATGTACCGGGTGTAGACGCCCATGAACAGCGCGATGGGAATCGTCGCGGCCACGGTGAACGTGCCCCACGGCGAATTCGTCAGCGCCTTCACGACGATCAGCGCGAGCACCGCGAGAATGATCACCATGATGAGGAACACGCCGAACAGCGCGATCACCCCGGGTACGGTGCCGAGCTCCATCTTGATGAGGTCGCCGAGCGAGCGGCCGTCGCGGCGCGTCGAGATGAACAGCACGACGAAATCTTGCACCGCGCCCGCGATTGCCGCGAAGTGATGGCCGAACAGCACGTACTTGTTGGTCGGCACGTAGTCGAGGCCGTCGTTGTGGCGCACGGCCGGCGTCATGCGCAGGCCGTCGAGCTGCAGCACCTTGCCCGCGATGAAGCGCGAGTAGAAGCGGTAAGCGATGAGATAGACGCAGACCGCCGCGATGACGATCCACAGTGCGCTGATACGCTCGCCGTGCGCGAGCGCGATGGTGCCGAATGCGAACGCGCCCAATAGCGCAAGCCCGATCCAGACCAGGAATCCGGAAGCCCGATTCATGGCGTCTCCTTGAGATTTATGACCTCGGGTTGAGCCCGCGGTGTCGTTTGATGCGCCGCAACGACGCATTGGGCGGTAGTATTCGCTTTCGCCGCAACGCTTACAAACGCATAACTACGTACGTGCGCTACGTGGCATCACGTAGCGGAAAACCCTGTATCGATGAACCTCAAGGCAAAGATCTTCCTGCTGGCGATCGTGCCGTTCGCGCTCGCGATCGGCGCGATCACCTTTGGCGTGCGACAGCAGGCCGAAGGGCTCGCGCAGGCGCAGCACGCAACCACGCAGGCCGCGTACATGTCGAGCAAGGAAATCGAGCTCCGGCATTACGTGGAAATCGCGAAGAGCGGGATCGCCCCCTTACTACGACGCACCCGCGAACGATCCGCGCAGCGACGACGAACGCCGGCGCCTTGCGCTCGAGGCGCTGCAGCGCCTCGACTTCGGCCGGGACGGCTATTTCTTCGTCTATACAATGCACGGCACGTCGCTGACGCATCCGCGCCAGCCGGATCTCGTCGGGCGCGATCTGTGGCTGATGCGCGATCCGAACGGGGCGCTGATGATTCAGGAGCTCATCAGGCAAGCGTCGAGCGGCGGCGGCTACGTCCGCTACGTGTGGCGGCGGCCATCGACAGGACTGGTCGCGCCGAAGCTCGGCTATGTGATTCCGCTCGAACGCTGGGGCTGGATGATGGGCACGGGCATCTATCTGGAGGACGTCGAAACGACGCTCGCGCGTATCGACGGCCAGGCCGCCGCCAACATCGGGCATACGCTCATGTGGATCGGCACGCTCGCGCTCGCGGTCATCGCGCTGTGCGGCGCCGGACTTCATTCATGTGCTCGTCCCCGTTGGATTAAATCCAGTGCTTTTATCCAGTACTTTTATTTAGTAAAGGCTTCCGAACGGATTTTAGCAAGCGCGCGTTTGCCGAACGGTTCTGCGAACGAATTGCGCACCCAAAACATGCGGCCCAGGCGGCAAAATTTTTCGCGATTTCCAGCGGGTCATGGATTGCGTGAAAGGAGATTCAACGGCTCGCGCAACAGGGCGACATGCGCGTTCCAATCGCAACAGCGAAGATATCCAACACGATGAACAAGATGGCCTGAAAGGAGCGGGCTCAGTGCGCGCCCGAAGCGCGCGCGTGCCATTCGTAGTCGAACACGGTTGCCTGCGCCGGCTCGGACAGGCCTTCAATGAAATTCGCCACGTCCGGGTCTTTCAGGACGCTCGCGGCTGAACTCGCCGCGAGAATCGCCGAACTCTCCTGCGGCTTCGCGACGAGGAAACCCTGCACGTAATCCACGCCGATTTCCTGCAGCGCGCGCAAGGTATCGATGTCCTCCACCCATTCCGCCACACTGCGCATGCCGAGATTGCGTGCAAGCGCGACGATCGCGATATCCGCCGGATGCGCGCACATCGAGCGAACGAATTCGCCGTCGATCTTGAGCGCATCGGCCGACAGCGCCTTCAGATACTTGAACGAAGTGTATCCCGCACCGAAGTCATCGAGCGCGATCTTGCCGCCCATGTCATGCCCGCGCGCGATGAAGCGCTGCGTGTTCTCCAGGTCGTGCAGCGCGACGCTTTCCGTGATTTCGAGACACAGGTAATGCACGATCGACTGATAGCGCGCGAAGAGCGCGAAGATGTCCTCCATGAACTGCTCGTCGTTCAGCGACCCGCCCGACAGGTTCACGCAGATGAACTGCGTGTTGGCGAGTTGATGCTGATGCGTCTCGATCCATTCGAGCAGTGTCGAGATGACCCAGCGGTCGATCGCGGCGATATTGCCCGACTCCGACTCCGCCGCCGCGACGATCACCTTGCCCGCCGGCAGCGTCGCGCCGTCGGGTGCGCGCATGCGCAGGAGGACTTCGAAATTGAGCGATTCCGTTGGCGCCGAGAGCGACATGATCGGCTGCATCACGAGGAACAACCCGGGCGGCAGGCGGTTGCGGCCGAGCGTCTCGACGAGCTTCAGTTCTTCCGCGCGCTCCTCGAACGCGGCCGCGCCCTTGCGATACGTGACGAGATGCGTGTGCGCCACCTTCTTCGCCTCGCGGCACGCGCGGTCTGCATGCGACAGCGCATCCTGCACGCGCACGCCCTGCGAGCATTCGACCAGGCCGATCGATGCTTTCACCTGGAACGCGCGATTGCCGACCTGATACGGTGCATCCGAGAGAATCGAGATCAGTTCGCGGCATTGCGCGATGGCGTCTTCGATGGAGGTGTCGTTCATCACGCAGACGAACTCGTCGCCGCCGATGCGCCCGACCGGATAGCTGCGTCTGAAGTGAGCCCGCGTGCGCGCCGCAACTTGCCGCAGGACTTCGTCGCCGCAGCGATGGCCGGAAGAGGTCGTTGACGAGCTTGAAGCGGTCGAGATCGACGTAAGCCAGCACCCACGGCAGCGGCGTCTCTTCACTTTCCGAGCCGATCGCCTTCTCGATGCCGCGGCGATTCAGCGATCCGGTGAGCGAATCGTGTTCGGCGAGGAAGCGCAGACGCTCCACGGCTCTCGAACGTTCGGTCGTGTCCTGCAGCGAGCCTTCGATCTAGCCGTTCGCGCGGATGGCCTTCAGCAAATAGCGACGCTCGCCGGTGCCGTGCTCGGGCGACCCGCTCATTTCCAGCTCGCCGTCGCTGCCCTTCGACGCCAGCGCCTGCAACGCGCCCCACGCGCCCGCCTCGAAGTAGTCGTTCCAGTGACGCACCTTGTAGTCGGCTTTCTGCAGATCGAGCATGGCGCGCAATGCGGGGTTGGCGCGCACGAAATGACCGTCCGAATCGAGCGTGAAGAGGCCGATTGGCGTGACTTTATTGCGCAATTCCATCTGCGCCTGGCGGCGGAAGTCGCGCTCGGCGCGCATCTGCTCGGCGATCGCGAACGCCGCCATCATGCTGGACGAGAGCGCGGCCATCACCATCACCGTGTTGACGCCGCCGACCAGCACCTTCAGGCCGAAAGCCGCACCGAGCACCTCGGAGAACGTCGCGAACAGCACGATCGCAAGCGACCCCACATACCACAGCACCGTGCGCGAGCGCGCCATCCATACGAGCCGCGCGAGGAAGAACAGCAGCACGCAGATGCCGAAGCCCGCGATGACCCACAGCACCGGGATGAAATACGCATGGGGCAGCGTAAGCGCCGCCGCCATTAGCACAATGCCGACGTACTAGGGAACCTCTGCCAAACTCCCGATCCTGGCACCTGATTGGACTATCCTGGAAAGAAGAGAAATTCAAGGACATCTTCGATGACACAACTTGGTCTTGATCTGGATCTTTCAACGAAACGTACTC
>LFJH01000005.1 GCA_001189335.2 Candidatus Paraburkholderia schumanniana
AAATGCAGGCTTGCAATGGTCAGACGCTCTTCGGGTTGAAGCTGCTGATACTGAGTTCTTTCGTGCATCGCAACACCTTATACGAAACAGGTGTTGCACTTCAGATTTGAGGCCGCGCAGCGACATCGACGTATAGCGGATCCGCGCCGGGAACATCTCGACCAGCATCGCAGCGATCGGACCGTACACCATCGTCACGAAGATCACGAGGATCGTCAGGATCACGATCGTCATCGGCCAGTTGATCAGCGCCGGATCGGCCTTTGCCGGATAGCCGGCGCTCTTAAGCGTGCTCGCCAGCGTCTTGTCGAACGCGGCGCCCTGCGCCTTGGCATCGGCTGCCTTGCCGTCGTAGGTGTTCACCACGGTCTCGCCGACCTTGATCTGAGCGAGCGTGCCCGCCGGCGCGGCGACGTTCTCATAGTTGAGACCGGCCTTCGACAGCGCGCTCTTCGCGATATCGCACGACGTCGTTAACCTCGACGTGCCCACCGGGTTGAACTGGAACGAGCATTCGTCCGGATTGGCGATCACGACGATCGGCGACTTCTGCGTTGCCGCCTCGAGCGTCGGGTTCGTATAGTGAACCAGCGCCTTGAAGAGCGGGAAGAAGCTCAAGGCAGCGATCAGGCAGCCCGCCATGATGATCGGCTTGCGGTCGATGCGATCCGACAGCGACCCGAAGAACACGAAGAACGGCGTGCTGATCAGGAGCGCCACTGCCACCATGATGTTCGCGCTGGTGCCATCGACCTTCAGCGTCTGCGTGAGGAAGAACAGCGAATAGAACTGGCCCGTGTACCACACGACCGCCTGGCCCGCCGTCAGACCGAAGAGCGCGAGCAGCACGATCTTCAGGTTCTTCCACTCGCCGAACGCTTCGGTGAGCGGCGCCTTCGAAGTCTTGCCCTCCGACTTGATGCGCTCGAACACCGGCGACTCATGCAGCTTCATCCGGATCCACGCGGACACGGCGAGCAGCAGGATCGACACGAGGAACGGAATGCGCCACGCCCATGCGCCGAACTGCTCTTCGCCGACCGTGGTGCGCACCACGAGAATCACGATCAGCGAGATGAAGAGGCCGAGGGTCGCAGTCGTCTGGATCCACGCTGTCCAGGCGCCGCGCTTGTTCGACGGCGCGTGCTCCGCGACATAGGTCGCGGCCGCCGTACTCGCCGCCGAGCGCGAGGCCCTGCAGCAGGCGCATCGCGATGAAGATGATCGGCGCGGCGATGCCGATGGTCGCGTATCCCGGCAAAAAGCCGATCAGGAACGTCGACAGGCCCATGATGACGATCGTCACGAGGAAGGTGTACTTGCGCCCGACCATGTCGCCGAGCCGCCCGAACACGATCGCGCCGAACGGACGCACCGCGAAGCCCGCCGCGAAGCCGAGCAGGGTGAAGATGAAGCCGGCCGTCGGATTGACGCCGGAGAAGAACGTCTTGCTGATATACACGGCAAGCGAGCCCGCCAGATAGAAGTCGTACCACTCGAACACCGTACCGAGCGACGAAGCGAAGATGACTTTCTTCTCCTCCGATGTCATCGGTGCGTGCGAAACGCGCCCCTCAACCGTAGCCATGTATCGTCTCCTGATTTGATATTCGAATACGTCGGTCCGCGACAAGGCGGCTCCGGTGCAAGGATTATTGGAACGAAAACTTACGGCGTTCTGACGCGCGGGGAGTCCGTCACGGTAGCGGACGATATCGGGATCTGCGTTGAACCGACGCTCAATCGATTAGAACGATCATTTAAGTTCGGCTAATTTCGTTCTTTTCGCGGGTTCGTCGCGCGCCGCGAAAGCTGACGCTCAGGGTTTGTCCCGGGCAGGAAAAACCCGCTGCAGGCTGACCCGGACAAGGGTTCCGGCGAGGCGCGGGCTCTCCTGATAGACGTGATCGTCGATCGCGAGCGCGCCACCGTGCATCGCCGCAATCTCCTTGACGATGGCAAGGCCCAGGCCGCTGCCGTCTTCCTCACGTCCCAGAATACGATAGAAGCGCTCGACCACGCGCGCGCTCCGCGGCCAGAATACCGAGGCCCGTGTCTTCTTCCACTTCGAGATGGACGAGATCGAGATCGTCGTCGGTCCGCACGCGCACGGTGATGCGCCGCCGGCGGGCGTGTAGCGGATCGCGTTGTCGATCAGGTTCGACAGCATCTCGCGCAGCATCACCACGTTGCCTTCCACTTCCACGGGAAACGGTGGTTCTTCATAACCGAGATCCATACGCTTGGCGATCGCGGCCTGCACCCAGTCGCGCACGGCGAGGCGCGCGAGATCCGTCAACACGATGCGCGTGAAAATCTGCCCCGTCGCGCGATTCTCCGCGCGCGCGAGCGCGAGCAATTGCGTGACGAGACGCGCCGCGTGCTCCGAGCTCGTCGCGATCTGTTCGAGCGAGCGCTGCACTTCCGTCGACACGTCCTGATGCCATCGCGAGTTCCGCCTGCATGCGCAAGCCCGCGAGCGGCGTCTTCATCTGATGCGCGGCATCGGCGATGAAACGTTTCTGGAACTCCATGTTCTGTTCGAGGCGCGTCAGCAGATCGTTGAACGATGCGACCAGCGGCGCGATCTCGGGCGGCGCGCTGCCCGCCTGGAGCGGCGAGAGATCGTCGGGGCGGCGCGCGCGGATGTTCGACTGCAGCGCGTGCAGCGGCGCGAGCCCACGCAAGAGCCCGAACCACACGAGGATGATCGCGAGCGGCAGGATCACGAATTGCGGCAGGATGACGCCCTTGATGATGTCGTTGGCAAGCTGGCTGCGCTTGTCGAGCGTCTCGGCGACTTGCACGAGCACGGGTTGTGCGCTTCCCGGATCGCGTCCGGCCGCGAGTCCGGGCAGATCGACCGTCGTATACGCGACGCGGATGTCGTTACCGCGCAGCACGTCGTCTCGAAACTCGACGATGCCCGGCTGCGGACGATCGTCGTCGTGCGGCAACGGCATGTCGCGGTCGCCGCTCACGAGTTCGCCGCGCGTGCCGAGCACCTGGAAGAACACGCTGTCGACGTTGTCGGCGCGCAAGAAATCCCGCGTGGCATCGGGCAGGCGCAATTCGGCGACGCCGTTGATCGGCTGGATCTGACGCGCGAGCACGTAGGCGTCGGCTTCGAGCGCGCGGTCGAACGGCCCGTTGGCGATGGACTTCGCGACGAGATAGGTCACCGCGATGCTCATCGGCCAGAGCAGCAGGAGCGGCGCGAGCATCCAGTCGAGAATCTCGCCGAAGAGCGAGCGCGGATGCGTCTCGTTGCCCGGCTCGAGCTCGTCGGGCGGCGCGAACGGGTTGGCGTAGCGCGCATCGCGCAAGGCGTCGGAATCCGCGGCGGCGCTCGCTTCGGCGTGATTTCCGGAGTCGCGCGATTCAGTGGAGGCGGGCGATGCCATGCAACCTACTTATAGTGATGGCCCGCGGTCTCGCCGGATGCCTGCGCGCTTGCTCCGTTGGCCGCGGCGCCGGCCTTCTCCAGCGTATAACCCAGGCCGCGTACCGTGATGATCTTCGCGCCGCTCGGCTCGATCTTCTTGCGCAGCCGGTGCACGTACACCTCGATCGCGTTGTTGCTGACTTCCTCGCCCCATTCGCACAGGTGATTGACGAGCTGCTCCTTCGACACGAGCCGGCCGGTTCGTTGCAGCAGCACTTCGAGCACGCCGAGCTCGCGCGCCGACAGGTCGATCACCTGATCTCCGATCGTGGCGATGCGGCCCACCTGATCAAACGACAGCGAGCCGTGCTTCACGACAGTCGGCCCGCCGCCCGCGCCGCGTCTCGTGAGCGCCCGCACGCGCGCTTCGAGCTCGTTCAGCGCGAAGGGCTTGGCCATATAGTCATCGGCGACGAGGTCGAGGCCCTTCACGCGTTCGTCGACGGAATCGGCGGCGGTGAGGATCAGCACGGGCATCTGCGAATTGCGTGCGCGCAGGCGCCAAAGCACCTCCAGGCCGGGCATGAGCGGCAGGCCGAGATCGAGGATCAGCAGGTCGAATGGCTGCAGCGACAGGGCGGTGGCCGCCTCGACGCCATACTTCACATAGTCGACGGCGTATCCCGATTGGCGGAGTGATCGGACGAGGCCGTCCGCGAGTATGCTGTCGTCTTCGGCAATGAGGATTCGCATCGTCGTGTGCGCTTTGGTACGCCTTGCATGCGCGATGAAGCGCATCGGCATTGCCGGCACCGTATGTCGCCCGGCGCGGCGGTCTCCAGGTGTTTTGCGGTTTTTGCGCGGTTCGCGCGGAGTGGAAAAAAGCAGCGCCACGCTGATACCCGCTTGCAAAAACTACTGTTTTTTTATACAGTATCTGCGTGAGTGCCGAAGGGACATTTTTTATGCTCAATGAGCAGTCGAAAGCCCGTGCGCACTGCCTCAGACGCCGTTCATCATAGCAAAGGACGATTCATGGAAGAAAGCAAGAAAGGCCCGGCTGGAATGACTGCGGAGAAAAGCAAGGCCCTGGCCGCCGCGCTCTCGCAGATCGAAAAGCAATTCGGCAAAGGGTCGATCATGCGGCTCGGCGCAGGTGAGGCGGTCGAAGACATTCAGGTGGTCTCCACCGGTTCGCTCGGACTGGACATCGCGCTCGGCGTCGGCGGTCTGCCGCGCGGCCGTGTGGTGGAAATCTACGGTCCGGAGTCGTCGGGCAAGACCACGCTCACGCTGCAGGTGATTGCCGAGATGCAGAAGCTCGGCGGCACGGCGGCGTTCATCGACGCGGAACACGCGCTCGACGTGCAATACGCGGGCAAGCTTGGCGTGAACGTGCCGGAACTGCTGATCTCGCAGCCGGATACGGGCGAGCAGGCGCTCGAAATCGCGGATGCGCTGGTGCGCTCCGGCTCCATCGACATGATCGTCATCGACTCGGTCGCGGCGCTCGTGCCGAAGGCGGAAATCGAAGGCGAAATGGGCGACTCGCTGCCGGGTCTGCAGGCGCGTCTGATGTCGCAGGCGCTGCGCAAGCTCACGGGCACGATCAAGCGCACGAACTGCCTCGTCATCTTCATCAACCAGATCCGCATGAAGATCGGCGTGATGTTCGGCAACCCCGAAACCACCACGGGCGGTAACGCGCTGAAGTTCTATTCGTCGGTGCGTCTGGATATCCGTCGTATCGGTTCGATCAAGAAGAACGACGAAGTCATCGGCAACGAAACGCGCGTGAAGGTCGTGAAGAACAAGGTATCACCGCCGTTCCGCGAAGCCATCTTCGACATTCTTTACGGCGAAGGCATTTCGCGTCAGGGCGAAATC
This sequence comes from Candidatus Paraburkholderia schumanniana, assembly GCA_001189335.2. Classification (GTDB taxonomy): domain Bacteria; phylum Pseudomonadota; class Gammaproteobacteria; order Burkholderiales; family Burkholderiaceae; genus Caballeronia; species Caballeronia schumanniana. Next base: position 5,273 of record LFJH01000005.1, read on the forward strand.
ATCGACCTGGGCGTGCAGGCCAAGCTGATCGACAAGGCGGGCGCCTGGTACAGCTATAACGGCGATCGCATCGGTCAGGGCAAGGACAACGCGCGTGAATTCCTGCGCGAGAATCCGGACATCGCGCGCGAGATCGAGAACAAGATCCGCGAATCGCTGGGCGTGGCTGCGATGGGCGAGGCTGTCGTCGCGGGCGCCGAAGTGGCGGACGAAGAATAAGCGTCGAGCCTGAAGGACGATGCAGAAGCGCCGGTTCGGATCGAAGGCTGGCACGGCGGGCGGATGAAGGAGCCGAGGCCAGTTCCGAATCCGTCGATCGCTACGAACGAAGCAGCGAGCGGCGCGGCACATCGTCGAAGCCCGGCGCGAAGTCCGGTGCATTCAAAGGCGGCAACAAGGAACGCTCCGGCGCGAAGTCATTCGCGCCGGAGCGTTCTGTTTCGGGCATTGCCGGCGAAAACGATGACCGCATGCCGCAGGTACCCCGCGACGGGCGCGCAGGTCGGCGCAGTCGACCGATCGACCCGTCTGGAACAAGCTCGCGCGTTATTGAAGCAGGCGGCCGAGCAGCCCGGATCGTTGCGTGCGAAGCGCGCATCGAGTTCGCCTGAGCCCGCGAACAAAATCCCCGAGCAGACCTCACACCCTTCACAGACCCGTTCGAAGACGCCGATCCCTTCGAGCCGTTCGAACAATGCGCAACTTCGCCTCGATCTATCGCCGACGATCCGCGCGCTGCATCGGGCGATGCCGTCTTCAGCCGTTCGAGCCAGCGCACCCACAAGGCTTCCGCAACCGAGGTCAACAGCTCCAGACGTCCGCAACGCTCGCTCAAGGGGCGTGCGCTCGCGTTTCTCTCGCGCCGCGAATACAGCCGCGCGCGGAGTTGTCGCGGAAACTGCGCCCGTACGTGGAAGAAGCCGATTCCCTCGAATCCCTGCTCGACAGCCTCGAGCGCGAAGGCTGGCTTTCTAACGAGCGCTTCGTCGAGAGTGTCGTGCATCGGCGGGCATCGCGCATGGGGGCGGCAGCAGGATCATCGGCGAACTGAAGCGGCACGCGGTCGGCGATGCACTCATCAGCGAAACCGCCGACAAGCTCGCTCAAACCGAGACGGCGCGCGCCCAGGCCGTCTGGGACAAGAAATACGGCGTCCTGCCGAGACGCCCGCCGAGCGCGCCAAGCAGCCGCGCTTTCTCGCCGCCCGCGGTTTCTCGGCCAGCACGATCGGCACGATCCTCAAGGGCGGCGACGAAGACTGGAACGAAGAGATCGTCGACGACTGAGCGCGAGAGCACAACGCCCCTGGCGTCGGCCGGGACCTGGCGCCCCGCGTCACCGGTTTTTTGCACGCATGTGCCATTCGGCGAGAGCATGCCCGGCTCGAAATACCCAATATGCTAAAATTCGACGGTTTTCCCCGTACCGGCCCACTGTCAGCATGCCTCTCTCGTCTCCCGCTCCCCGACAATTGCGCCATCGCCGCGCGATTCGGCTGGAAGCCTTCGAGCGTGACGACGGCCTGTGGGATATCGAAGCCTGTCTAACCGACGACAAGCCGCGCGACGTTCACCTCGCGACAGGCGTTCGGCCACATGGCCTGCCGATCCATGAACTCTGGCTGCGCATCACCATCGACCGCAAACTCACCATCGTCGACGCCGAAGCGTCGTCCGAGTGGTCGCCCTATGGCGGTCTTTGCGCCGAGTCCAATTCCGTGTATCGCCGGGCTCATCGAACTCAATCTACTTCAGAATTTTCGCCGCGAGGCCAGCAAGCTGCTGCGCGGCGTGGCCGGGTGCACCCATCTCACCGAGTTATGCAGCGTGCTGCCGACCGCGGCCATCCAGGCATTCGCGAGCGACGTTTGGAAAATCGAGGACGGCAATCCCTTCAACCAAACCGACGATACGCACACACACGACCGCGCCGCGCGACGAGCCGCCGTTTCAGCTCGGCCGATGTCATACATTGCGCTTCGACGGTCCCGCGGTCAAGGAATACTATCCGCGCTGGTTCGGCCACACACGCCGGCCGACAGGACGGGGACGCGCGAAGGACAAGACAGGCGGGAGACATAGTCCGCCTCGCGCGGCATGAACGCCCGCGCGGACGCACGGCATTCAAACAAGAATCGAAAAAATCAGCGGTTCAAGCAATTAGAAGTTCACTCCAACTCTCAGACTGAAGGAATCACGCATGAAGATTCACGAGTACCAGGGTAAGGAAATCCTGCGGAAATTCGGCGTCGCGGTCCCGCGCGGCAAACCCGTGTTCTCGGTGGACGATGCGGTCAAGGCCGCGGAAGAGCTGGGCGGCCCGGTTTGGGTCGTCAAGGCGCAGATCCACGCCGGCGGCCGCGGTAAGGGCGGTGGCGTGAAGGTCGCCAAGTCGATCGAGCAGGTCCGCGAATACGCGAACCAGATCCTCGGCATGCAGCTCGTCACGCACCAGACCGGCCCGGAAGGCCAGAAGGTGAACCGCCTGCTGATCGAAGAAGGCGCGGACATCAAGAAGGAACTGTACGTCGGCCTCGTGCTCGACCGCGTTTCGCAGAAGATCGTCGTGATGGCGTCGAGCGAAGGCGGCATGGACATCGAGGAAGTCGCGGAAAAGACGCCTGAACTGCTGCACAAATTCGCCATCGAGCCGTCGACCGGTCTGCAGGACATGCAGGACAAGGATGCCGATGATCTCGCACGCAAGATCGGCATTCCCGACGCATCGGTCCCGCAAGCGCGCGCGATCCTGCAAGGCCTGTACACGGCGTTCTACGAAACCGACGCATCGCTTGCGGAAATCAACCCGCTGATCCTGACCGGCGACGGCAAGGTGATCGCGCTCGACGCCAAGTTCAACTTCGATTCGAACGCGCTGTTCCGTCATCCGGAAATCGTCGCGTATCGCGATCTGGACGAAGAAGATCCGGCTGAAATCGAAGCGTCGAAGTTCGACCTCGCGTACATCTCGCTCGACGGCAACATCGGCTGTCTCGTGAACGGGGCGGGCCTCGCGATGGCGACGATGGACACCATCAAGCTGTTCGGCGGAGAGCCGGCCAACTTCCTCGACGTCGGCGGCGGCGCCACGACCGAGAAGGTGACCGAAGCCTTCAAGCTGATGCTGAAGAACCCGAATCTGAAGGCAATTCTGGTGAACATCTTCGGCGGCATCATGCGCTGCGACGTGATCGCGGAAGGCGTGATCGCGGCATCGAAGGCCGTGCATCTGCAAGTGCCGCTCGTCGTGCGCATGAAGGGCACGAACGAAGACCTCGGCAAGAAGATGCTGGCTGACTCGGGGCTGCCGATCATCTCGGCGGACAGCATGGAAGAAGCCGCGCAGAAGGTCGTCGCGGCAGCCGAAGGCAAGTAAGCGCGTTTCGCTTGACTGCCTAAGAGAGCGTTCCACCAGATACGAATGGCGGCGCTTGTATTTTCATAGCGACGCCAAATGAACAGAGGTCACTACATGTCGATTCTGATCAACAAAGACACGAAGGTCATCACGCAGGGCATCACCGGCAAGACCGGCCAGTTCCACACGCGCGCCTGCCGCGAATACGCGAACGGCCGCGAAGCCTACGTCGCGGGTGTGAACCCGAAGCGCGCGGGCGAAGACTTCGAAGGCATTCCCATCTATGCGTCCGTGAAGGAAGCGAAGGCTGAAACCGGCGCAACGGTTTCGGTGATCTACGTGCCGCCCGCGGGCGCAGCCGCCGCGATCTGGGAAGCCGTCGAGGCCGATCTCGATCTCGCGATCTGCATCACGGAAGGCATTCCGGTTCGCGACATGCTCGAGATCAAGGACCGCATGCGCCGCGAAAACCGCAAGACGTTGCTGCTCGGATCGAACTGCCCCGGCACGATCACGCCGGACGAGCTGAAGATCGGCATCATGCCGGGCCACATCCACAAGAAGGGCCGCATCGGTGTCGTGTCGCGCTCAGGCACGCTCACGTATGAAGCCGTGGGCCAGCTGACGGCGTTGGGCCTCGGCCAGTCGTCGGCGGTCGGTATCGGCGGCGATCCGATCAACGGTCTCAAGCACATCGACGTGGTGAAGATGTTCAACGACGATCCCGACACGGACGCCGTCATCATGATCGGCGAGATCGGTGGTCCGGACGAAGCGAACGCGGCTTACTGGATCAAGGACAACATGAAGAAGCCGGTCGTCGGCTTCATCGCGGGCGTGACGGCGCCTCCGGGCAAGCGCATGGGCCACGCAGGCGCGCTGATCTCGGGCGGTGCGGATACGGCGGAAGCCAAGCTCGAAATCATGGACGCATGCGGCATCAAGGTCACGAAGAACCCGTCGGAGATGGGCTGTCTGCTGAAGTCGGTGCTGTAAGGGAAACCGGCAAAGTACGCGAGGGTTTGGTACTCTTACTGATTCCTTTCGTACAAGTCGATGAAGAGCGAGGGAGCGTTGCTTCCTCGCTTTTTTTCGGCTGCTGCTTTTTCCTTTTGCCAGACATACTCGAATTCTTCTCGATGCTTCACTGGGGCGCGGTCGTTCAGATCATCGTGATCGACATCCTGCTCGGCGGCGACAATGCCGTCGTGATCGCGCTCGCATGCCGCAACCTGCCCAACACTCAGCGCACGCGCGGCATCGTGCTCGGTACGCTCGGCGCGATCCTCCTGCGCGTCGTGCTGATCGGATTTGCCGTGATGCTGCTCGACATTCCGTTCCTCAAGTTCGTGGGCGGCCTGCTGCTGCTGTGGATCGGCGTGAAGCTGATGCAGCCGGATCACGACGCGCACGAGATCAACGCATCGGACCGACTTCTGGCGGCGGTGAAGACGATCATCATCGCGGATGCCGTGATGAGCCTCGACAACGTGATCGCGATCGCCGGTGCGGCGGAGGCGGCCGATCCGCGACACCGGCTCGCGCTGGTGATCTTCGGGCTGATCGTGAGCATTCCGCTTATCGTGTGGGGCAGCACGCTGGTGCTGAGGCTGCTCGACCGGTTTCCGGTCATCGTTCTGCTCGGCGCGGGCCTGCTCGGGTGGATCGCCGGCGGGCTCATCATCGACGATCCGTTCATCGATCGCTGGCCCGCGCTCAATACGGAGCTCGTCAGCTATGCGGCGCGGGCGCTCGGCGCGCTGCTCGTCGTCGCGGGCGGCTGGCTGCTCAGGCGTCGCGCGCTGGCCGCCTCCGGACGTGTGACGAGCTAGCCGCGTACGAAACCGCCTATGCCGTTCGGCGGACTGCCGAAGTTATGGCTTCCTCAATAGGATCGAAGCGTCCTGTTCGCATTGCGCGGGCAGGGCGCTTTTTTCGTACTTCTGGGAGCAGCAATGGCAATGTTGGTTTGTGGTTTCATCGCGCCGCCTGAACGGCGCGGCTCTTGGTTCGGGCGCGTGAAGCAGAGATGGCTCGCGGCTTCACCTTGATCGAACTGATGATCGTGCTCGCGATCGTGGGCGTGGTCGCGGCTTACGCGATTCCCGCGTATCAGGACTATCTGGCGCGAAGCCGCGTGGGCGAGGGCATATCGCTCGCGGCATCGGCGCGGCTCGCGGTGGCCGAGAACGCGGCGAGCGGCGCGGATCTCGCGGGCGGCTACGCGTCGCCGCCAGGCACGCGCAATGTCGATTCAATCCATGTCGACAGCGACACCGGGCAGATCACGATTGCGTATTCGACGCGCGTCGCACCCGCCGGATCGAACACGCTTGTTCTGGTGCCGTCGACACCGGACAATGCGGACATGCCGACAGCCCGCATCGCTCGCTCGCGGCGCAGTGCAGGCCGGATCGGTGACCTGGGAGTGCTTCGCCGCGGCGAAGACGGCACGTCGCTGCCCGCGCCGGGTGCGGGACCGCTGCCGACGGCTGCGGCGACCTCGCCGGCCAATCTTGCACCGCCCGAGTGCCGCGCATAAGCACTGCGAAAGTGCGAAGCGCGGGCAAACGAAGCACGATCGCTGGCGCGGCGGCGGGATTCACGGCGCCGCCGCGCCCTGGTGGACCGTCGTTTTTGCGCCAAAAGCAGCGTTTTCGTCGCAAATCCCGTCGTCCGCCGGACAGCAGGGGCAAAGTTTTGTATAGTGCGCCGGTTGCCGACGTTCCCAGTCCCTCATGTCTTCCCAATCCGCGCGTTTTTTTTGTTTTGCCGTCCTGTGTCTCGCGTTGACGATTCCTTTCGCCGTCGTCAACCACACCTATCCGATTCCGACTTTCTACGCCGAATACAGCGCGCTCGCGCTCTATCTGGCGCTCGGTGCGACGGTCGCGCTGCTCGTGCGCGTGTCCGAGCCGAAGGTGCCGTTCGCCTCGCCGGTCGTTGCGCTGATGCCGCTCGCGTTCGGCCTGCTGCTCGTCGCGCAGACGGTCCTGCTGCCGGTTGCCCAGCCATCCATGAACTGGCTGGGCGGCGCGTATCTGCTCGCTTCCTTCGTCGCGGTGTATACGGGCTTCGGGCTCGTGCGCGCGGGGCTCGGAGAGAAGGCGTTGCGTATCGGCGCGGTGGCGCTGATCGTCGGCGGGCTGTTCGCGGTGTTCTGCCAGATCGTGCAACTCCTTCACCTCGAGGTGAAGTTCACGCCGTTCGTCGTCGCCTACAACGTGATGATCAACCGTCGCCCGTTCGGCAACATGGCGCAGGCGAATCACCTTGCGACGGTCATCGCGTTCGCGATGGCAGGTGCGCTCTACTTCGTGCAGACGCGGCGTCTGCCGATCGTATTGTGGCTCGTGCTGTCGACGGTGTATTCGCTGGGGCTCGCGCTCACGGTATCGCGCGGGCCGTGGCTGCAGACGGGGGTGATCGCCGTCGCCGGTTTCTGGATGGCCTTCGTGCTGGGGCGGCCGATCTCATCCGAAGGCTTCAACGGTCCGGGCCGGCGCGACGTGCGCGCGTGGCTCGTGCCAGTCCTGCTCGCAATCGTGTTTTTTGCGGTGAATGCGGCGGTGCGCTGGGCGAACACGCGCTATGGCTTCGGTCTGGCCGAATCGGCCGCGGAGCGCATGCAGGACGCGAACCAGATCGCGCCGCGCCTCGCGCTCTGGAAATACGGCTGGACGATGTTCAAGACGCATCCGCTGCTGGGTGTGGGCTGGGGTGAATTCCCTCGCTATCAGTTCGATCTCGTGCGCGATTTCGGCGGCGTGGAGATCGCGAACAACGCGCACGATATTTTCATCGACCTGCTCGCGAAGACCGGCGCGCTCGGCATGGCGATACTGGTGGCGGGCGTCGCGTTCTGGCTGATTCGCGTGCTGCGCGCGCCGCAGACGCCGGCGCGCATTTTCGCGCTGTCGCTGCTCGGTGTGCTGATGATGCACGCGCTCGTCGAGTATCCGCAGCAGTACATGTTCTTCCTGATGCCGGCGATGCTCGTCATCGGTTTACTGGAGACGCGGCCCTTGCGTCTCGTGGCGCGGCCGCTATCGTATGGCGTGTATGTCGTGCTCGTGCTCGGTGGGCTGGCGGCGCTTTATCCGACGCTGCGGGACTACAACCGCGCCGAAGTGCTTTACTACGGCTCGCGGCCGGTGGAGCAGTACCGGGACAATCCGTCGTTCCTGTTCACGGCGTGGGGCGACTACGGTGCGGCGACACTCCTGCCGATCAACGCGCAGAACGTCGAGGAGAAGCTCGCGGCGCATCGCAAGGCGATAGCGCTGCTGCCGGGCGAGACGGTGTTGCGGCGCTATGCGGTATTGCAGGCGCTGGCCGGGCAGAAGGCCGAGGCGCTCGACACCATGGCCCGGCTGAAGATTTTCGCCACCGAATTGCATGACTGGCCGAAGCAGCTCTCGGCCGTTTACGATCTCGTCGATGAGGCGGATACGTCGCTGGCTTCGTTCAGGGCCGATCTGGTGAAGCTTTATGGCGTGCCGGCGCAGAGCCAGGCGCCTGCGGCCGATGATGAGGATGAAGAGTGAGGCGGTGCGGACTCAGGGTTTCGGCGGCACCTGAACTGCCGCCACCCAATCCCCGGACTTCCCGCCATGCTTCTCCATCACGCGCACGTTGTTGATCGTCATCCCCCGATCCACCGCCTTGCACATGTCGTAAATGGTCAGCAATCCGACCTGCACGGCGGTCAGCGCCTCCATCTCCACACCCGTCCGCCCGACCGTCTCCACGCGCACTTCGCAGTGCACGCCCGGCAGCGCTTCATCGACCGTGAAATCGACCGCCACGCGCGTCAGCGCGAGCGGATGACACAGCGGAATCAGATCGGCCGTGCGCTTCGCGCCCTGAATCGCGGCGATGCGCGCGACGCCGAGCACATCGCCCTTTTTCGCGCGTCCTTCGCGGATCAGCGCGAGCGTGCCTTCGAGCATCGCGATCGAGCCGCGCGCAATCGCGATGCGCCGCGTCTCGCCCTTCTCGCCGACATCGACCATGTGGGTCTCGCCGGCGGCATCGAAATGTGTGAGTCCGGACATCGCGTCTCCTTCGAAAGGGCGCTTATCATACCAGCATGAATGCGCGCGGTTTTCCGTGTCGCACGGTGCGCGTATCCCGCCCGGCGTCAGTGGTTCGGACGCCGCGGGCGCAACACTTGATACGATAAGCTCGTTTCCGTTTTCGAGCCGACTCCCGGCGCCGCGTCCCTTTCGCGCCATGCATCCTACACGTCCGAACCGCGCGCTCGTCTCCCTGTTGTGCCTTGCCCTCGCCATGCCGCCTGCGGCGCTGGCGTAATCGGGCACGCCCGTTGCCGGCGGCCCTGGTCCGAACGGCAACCCGGCCAACCCCGCCGGCGCGACGGGCACGACGGGCACGCTTGCGGCATCGCAACTGCGTGCATCGCAGGAGAACGGCGGCGGCGATGTGCCCGGCAACGTCGCGGAAGGCGTGTTCGGCGTCTATGGCGGCTCGGAAAGCCGCTTCGCCAACCGGCCCGGCACGATGTCCGGCCTGCGCGCGCCGCTTTCGTCGGTGCAACTGCCCGATCTCGGCGACGGCTCCGGCGGGTCGCTCACACCTCAGGCCGAGCGCAAGATCGGCGAGCGCATGATGCGCGAAGTGCGCGCCGATCCCGACTATCTCGATGACTGGCTGCTGCGCGACTACCTCGATTCGATTTCGTCGAAGCTGTCTGCCGCGGCGGCCACGCAGTATCTCGGCGGCTACCGCCCCGATTTCGACCTCTTCGCCGTGCGCGACCCGCAGATCAACGCGTTTTCGATGCCCGGCGGCTTCATCGGCGTGAACACGGGCCTGATCGCGGCGACGCAGACGGAATCGGAGCTGGCGTCCGTGGTCGGGCACGAAATGGGGCACGTGCTCCAGCGCCATATCGCGCGGATGCTCGGCACGCAGCAAAAGAACAGCTACGCCGCGCTCGCCGGCCTGCTCGCGGGTTTGCTCGCGCACAGCGGCGATCTCGGCATGGGCATCGCGATGGGCGAATAGGCGTTTGCCGTCGACAATCAATCAATTGCGCTTTTCGCGCGCGGCCGAGCACGAGGCGGACCGCGTCGGCTTCCAGATGCTGAGCGCCGCCGGCTACGACCCGTACGCAATGGCCGCGTTCTTCGAGCACCTCGACCGCTCGACGATGTCGGACAACGGCGTGCCGCCCTATGTGCGGACGCACCCGCTTACGACCGAGCGCATCGCCGACATGGAGGGCCGCGCGCGGCGCGTGCCGTACCGGCAGCCGCGGCAGTCGGTGGAATATGCGTTCGTGCGCGCCCGCGCGCGCGTGCTGCAGGTGAACTACGCGAGCGATTATCGCGAGGTCGCGAGCCGGCTGCGCTCCGAGATCGACGACCAGACAGCGCTCAATCCGGCGGCGAACTGGTACGGCATCGCGCTCGCGCAATTGCTGACGGGCGATTACGGCGCCGCCAGCGACTCGCTCGGGCGCGGCGGCTGTTCGAGGGCGAAGAAGCGAGCGCGGCGACGGCATCGGCACAGGTTCGCCAGGAAGTGAAGGCCGACGCCGCGAAGCCGGCTCCGGAAAACGCGCAGGCGCCGACGCAGAAGGAACGTGGCGCTTCCAGCCCGTCGCTGCGCAATGCGGACCCGTCCATGATCGCGAATCGCGACGCCGCTCAACAACGCACGCGCGCCGCTCAACCTCGGCGGGAGCGCGCCACCCGAACCCGCGCCGGCCGCCCCGCCGCGCGCGGTCGCCGACATTGCGCTTGCGCCGGTTCACGTCGAAGGCGGACGCGCGCCAGCCCCGAAACCGCAGCCGGCGCAGGTCCAGCGCAGTTCGACGAGTCTGGACGTCCTCGCCGCCGACATCGCGCGCCGCGCCGGCCGCTTCGACGATGCGGTGCGCCTGGTCGACATCGCCCAGAAGCGCTGGCCGGAATCGCACGCGGCCATCGACGTGCATCTGCAAGCGCTGCTCGCCGCGCATCGCTTCGCGCAAGCGCAGTCGCTCGCGCGCCGCGAAACGCGCGCCGAACCGTCGCGACCGGACTGGTGACTCTATCTCGCGCAGGCGAGCGCGGGGCTCAACGATCCGCTGCAGCAGCATCAGGCGATGGCGGAAAAGTTCGCGCTCGACGGCGCCTGGCCGTCCGCGATTCGCCAACTGAAGGAAGCGCGCGACGTGAAGAGCGCGAGCTTCTACGATCTGTCGACGATTCCCGCGCGCCTGCGCGATTTCGAGGCACGCTACAAGGAAGAGCGCGATCAGGAGAAGAACGGCTAGGTCAGTTCTTCGTGGCCGCGCGCGCCGCCGGACTCGCGACGAAGCCGAAGCGCCGTGCGACATCCGCGCGCGCGATCGGCTTTACGGGCAGTTCGACGCCTGCGCGCCAGTGGAAGAGGCCGCCTTTGCCGCCATCGTCGAGGGCCGCGTGGTTCGCGAACAGTTCGAGATCGTGGTCGTGCAGCGCGGCCACGCGTGAGGGCGAGGCGCCATCGGAAAAGAGGATGCCGCCTTCGTCGTCGATCCATGCGTGCGCCGGCTCGAAGGCCGCACCGGCCTGATCGGTCAGGCGCAAGGCGCCGTCGATCGCCTGCAGTCGCACGATCCACGGCGTGTACGCCAGCTCCACATAGACGCGCTGCGGCCCGTTCTGAAAGAACCACTGACCGTCGGGATCGCTTTCGTAGTTGCGGTTGATGAAGCCGAGGAGCGCTTCATGCCGGATCGGCGTGCCGAGTTCTCCTGCGGCCTGCGCCGCGTCGTCGCGCATGCGCCACTGGCCGCGCCGGTCGAGCAGCAGCCAGCCCGTGCAGTGCGGAACGTTGGGCCATTTGGCGAGCGCCTGCTTGACGATTTCATCCATGATCGTTCAGGAAACGAAGTTATCCAGATAACCGAACACGCGCAGCGACAGCCAGTCGATCCGGCCCGGGAACGGTCCCGTCATGAAGCCGACGTGTCCGCCGTGGTTCGGCTGATCGAGCGTCACGCGCTCGGACACTTCCGCGCGCGATGGCAGCGCGAACTCCGGCAGGAACGGATCGTTGCGCGTGTTCAGCAGCAGCGCGGGCACTTCGATGCGTCTCAGATGCGCGTGGACCGTCGCGGCCGACCAGTAGTGGTCGGTATCGCGAAAGCCGTGCAGCGGGCGCGGTCACGACGTTGTCGAATTCGTACAGCGTGCGCGCGGCGAGCACGGCGTCGCGGTCGTAGAGGCCGGGATACTGCCCGAGCTTCGCGAGCGCCTTCCTCTTCAGCGACTTCAGGAAGCTGCGCGTATACACCATGCCGAAGCCCCCGCGAGATCGCCTCGCCGCCCGCGTGGACATCGAGCGGCGCCGAGATGGCGGCCGCCGCGCTGATGATAGACGCATCCGTGCCGCGCTCGCACAGCCAGTGCAGCAGCACGTTGCCGCCGAGCGAGACGCCCGCTGCCACGATCGGCCCGCGATGCGACTGCGCGAGCCGCCGCAGGATTCAGTCGACCTCCGCGCCGTCGGCGAGGTGATAGAAGCGCGGCAGCAGATTGAGCGGGCCGCTGCAGCTGCGGAAGTGCGGCACGACGCTTCGCGGCGGCCATCATCGTGCGGGCGTAGTGGGAGTCGGAGTTGCCTTCGAGTCCGTGGAAAAACACGAAGAGCGGGGCGGACGCGGCGGGCTCATCGCCTGGCTCGTGCGCGAGGTAATCGAGATCGATGAAATCGCCATCGGGCGTGCTCCAGCGCTCGCGCCGGTAGTGTAGTACCGCGGGTTTGCGTCCGAAGAGGGCGGGGACGATGGTCTGCGCGTGGCTCGTCGGCAGCCAGAGCGGCGCGCTGTAGAGCCATTCCGCGGCAGTCGGCGCGAGCACGCGCGCGGCTTTATTCAGTGCGACGGCAGGCGCCTTGTCCACGAACGACGGATCGTGTTTCAACAACGGATCGCGCTTCATGGCCCCTCCCCGACAAACGTCTTCTTCAGCGCTTCAAACCTTCAATGCAGCGGTCCCTGACCGTGACGCAGCCTGGCCGCAAACTGTCCCGCCGTCTCCAGCGGCATCTCGCTCGCGTGAATATGTGCGATGCGCCACTCACCGCGCTCGTGAACCATCACGTAGGTCGTGTAGATCATGCGCGGCGCGCTGGTCGGCTCAGCCGGCTGATGCGCTTCGGCAATCGCGTACACCACCGTGCCGAGGCTGTCGTACACGCGGATATCGAGCGGCTCGATCGTCACCGGCTGCGTTTCGAACTGCCTGCCGAGACCGGCGCGGATGCTCTCCAGCCCGTGCAGATGCGTGCCGTCAGGGCAGACGCAGGTGGCGAACTCCTCGTCGAGCCACAACGGCATCACCGTATCGATGCTGTTGTCCGCGACGGCCTGATAGTAAGCATTGAGGGTATCGGCGGCGGCATCGAAGAGGCGGGCGAAACGTGGCATGGCTCGTGGGTCTCTGGCATTCGGTGCAGGCGCCCCTGTCGGCCGCTGATGACGGCTGGGCGACGGGACGACGCGCTGCATTGGTCATTGGTCAAAGCATATCCCCGTTCGGAGACATTCGCGTGTCTGCGCCCGCACACACGGCTGGTAACCGCCCGAAAACGCTGGTGTTGACGCGCGCCGGCAACATCAGCGATGCGCGAGCAGCATGCCGCGCAAGTTGCCGAAAACCTGCTCCGCGGTGAGTTCGCGAAGGCAGTTCAGATGGCCGAGCGGGCACTCGCGGGCAAAGCACGGACTGCATTCAAGATGCAACCATTGTACCTTTGCGAGATCGGACAAGGGCGGCGTGTGGCGCGGATCGGTCGAGCCGTAGACCGCGACCAGCGGCCGGCGCGACGCGGCCGCGACGTGCATCAGGCCCGAATCATTGGTGACGACCGCGCTGGCTCGCGAAATCAGCGCGCAGGCCTCCCCGAGCGAGGTCTGGCCGCACAGGTTGCGCACGTTCGGCGCGCGGTCCGCGATGGCCTGCGCGATCGGCGCATCCTTCTTCGAGCCGAGCGCGATGATGCGCGCATACGGGAACGACTGCGCGATGAACTGCGCAAGCGACGCGAAATGCTCCGGCGGCCAGCGCTTGGCCGGACCGTACTCCGCGCCGGGGCAGAACACGACGAGCGGCGCACGCGTGTCGAGATTGAAGCGCGTCGAGACGCGGGCGGCTTCGTTCGGATCCGATTCGAGGCGCGGAACCAGTAGCGTGGGGGCGTCGGCCGGGGCGGCTTCGTTGCCGGCGGCGTGCCCCTGCGCGTATTTGTCGACGAACGGCAGCTTTGCGCCAGGCGCGTAGGCGAGCGCGGCGTAGTGGGCCGTCATCGGCGGGCGCTCGGCCTTCGGCGGATTCGCGTGCCGCACGTTGAGCAACCCGTAGCGGCTCTCGCCGGTGTAGCCGATGCGCAGATTGATACCCGCCATCCACGGGATCAGCGCGGATTTCACGGAATTGGGCAGCACGTAGGCGGCGTCGTAGCCGACATCGCGCAAATCGCTTGCGAGCTGCCAGCGGCGCAGCAGTTGCAGCTTGCCGTGGGCGAGGTCCGTCGCGTAGACGTCGCGGACCTCCGGCATGCGCTCGAGCACGGGCGCGACCCAGGTGGGCGCGACGGCATCGATCGCGATGCGCGGATGCAGCTTCCGCAGAAGCGTGAAGAGCGGCTGCGCCATCAATGCGTCACCGATCCAGTTCGGTGCTATAACCAGCGCGCGGCGCATCTGTTGTTATCCGATCTCAAAAAAGAAACGCAACTCGCCGCCTTGGGGCGAGCCGTTGATTGTCGTGGGTCTGACTTGCGCGGCCCCCTCGATGGCTGCGCGGCGCGGGCGAGCAGGGCGGGGTATCCGCCCGTTCGATGCGGGGCGCCGCGGGACGCCCCGTGCCAAGCTCAGTGACCGCCCTTGAGCACTTCGCCGTCCTTCAGCTTGTAGCGCGTGCCGCAGTACGGGCAGCGCGCCTCGCCGTGCGTCACGTCGATGAACACGCGCGGATGCGCGCTCCAGCGCTGCATCTTCGGGTTCGGGCAGAAGGCCGGCAGATCCTTGGCGCTCAGCTCCACCAGCGGCATTTCCTTCAGGTCGCTCATTGCTATCTCTTGTCTTGATGTCTTGCGTTGCGTGCGGGTTCTGGGACGAAGCGCACGGGCGCGGCCCGCTGCTTCGCCGGAAGGTCGCTCAGACCTTCGCGAGCCAGCTCGCGTACTTCTCGTTCTTGCCGCCGACGACGTCGAAGAACGCACTCTGCAGCTTCTCGGTGATCGGACCGCGCCTGCCTGCGCCGATGGTGCGGCGGTCGAGCTCGCGGATCGGCGTGACTTCGGCGGCGGTGCCGGTTAAGAACGCTTCGTCGCAGGTGTAGACCTCGTCGCGCGTGATGCGCTTCTCGATCACCGGGATGCCGAAATCGCGCGCGAGGGTGATGACCGTGTCGCGCGTGATGCCGTCCAGGCACGAGGCCAGGTCTGGCGTATAGATTTTGCCATTGTTCACGAGGAAGAAGTTCTCGCCCGAGCCTTCGGAGACGTAGCCGTCCACGTCGAGCAGGAGGGCTTCGTCGTAGCCGTCGGCGACCGCTTCCTGGTTCGCGAGGATCGAGTTCACGTACCAGCCGGACGCTTTGGCGCGGACCATCGAGACATTCACGTGATGGCGGGTGAACGACGATGTCTTCACGCGGATGCCCTTCGCCAGGCCGTCTTCGCCGAGATACGCGCCCCACGGCCATGCGGCAATGGCCACATGGATGGTGTTGCCCTTCGCCGAGACGCCGAGCTTCTCCGAGCCGACCCAGATGATCGGGCGGGTGTAGCACGACTCCAGGTTGTTCGCCTTCACGACTTCGAGTTGCGCGGCTTCGAGCGTCGCGGCATCGAACGGGACTTCCATCTGGAAAATTTTCGCCGAGTTGAGCAAGCGCTTGGTGTGCTCCTTGAGGCGGAAGATTGCCGTGCCCTGTGCGGTCTTGTACGCGCGCACGCCCTCGAATACGCCCATGCCGTAGTGCAACGTGTGGGTCAGAACGTGGATCTTGGCATCACGCCAGTCGATCAGCTTGCCATCCATCCAGATCTTGCCGTCGCGGTCGGCCATTGACATACGATTCTCCTAGCTGTCTCGTTCAAGTGAGTTCGGGCTGCCCGCCCGGTCGTGGTGGGCGGCGACGCTCGTGCGCTGTTTTTGCGTGCGTTCTTGCGTGAAACTTCCGGCCGAGGAACGCGCACCCGGAGCGCAAAGGCGGGGAAAGAGCGTCATTTTAGCGTCTTTTCACGGCGAAACCGATCTTGGAGCGTCTTTCGCGACGCTATAATTTGCCTTTCGCCGTCCGCTGCAAACCCGAAGGGAAACGGCGAAGCCGCCATTCCCGATTTTTCAATCCATCGCGCAATCGACCGAGGCCGTGCGGTGGTCCGCTGCCCGATTGGTCAATCTGGCCTCGCCCCCGCTCATGCTCCACCGGCTGTCCGACACGAATCGCCGCGCCTTTCTCGAGGGTGCGCGCACCTTCTCTCCCGCCGTCCTCGCGACTTTCTCCTGGGGCCTCGTCACCGGGATCGCGATGACGAAATCCGTGCTTACCGTGCCGCAGGCGCTCGGGATGACGTTTCTGGTGTACGCGGGCTCCTCGCAGCTCGCCGTGCTGCCGCTCTTCGCCGCGAAGCTGCCGCTCTGGACCATTCTCCTGACCGCCGCGATGGTCAACCTGTGCTTCGTGATCTTCAGCGCGGGTCTCGCGCCGCATTTCTCCTACTTGCCGTTGAAGCGCCGCCTGCTGCTCGGCTATTTCAACGGCGACATCATTTACCTCATGTTCTCCAAGCAGAACTTCGCGACCGGCTGGCAGCCCGGCAAGGAAGCGTTCTTCTGGGGACTCGCCGCGTCGAGCTGGAGCTCGTGGCAGGTGTCGTCGGTGATCGGGATTCTGCTCGCGAGCCTGATCCCCGATAACTGGGGCCTCGAACTCGCCGGCACGCTCGCGCTGCTTCCGCTCATCGTCTCGGCAATCGCGACGCGCTCGACGCTCGCGGCCGTCGCGGTCGCCAGCGTCGTCGCGCTGCTGACGTTCGATCTGCCGTATCGCTTCGGCCTGCCGCTGTCGGTGTTCGCGGCGCTCGTCGCGGGCACGCTCGCGGACGTGATCGCCGAGCGCGGCAAGCCGAAGGCCGGCACCACCAGGACCGTCCGGTGAGCGCGCTGCAAGTCTGGCTCGCGATCATCGGCATGGGGCTCGTCACGGCGGTGACCCGCGCGCTGTTTCTGATCGGCGGCGAGCGCATAGTCCTGCCGCCGCGCGTGCAGCGGGTGCTGCGCTACGCGCCGGCCGCGGCGCTCGCGGGCGTCGTCGTGCCCGATCTGCTGGAGACGCCCGTCGGCATTTCGCTCGCGCTGTCGAATCACGCGCTGTGGGCGTCGGCCGCGGGACTCGCCTACTACCTGTGGCGGCGCGGCATGATGGGCACGATCGCCGTCGGCATGTTCGTGTTCACGCTGCGGCGCCTCGCTGTATGACATCCGCATTACGCCGTGCGCGCCGCGCCAAATACGCGTCATCAACGATTCCCCGTTAAAGGCGGGCAGGGTGATCGGTTAAAATGACGCTCTTTTCCGAGTGAGCGAGGTCGAAAGTGTGTCCGGCAATCACCGCGCTACGGTTGTCCAACCCGCCGCTCCCGGCTGCTTCGCCGTGCCCGGGCGCGGGCGGCGCGCATCGCCGGCTTCGCTTGTCCGATTCCTTTCTTCCGCTTCCCGCACGCGCGTTCGGCTTCACCGCGCGGCCCTCGCCTCCCGTCTGATCCGCGCGCGAGCCGTCCTGCCCGGCGGCCCGAGCGCGGCAATTCCACGAACCGGCCGCCCCCCACCGGTCATCCCGCCCGAACCGCTTCACTACCTACGTTGACTCCCATGACGAAAGTACTGAGTTTCACCGATCTGATCGCCGAAGGCAAAGTCTCCGGCAAGCGTGTGTTCATCCGCGCGGATCTCAACGTGCCGCAAGACGATGACGGCAATATCACCGAAGACACGCGCGTGCGCGCTTCGGTCCCGGCGATCAAGGCGGCGCTCGACGTGGGCGCGGCCGTGATGGTCACGTCCCACCTCGGCCGTCCGACCGAAGGCCAGTTCAAGCCGGAAGACTCGCTCGCGCCGGTCGCGGCGCGCCTGTCGGAGCTGCTCGGCCGCGACGTGCCGCTGGTCGCCGACTGGGTCGACGGCGTTCAGGTCCAGCCGGGCAATGTCGTGCTGCTGGAAAACTGCCGCTGCAACAAGGGCGAAAAGAAGAACGACGACGGCCTCGCGCAGAAGATGGCAAAGCTCTGCGACGTCTACGTCAACGATGCGTTCGGCACCGCGCACCGCGCCGAAGCCACGACGCACGGCATCGCGAAGTACGCGCCTGTCGCGTGCGCGGGCCCGCTGCTCGCCGCCGAGCTCGACGCGCTCGGCCGTGCGCTCGGCAACCCGAAGCGTCCGCTCGTCGCGATCGTCGCGGGCTCGAAGGTGTCGACCAAGCTCACCATTCTGAAGTCGCTCGCGGAGAAGGTCGATCAGCTGATCGTCGGCGGCGGCATCGCGAATACGTTCATGCTGGCGTCCGGTCTCAAGATCGGCAAGTCGCTCGCGGAAGCCGATCTCGTCGGCGAGGCGAAGGAGATCATCGAGCAGGCGCGCACGCGCGGCGCATCGGTGCCGATTCCGAGCGATGTCGTCACCGCCACGGAATTCGCCCCGACCGCCAGGGCCGAGACCAAGCCCGTCGCCGATGTCGCCGACGACGACATGATCCTCGACATCGGCCCGGACACGGCGAAGGCGCTCGCCGCCCAGCTGGAAACGGCCGGCACGATCGTCTGGAACGGCCCGGTCGGGGTGTTCGAGTTCGACCAGTTCGGCAACGGCACCAAAACGCTCGCGCAGGCGATCGCCAATTCGTCGGCATTCTCGATCGCGGGCGGCGGTGACACGCTCGCGGCCATCGCGAAATACGGCATCCACGACAAGGTGAGCTATATCTCAACGGGCGGCGGCGCGTTCCTGGAGTTCCTGGAAGGAAAGAAGCTGCCTGCTGTGGAAGTGCTCGAGTCGCGGGCTTAAGGCTTTGGCGGCCCGAAACAATCCGGCGAAAGCAGGAAAGCAGGGCGCGCAAGCAGCCGGCGGCGCGCAAGACGGCGTACACGAAAACGGCAGCCCGCTCGACGCGGCTGCCGAAGCAGCTCAGGCGATTGCGCAAGCCGCTCGTTCCGGCGAGCCGCTTGCGGCAACCGAAGAAGCAAAATCCGAAGGCGAAGCGGCGCTGCCGTCCACGCCGCCGGTCATCATCGGCGGCGTGCCCGCCCATGCCCTGAAAGAAATCGATAAAGCGACGCCGGCACGAACCGGCGCGCGCAACCGGTGAGCAACACCTCACTGCAAGCGCAACGTGCTCGCAGCGTTGTTCCGGGCGATCCTACTGAGACGAGGAATTCCATGCATCGCGCTACAAAGATTGTTGCCACCATCGGCCCGGCTTCCACGAGCCCCGACATCCTGCTGCAGATGCTGCAGGCGGGCCTCGACGTCGTACGCTTCAACTTCTCGCACGGCACCGCCGACGATCACCGCCAGCGCGCCGAGATGGTCCGCGAGGCGGCGCGCCAGGTGGGCCGTGAAGTCGCGATCATGGCAGACCTGCAAGGTCCGAAGATCCGCGTCGGCAAGTTCGAGAACAACAAGACGATGCTCATCGCGGGCAATTCGTTCATTCTCGATGCCAACTGCACGCTCGGCAACAACGAGCGCGTCAGCCTCGACTACAAGGATCTGCCGCGCGATCTGCGCGCCGGCGACGTGCTGCTGCTCAACGACGGCCTCATCGTGCTGGACGTCGTGCGCGTGATCGGCGAAGAGATTCACACGACAGTGAAGGTCGGCGGCGAGCTGTCCAACAACAAGGGCATCAACCGCCAGGGCGGCGGCCTCACCGCGCCCGCGCTGACCGAGAAGGACATGGAGGACATCAAGACGGCGATGTCGCTTGGCGCGGACTTCGTTGCGGTGTCGTTCCCGAAGAACGCGACCGACATGGAAATGGCGCGTCAGCTCGCGAATATCGCGGGCGCGCCATACGGCATCAAGCCGAAGATGATCGCGAAGATTGAGCGCGCCGAGGCCATTCCCGCGCTGCAGGGCATTCTCGATGCATCCGACGGCATCATGGTCGCGCGTGGCGATCTGGCGGTGGAAGTCGGCAACGCGGCGGTGCCCGCGCTGCAGAAGCGCATGATCCGCATGGCGCGCGAGTCGAACAAGCTCGTGATCACCGCCACGCAGATGATGGAGTCGATGATCCACGCGCCGGTGCCGACGCGCGCGGAAGTGTCGGACGTCGCGAACGCCGTGCTCGACGGCACAGACGCCGTGATGCTCTCCGCGGAAACCGCCGCCGGCAAATATCCGGTGACGACCATCGAGACGATGGCGACCGTGTGTATCGAGGCGGAGAAGTCCGAGGAGTCGCAGCTCGACCGCGATTTCCTCGACCGCACCTTCACGCGCATCGACCAGTCGATCGCGATGGGCGCGCTCTTCACCGCGTATCACCTCGGCGCGAAGGCCGTGGTCGCGCTGACCGAATCGGGCTCGACCGCGCTGTGGATGTCGCGCCACTGGTCCTACGTGCCGATTTTCGCGCTCACGCCGCGCGTGTCGAGCGAGCGCACGATGTCGCTGTACCGCAACGTGACGCCGCTGCACGTCGACACCAATTTGGATCGCGACGCCGCGCTGAATCAGGCACTCGAAGTGGTCGTGTCCAAGGGTTACGCGGCGCGCGGCGACATGGTCGTGCTGACCGTCGGCGAGCCGATGGGCCAGGCGGGCGGCACCAACACGCTGAAGATCGTGCGTGTGGGCGATCATTTCTGAAGACGTCGGTCGCGATCACGCAATAACGAGAAAGATGCGCGGTCAATGACCGCGCGGTTCGTGCAGGTCCGGGCGAGCTCGCCGTGCCGGCAACGGCGAGCTCGCCAACCAGCGCGCAAGACGACGAAGACGCTTCGTCAGTCAAAGCAACCATCAAGCCGAAAACCGCCCGAGAGCGGAACCGAACACGCTGCAGAATTCGTTTCACATCATGGAGTCTCACCACAATGCCTCTCGTATCAATGCGTCAACTGCTGGATCACGCAGCCGAACACGGTTATGGCCTCCCGGCATTCAACGTCAACAATCTGGAACAAGTGCAGGCGATCATGTCGGCCGCGAACGAAGTGAACGCGCCCGTCATCATGCAGGCGTCGGCCGGCGCGCGTAAGTACGCGGGCGAAGCGTTCCTGCAGCATCTGATCGAAGCGGCCGTCGAGTCGTATCCGCATATTCCGGTCGTGATGCATCAGGATCACGATCAGTCGCCAGCGGTCTGCATGGCCGCGATCCGCTCGGGCTTTACCAGCGTCATGATGGACGGCTCGCTCGAAACCGACGGCAAGACGGTTGCGTCATACGAGTACAACGTCGCCGTGTCGAAGCAGGTGGTCGAGTTCTCGCATTCGATCGGCGTCACGGTCGAGGCGGAGCTGGGCGTGCTCGGCTCGTTCGAGACGATGAAGGGCGACAAGGAAGACGGCCACGGCGCCGAAGGCACGATGACGCGCGAGCAACTGCTCACCGACGTCGAGCAGGCCGCCGACTTCGTCAAGCAGACGCAGTGCGATGCGCTGGCGATTGCCATCGGCACGTCGCACGGCGCGTACAAGTTCTCGAAGAAGCCGACGGGCGATATCCTTGCCATCGACCGCATCAAGGAAATCCACCAGCGCATTCCGAACACGCACCTCGTGATGCACGGTTCGTCGTCGGTGCCGCAGGAGCTGCTCGCGGAAATCCGCGAATTCGGCGGCAACATGAAGGAGACCTACGGCGTGCCGGTCGAAGAGATTCAGGAAGGCATCAAGCACAGCGTGCGCAAGGTGAACATCGATACCGATCTGCGCCTCGCGATCACCGGCGCGATCCGTCGCTATCTGTTCAAAAACCCGTCGAAGTTCGATCCGCGCGACTACCTGAAGCCCGCGCGCGAGGCGGTCAAGGAAATCTGCCGTCAGCGCTACATGCAGTTCGGCTGCGAGGGCATGGCGGGCAAGATCAAGCCGGTTTCGCTCGACAAGATCGCCGAGAAGTACAAGTCCGGCGAGCTCGCTCAGATCGTGAAATAAGCCTGATCTGAGCCACGCAGTATTTGTAAAGTAAAATCAACGGGTTCCGGCGACGGGACCCGTTCGCTTTTTTCGCCGCTCCGGCCTGCGCCGGGCGCGGCGGCCCACTCTTTTCAGCCCTCTTCGGTACATGACGATGTCCACGCTATACGAATCCACGATCAAATCGCTGCCGCTGCTCGGCCGCGGCAAGGTCCGCGACAACTACGCCGTCGGTCAGGACAAGCTCCTGATCGTCACGACCGACCGCCTTTCCGCATTCGATGTCGTCATGGGCGAGCCGATTCCGAACAAGGGCCGCGTGCTAAACACGATGGCCGATTTCTGGTTCGAAAAGCTCGGCCACATCGTGCCGAATCACAACACGGGCATCGATCCGGCGTCCGTCGTGGCGCCCGACGAAGTCGAACAGGTGAAGGGCCGCGCGGTCGTCGTGAAGCGCCTGGAGCCGATTCTCGTCGAAGCGGTCGTGCGCGGCTATCTCGCGGGCAGCGGCTGGAAAGACTATCAGGCGACGAGCGTGGTCTGCGGCGTGGAACTGCCGCCGGGCCTGCAGAATGCGCAAAAGCTGCCCGAGCCGATCTTCACGCCGGCCGCCAAGGCAGAAATGGGCCATCACGACGAAAACATCACCTACGATGAAATGGAGCGCCGCATCGGCACCGAGCTGTCGGCGACGATCAAGCGCATTTCCATCGCGTTGTACAAGGAAGCGGCGGAGTACGCGGCGACGCGCGGCATCATCATCGCGGACACGAAGTTCGAGTTCGGGCTCGACAACAAGGGCGAGCTGTATCTGATGGACGAAGTGCTGACGGCCGATTCGTCGCGCTTCTGGCCCGCCGACGGTTATCAGGTCGGCACGAATCCGCCGTCCTTCGACAAGCAGTTCGTGCGCGACTGGCTCGAAACGCAGCCGTGGAAGAAGGAGCCGCCCGCGCCGAAGCTGCCGGACGACGTGATCCCGAAAACATCGGAAAAGTATCAGGAAGCGCTTCAGCGTTTGACGGGCAAAACGCTTTCTTGAGATTCTCGGTTTCGACAGGCGCTGCTCGCGCAAGAGCGGCGCGCGCATTTCAAGGGATAAGGAATGAGCGAAGTACAGACCGGCGCGCATGTGCATGACGCACTGCTCGTCGGCGTGTTGATGGGCTCCAGCTCCGACTGGGACGTAATGAAGAATGCGGTCGCGATTCTTCAGGAGTTCGGCGTGCCCTACGAGGCAAAAGTGGTCTCGGCGCACCGCATGCCGGACGAAATGTTCGCCTACGCCGAAACGGCGCGCGAGCGCGGCCTGCGCGCGATCATCGCCGGTGCGGGCGGGGCGGCGCATCTGCCGGGCATGCTGGCCGCGAAGACCACGGTGCCCGTGCTTGGCGTGCCGGTGGCGAGCAAGTATCTGAAGGGCGTCGATTCGCTGCACTCGATCGTGCAGATGCCGAAAGGCGTGCCGGTCGCGACCTTCGCCATCGGCGAGGCGGGCGCGGCGAATGCGGCGCTGTTCGCGGTATCGATGCTCTCTGCCACCGATGCAAAATTCGCCGACGCGCTGGCGACCTTCCGCGTGAAGCAGAATCAGGCGGCGCGTGACATGGCCTTGCCGCCGCTCTGAGGATAGCGCTCACGGTCCGGGCCGAAAACGGGCCGTGATCCCACTTTGATGGCACGACGAAGCTCCGATCAATCGCCCGTCTGCCCCCCGTTCCCCACGATGAATCCACAAAACTCCCCGATCTCTCCCATCCTGCCGGGCGCTTGGCTCGGCATGGTCGGCGGCGGCCAGCTCGGCCGCATGTTCTGCTTCGCCGCGCAGTCGATGGGCTATCGCGTCGCGGTCCTCGACCCCGACGGGACGAGCCCTGCGAGCGCCGTCGCGGACCGTCACATCCGCGCGCCTTACGACGACAAGGCCGCGCTCACCGAACTCGGCCGGCTGTGCGCGGCAGTCTCGACGGAATTCGAAAACGTACCGTCCGCGAGTCTCGACTTTCTCGCGTCATGCACCTTCGTGAGCCCGGCGGCGCGCTGCGTGGCGATCGCGCAGGACCGCGTCGCGGAAAAGCGCTTCATCGCGGAATCGGGCGTACCGGTCGCGCCGCATGTCGTGATCGAATCGGCGGAAGCGCTTGCCGCGCTGCCCGACGAGAAGATCGCCGCCGTGCTGCCGGGCATTCTCAAGACCGCGCGTCTCGGCTACGACGGCAAGGGGCAGGTCAGCGTGCGCAACGTGCAGGAAGTGCGCACGGCGTATGCGTCGCTGTCGGGCGTGCCGTGCGTGCTGGAAAAGCGCATGCCGCTCAAGTACGAAGTCTCCGTGCTGATCGCGCGCGGCACCGATGGCAAGTCGGCCGTGTTCCCGCTCGCACAGAATGTGCACGTGGGCGGTATTCTAGCGAAGACGGTCGTGCCGGCGCCCGACGCCTCCGATGCGCTCGTCGCGCAGGCGCAGGACGCGGCGCTGACCATCGCGGCGAAGCTCGGTTACGTCGGCGTGCTGTGCGTCGAGTTCTTCGTGCTGGAAGACGGCTCGCTGATCGCCAACGAAATGGCGCCGCGTCCGCATAATTCCGGCCACTATACGGTCGATGCCTGCGTGACCAGCCAGTTCGAGCAGCAGGTCCGCGCGATGACCGGTATGCCGCTCGGCGACACGCGCCAGCATTCGCCCGCTGCGATGCTGAACCTGCTCGGCGACATCTGGTTCGACGGCGACAAGGCGCGCCCTCCTGCATGGCCCGAAGTTGCCGCGCTGCCGTCCGCGCGGCTGCATCTGTATGGCAAGGAAGAGGCGCGCCGCGGGCGCAAGATGGGTCACATCAACTTCACGGCGGCGACGCTCGAGGAAGCGCGCACGGCGGCGCGCGACTGCGCGCGCATGCTGCACATCCCGTTCGATTAAGACTCCGGCAGCAAGCAGGCAATGACCATCCACTTTCCGAGCGCCGCGCAGATCGACGAAACAGCGGCCCTGCTCGATGAAGGCGAGCTCGTCGCGTTTCCGACCGAGACGGTCTATGGGCTCGGCGGCGACGCCGAGAATCCCGACGCCATCGCGCGCATCTATGCCGCGAAAGGGCGGCCGGCGAACCATCCGGTGATCGTGCATCTCGCGCCCGAGGCGGATCCGGGCTACTGGGTGCGCGAGCTGTCGGCCGATGCGCAAAAGCTCATCGATGTGTTCTGGCCCGGTCCCCTGACGCTGATTCTCAAGCGCGCGGCGTACATTCCGGCAGCGGTGAGCGGCGGGCAGGACTCGGTGGGCGTGCGCTGTCCGTCGCATCCGGTCGCGCAGCAGCTGTTGTCGGCGTTTCACCGGCGGCGTCTCGGCACCGGGAAGCAGGGCGGTGTCGCGGGGCCATCGGCGAACCGCTTCGGCCATGTCAGCCCGACGACCGCGCAGCATGTGCGCGACGAATTCGGCAGCGCCGTGCATGTGCTCGATGGTGGCGCGGCCGAGGTCGGCATCGAATCGACGATTCTGGATTTGTCGCGCGGGTTTCCCGCGTTGTTGAGGCCGGGGCACGTGAGTCCGCAGCAAATCGCGGACGTGATCGGCGTCGCACCGCGTCTGCCCGATGGGTCGGACGCAACGACGCCGCGTGCCTCGGGCACGCTGAAGGCGCATTACGCGCCACGCACGCCGCTCGCCTTGCTGCCGTTCGAGGCGATTGCGCCGCTGATCGCGGCGCAGAACCGGTCGAGCGGGAAGAAGATCGCGCTGGTCGCGCGGGCGTCGAGCGCGGGCGAGTGGGCGCATACGGCGAGCGTGCATTTCGTCGCCGCGCCGGAGGATCCGCAGAGTTATGCACGGGATCTTTATGGCCTGCTGCGCGCGCTGGATCGGGCGAACGTGGAGCGGATCCTGATCGAGAAGCTGCCGGAGACGGCGGAGTGGATCGCGGTGAACGACCGGCTTGGACGGGCGGCGGCGGCGTTCGAAGCGGATGCCTGATCCGTCACTCTTCGTTGTCTGGAAGCACCAAAACAAAACCGCCCGGTCGATTTCGACCGGGCGGTTTGCTTTCGAGAGAACCGACTAATGCGACGCGCTTACTTGCCCAACCCCGTCTTCGCAACCGCCTGCTCTGCCTGCTGCGCATAGAGCGCATGCAGATGCGTCGTCGGATGGAGCGTATCGGCGAACATGTATGTCTGATCCGCGCCCGGGACGGTCAGGGTCTCAGGCGAGCAGAAAAGCGAAGTGGCGAAAGCCTGCGGATTGGTCTCGCCGAACTTCTGTGCCGCCGCGGCCATGGCCTGCAGGTTGCACGCCGTGCCCGTGTTCGACACCGTGAAGCCGTACTGTCCGAAGTTCGCCGTGATGGCGGCGAACGGCGTCGCGATGTCCAGAACGATCACCTTCGAGATCACGCCGAATTCGGTCAGCTTTGCGGTGAGCGTGGCGTTGAACAACTGCGACACCTGCTTCATCTGCGCGCGCACGGCGGCACTGCTTGCTCATCATGCCCTGCGGCGTCATGCTGATGTCCGGCACATTCGATACCAGCACGTGCGTCGCGCCGTTCTGCACGATCGAGGCGACGATGCCGGCGAGTTAACCGGCCGCTGTCGCGATCGCGCCGCCGGCGTCGGTTGGCGCCAGCTTTCCTGCCTGTACGGCCTGCAGGTTGTACAGAATATCGTTCGCGCCGCCACCGACCAGCACGAGCTGTCCCGCATTGAAGCTGCCGTGTGCGGCGAGATAGTTCTTTACCTGCTGGGCGACGGGCACCGTCAGCGCGCCCTGATAGTTCGCGGGATCATTCGAGACGTGGTTGATGCCGATCGGATTGGTCACGAGCGCGCCGCCCTGCGCGTAGCCCGGGCCCGATTGCGTCGCGGGCGCCACGCCGAAGCCGCCGGTCATCGCGGGCGTCAGCGTGTCGCCGTAATAAATACTGTGCGACATCCTGCACCCAGACCTGACCCGGATTCGTCGTGAAGCGCCCGCCGCCGAAGTTCGCCGCGGCGACCGGCGCGTAGGTGCCGACATCCGAGAGGCTGTCGCCGAAGGACACGACTTGTAGCTTGACGCCGCCCGGCGGCGTGGAATTGTTGTCATCACTGCCGCCGCCGCATGCTGCGAGCAGGGCGAATGTGGCGCCGACCGTGGCGACCTGGACAAAGCGTACCAGGGCGGCGCGCGTCGAGCGTTGCTTCTTCATGGACCTCGTCTCCGTTATTCCGTGTTTTCTAGTTCGATTGCGGCGTTCAGCCTGTTCCCGGTCGTCACGCCGCGCCACTGCGAGTTTAAGCGATGCGGCACACCCGCCCGCCTGTGGGACCGATACGATCACGCGCGGCTACGGCCGAGTGCCGTGCCCGACAGCGTACACGGCGTGTGTGTCATTCCGGATGCGACATCGTAGAAGAAATCTTCGGTCGAATCCGGTCTCCCTGCCCGCGAGCCGCCTGTCCGCGCCGTGCCCGACGCGTTCAGTCAGCCGCGCCCGGCTTGCGTGCGCCTTCGTAGACCCATTCGAGCAGCGCGTCGTGCGCGGCGCGCGCAGCCTCGGCGCGCGGATCGTTGATGAAGCTCACGACCACGTAGCTCTCGCCGTTCGCCGCGCCGACATAGCCCGCGATCGCGCGCACGTCGCGCAGCGTGCCGGTCTTGATGTGCGCATTGCCGAGCGCGCCGGCGTTGGTGAGACGGTTGCACATGGTGCCGTCGACGCCCGCGATGGGCAGCGACTCCACGAACACCTGCGCGACCGGGCTCGCGTTCGCGACCAGCAGCAGATCGGCGAGCGAGGCCGCCGAGATGTGCTCGTCGCGCGAGAGGTCCGAGCCGTTGTCGAGTGTGAGGCCGCTCATCGGCAGGGCGCTGCGGCGCAGAAAAGCCTGGATGGACTGTGCCGATTTCTCGGTCGTCGCCGGCGGCTTCAATTGCGCCGCGCCGATCGTGAGGAACAGGTTGCGGGCCATCACGTTGTTGCTGAACTTGTTGATGTCGCGAACGACGTCCGACAGCACCGGACTCCGGTGCGTCCTGACGAGCCGCGCGTTCGAAGGCGTCGGGCCTTCGCGCGTCGTGCCCTGGAACGTACCGCCCGCCTGCTTCCACAGCGCGAGGAAGCCGCCCGCGAAGAAGGTGGAATGATCGAGGGCGGCGACGTTGACGGTGCGCGAGCCGCAGCGCAGCGGATAGTCGCCGATGAACGACGCCTGCACGAAGCCGCCCTGCGTCTGCGCGACGGAGGGCGATGCCGCCTGCAGCGAGCCCACGCACGCGCCCCGCGTGACGCGTAGTTCGTTGTCGATCCGGAGTTGCGCGAGTTGCGGCAGCACGTCGATGGCGACCTGCCCGTCGGCGCCCGGCGTCAGCGTGAACGACAGCGACTTGAACGCGTAGAGCAGCGGGTCCGGGCCGACGTTGTAGGGCGCCGAGTCGTCGTCGAAGACGGGGAGATCGCGCGTGGAGACATCGAAGTGGCGCTTGTCGAGCACGAGCGCGCCATCGATGCCCGTGATGCCGTTCTCGCGGATCTGGTCGACGAGATCGATCAGCTCTTCCGGCACGAGCTTCGGATCGCCGGTGCCCTGAATGTACAGATTGCCGTGCAGCACGCCTTGCGCGTCGAGTTCGCCGTCGACGTAGGCGGTCGTCTTCCAGCGATAGTCGGGGCCGAGCATCGATAGCCCCGCGTACGTGGTGACGAGCTTCATCGTCGAGGCGGGCAGCATCGGTTCGTTCGCGTTGATCGCGATGAGCGGCACCGGCGCGCCGATGCGCTGTACGACGACGCTCATCGACGAAAGCGGCACGTGCGCGCGGGCGAGCGCCGCCACCACCGATGCGGGCAGCGGACCGGCGGGCAGCTGCGCCTTCGCAGCATGCTCGGCCTTTGCGCCCCTGGCCGCGTGCCTGGCCTTTGCGCCGCCTCTTGCCGCGCGTTCCGGCGCCTGCGTCTGGGATTCGGCTTTCGTGCCGCCGCGCGCGTGGGCGTCGGGCACGGAGCCGAGCGTTGCGCAGGCGAGAAGCGCGGCGAGCGCGAACGAGGAAAGACGGCGGGACACGGATGAAAATGCGGGCGGCATGGACGAACGAATGTTCCGGAGCGGGTTTGCGGGCGGCGGTGCGCGCGAAGCGGCTATTGTAGACAAGCTGGCTTGCGGAAATCGTACGAAATCGAAATCCTTCCGGCGCGATGCGGCTTGCGCGCGACACGTCGTCGTTCTTTCCGTCCTCGCGACGGCGCTGGCGCGCGGCCCGCGCGGTTAAGACCCGTTTAAGCCTGTGGCGGGGCCGCGCGGCTATAATGAATTGTGGCCCGTGGCGGCTGTTTGCGCCTGCCTGAGGCATTGCTTCATGCAATCACCGTAACCACGAACAGAATGTGCCATGCGAATCCTGCTTGTCGAAGATGACCGGATGATCGCCGAAGGCGTGCGCCGCGCGCTGCGCGCCGACGGCTTCGCAGTCGACTGGGTGCAGGATGGCGAGGCCGCGCTCACGGCTGTTTCCGGGGAGCCCTACGACCTGATGTTGCTCGATCTCGGCCTGCCCAAGCGCGACGGCCTCGACGTGCTGAAGACGCTGCGCGCGCGGGGCAACGCACTGCCGGTGCTGGTCGTGACGGCGCGCGACGCCATCGCGGATCGCGTGAAGGGCCTCGACGCCGGCGCCGACGACTATCTCGTCAAGCCCTTCGACCTCGACGAGCTCGGCGCGCGCATGCGCGCGCTCATCCGCCGTCACGCGGGGCGCGGCGAATCGCTCGTGCGGCATGGCGAACTGACGCTCGATCCGGTCGGGCATCAGGTCACGCTCGCGGGCAATCCCGTATCGCTGTCGGCGCGCGAATTCGCGCTGCTCGAAGCGCTGATGGCGCGGCCCGGCGCCGTGCTCTCGAAGAGCCAGCTTGAAGAGAAGATCTACGGCTGGGGCGAGGAAATCGGCAGCAACACGGTCGAGGTGTATATCCATTCGCTGAGGAAAAAGCTCGGCGCCGACCTCATCCGCAACGTGCGCGGCCTCGGCTACATGGTCGCGAAGAAAGCCTGATGCGGTCGATCCGCCGCACGCTGCTCATCTGGCTGCTCGCGCTCGTCATCGTCGGCGTGGGGTTTGCGGGCTGGCTGATCTACCGGCAGGCGCTCGCGGAAGCCAACGAACTCTTCGATTACCAGCTTCAGCAGATCGCGGCGGCGCTCCCCTCGGAGCCGTTTTCGTCGGTGCTCAGCTCGCGCAGCGAGAGCGACGAGGGCGTCGTCATCCAAATCTGGAATCGCAACGGCGTGCTGATGTATTACTCGCATCCGCGCGTGTCGCTGGCTCCCCATGCGGAACTCGGCTTTTCCACCGAAATGACGCCGCGCGGCGAGTGGCGCGTGTACAGCGCCATCGTCGGCGACAACGTCGTGCAGCTCGCGCAGCCGCTGTCGATCCGCAACCGCGTCGCGGCGGGCGTCGCGTGGCGCACGTTGTGGCCGCTCGTGCTGCTGCCGCTGCTCGGGCTCGCGATCTGGGTGATCGTCGGACGCGGGCTCGCGCCCTTGCGGCGCGTGACGCATGCGCTCGACACGCGCCATCCCGAGGCGCTCGACCCGCTTTCCGATCAACGTCTGCCGCACGAGGTGCGGCCGGTCGTGCGCGCGCTCAATGCGCTGCTCTCGCGTCTGTCGGCGGCGCTCGATACGCAGAAGGCCTTCGTCGCCGATGCTGCGCACGAGCTGCGCACGCCGCTCGCGGCCGTGCAGATCCAGGCGCAGCTCGTCGCGCGCGCACGGGACGACGATACGCGGCGCGAGGCGCTCAGAGACTTGCACGAAGGCATCGCGCGCGCGACGCGGCTCGCCGAGCAACTGCTCGCGCTCGCCCGATCGGAGCCGGATGGCAAGGGCATCGAGGCGCAGGTCGACCTGTGTGAGTTGCTGGAAGAATGCGTGCGCGGCTACGTTCTGGTGGCGCAGGAACGCGGCGTCGATCTCGGCATCGAGGCGAGCGAGCCCGCGACGGTCAGGGGCGATCCGGATTCGCTTCGCGTGATGTTCAACAATCTCATCGACAATGCGACGAAATACACGCCCCGGGGCGGGCGAGTGGACGTGTGCCTGAAAGTGGACGATGGTCGTCCGCTCGTCGAGATCTCGGACACCGGGCCGGGCATTCCGGCCGAAGAGCGCGAGCGCGTGTTCGACCGGTTCTATCGCGTCGGGGAGGGCGCGAACCGCGCGCGCACCGATGTCGCGAGCAGCGGACTGGGGCTCGCCATCGTGCGTAGAATCACGGATCAGCATGGCACGAAGGTGGTGCTCGGGCAATCGGCGGCTGGCGGATTGAAAGTGTCGATTCGGTTCTAGGCCGAATCGTTGCCGGCCGGAGGCGGGATGTTTCGTCTGCCTGATTTAGTTAGTTTTACTACTTTTAAGAGTTAACAGTCTGGTTCGGCACTTCGCGGCATCGTAGCATTTGTAGACTCAACTATTTAGGATAACAAAATGAGTATCATGTGCCGATCCGCTCGACTCAAATCAGTTCGATCCAAAGCCGTAACCACGGGTAGTGTCACGAGGGAGGACGCCGTCGCGCGCAATTGGAAGTCGAGCCGCCTGAGGTTGATCAGGCATGGCGCGTTCTGGGCATGCGCGGCAACATTTCTTCTTCCAGGCGCGGCCTGGGCTGACATTTGCGTGAACGAGGGCGTGCACCAATACAATTACATATCGATAGGCCCGTTGGCAATTGTTCGGACTGGACCGCCGGCGACATCATCGGTGACATGCCCAGTCAGGGGACATGGACCAGCATCGGTTCTGGCCAAACGCAGATTGTGGCTTCCACGACCAAGAAAACGCTGGCCTTCAGTGTGAGCAGCGCCGGGAATGTGGCAACGATGACCGATAGCGTCAATGGTGGCGTGCTGCTCTCCGGTATTGCTGCCGGTGTCAGAGCCAGAGACGCCGTCAACATGAGCCAGCTTGCGCCGGTAGTGGCCGCGTTGGGCGGCGGGGCCTCGCTCAACAACACGACCGGCGCCGTCACGGGTCCCACGTTCCCGCTGGCCAACGCAAACGGTATCGCCGGCACCACCGGCGCGGCAACGGACGTCGGTTCAGGGTTCGGCAAGATCGATACGGCACTGGGCAAGCTGAATACGTCCATATCCGGTAACGCGACGGCGATCGGCGATCTCACGAACCAGCTCAACAACGGCACGATCGGTCTCGTACAGCAGGCGGCGGCAGGCCAGGACTTGACCGTCGGCAAGAACACCGACGGCGCGGCCGTGAACTTCGCGGACAAGGACGGCGCGGCTCGCAAGCTGAAGAGCGTGGCCGCAGGCGACCTCTCCGAGTTGAGCACCGATGCCGTCAATGGTTCCCAGTTGTTCGCGACCAACCAGAAAGTGGCCCAGAACACGGCCGACATCACTACCATCAACACCCAGATCAACAATGGTTCAGTCGGTCTAGTGCGACAGGACGCGACCACGCGTGTCATTACAGTAGCGAAGAACGCGGACGGCACGGTCGTCGATATGACGGGCACGCAAGGCACGCGTACCGTAACGGGGGTGACAGCCGGCCAGCTTTCAACGGAAAGCGTAGAGGCCGTCAACGGTTCACAGCTCTATGCGACGAATCTGAATGTCGCAAGGAACACGGCGGACATCGCGAACCTGAGCAGCAACGTCGCCCAAAATACCACCGACATCAGCAACATCAACAAAACGATCAATAGCGGCAACGTCGGCCTGGTTCGTCAGGATGCGAACACACGCACCATTACCGTGGCGAAGGAAAACGACGGCACCGTGGTCGACATGGCGGGCACGCAAGGCGTGCGCACGGTAACGGGTGTGGCGGCTGGCGAACTGAGCGCCGACAGCACCGATGCCGTCAACGGCTCACAGCTGTACCAGACGAATCAGTATGTGGCGGATCTCACGCAGCAGGTCACGAACTTCGCCGGAGGCAATACCGCCGTCGCCTCGCAGAAGATGGACACACCCGCAGTCGCGAGCGGTACCGATTCGACGGCGCTCGGCAATGGTTCGACCGCTTCCGGAAACAATTCCGTCGCGATCGGCTCACGTTCCGCGTCGCCGACCAGGACAACACGGTTTCGTTTGGCTCGCAAGGCAATGAGCGCCGGCTGACAAATGTCGCGCCTGGCGTCAATGGCACGGATGCCGTCAATATGAATCAGCTGAACGCGGTTCAGAGCAGCGTCAACACCGTTTCGCGTGAGGCCTTCGCCGGTGTCGCCGCCGCGATGGCCATGCCGAACCTTACCCCGAGCGCGCCGGGCAAAACAGTCGTCGCGGCGGGTGGGCAATTACAAGGGATACACCGCGGTCGGTATCGGCGGCACTTATCGCTCGATGAACAGCCACTGGCTTGTGAACGGGGCGGCTGCGTTCACCCCGCATGGTGATACAGGCGTGCGCGGTCAGGTAGGCTACGAGTTCTGAAGGGTTGTTGCCTGAAATCGATGAGTAGGCGAGGGTCTGCGTGGTAGTAGCGAGCCGTGAACGCGCATGACGCAATACAAGCGTATGGCGTTCACTGGAGCGATACCTCGGCCCTCCCTTCCCCGGCGCAACACGCCTCAGACCCGGCGATCTCCATAGCTGGGCAAGTCAGGTGCGCAATAGGCGCTATCACGGGGAGACCGTGTCCGGTCATCGAGGGGCCGCTCCAAGTCGCGATAGTCCACTACTGAAGTGAAGCAGGAGCAGTGGAAGTAACAGTCAAAGACAGGCCCTCCGCGTAGAGCACGCCCCCTGTTTCTTTGAAAGTTCCGCGCAAGCTTCGATTTTTTAAGAAACATCCCCAAGGGGCGCGCCTCTGCCCGAAAGGCAGAAACTCTCGTCGGGGCTACACTGAGTGCCGTCGAAGGGAGCGGCCGTTGGCTTTGGGTGAGCCATCCCGTTAAAAAACGTGGTCCAGG
>LFJH01000074.1 GCA_001189335.2 Candidatus Paraburkholderia schumanniana
CCCAAGCCGATGCCTGAAAGCAGCGAAAATGCGGTTGCTAAAAACGGCAAAAAACCGCAATCTTGAAACCGTTCGAATCCGCGTTTTACCCTGTTTCTGCTGGCGCCATTACGCCGCCCCGTGACACTTGCTGCACGTCACGCGAAAAGTCACGAGCGGCAGCGCGCACGCGATCATCTCCAGCGCATGAATCGTCACCTGTCGGCCTTCGCGTTCGACCGTCTGCCCTGCGCGCGCGTATTCATAGAGCGGCTTGCCCTCGCGCTTCAACGCCGAATACATCGGTGGAACCTGCACGATGTCGCCGAGGAATGGCTTCATCGCTTCGACGACGGAGGCTTCGTCACATGCGACTTCACGCGTTTCGATTGCCTCGCCCTCGGCGTCGCCCGTCGTCGTGCGGATACCGAGACGCATCGTCGCTTCGTAAGTTTTGTCGGCGTCGAGCAGGTCTTGCGAGAACTTCGTCGCCTCGCCGAAGCACAGCGGCAAGAGGCCCGTCGCAAGGGAGTCGAGCGTGCCCGTGTGGCCCGCCTTCTTCGCCAGATAGAGCCGCGCTTGGCCTTGATGAGCGCATCGTTGCTCGACAGGCCGAGCGGCTTGTCGAGCAACAGCACGCCGTCCAAAGCGCGGCGCGGAATCTTCGGCCGCGCCTGTTTCTCCGAACCGCTCATCGTTCAGGCGCCTTCCTGGTCGTCCGCATCCTTTGCACGCGTCGCATTCGCTTCGTCGATCAGACGCGACATCTCGACGGCCTTCTCGATCGTCTTGTCGTATTGGAAATGCAGCGTCGGCACGGTATGGATGTGCAGGCGCTTGAACAGCAGATTGTGCAGATGGCCGGCCGCGTGGTTCAGCCTTTGCTCGGTCTGCTTCGGATCGCCCGTGAGCGTCGTGAAATAAATCTTCGCGTGTGCGTAATCGGGCGTCAGCTCGACGCTCTGAATCGTCACGAGCCCGATGCGCGGGTCTTTCACCTCGCGCATCAGCTCCGAGAGATCGCGCTGGATCTGGTCCGCAATCTGCACGTTGCGGTTCGTGGATGTCCGTCTTTTAGCCATGATGTTGTTCCGTTTTCCCGCTTGCCACCGCGTAAATAAAAAGGGCGGAGCGAGCCTAAAAAGGGCGGAGCGAGCCGTGAGGCCCACCCCGCCCTCGATCCTGCGCTCAGCGCATTACAGCGTACGAGCCACTTCGGTCACTTCGAAGACTTCGAACTGGTCGCCTTCCGCGATGTCGTTGAAGTTCTTGATCGACATACCGCACTCGAAGCCCTGACGCACTTCCTTGACGTCGTCCTTGAAGCGCTTGAGCGAATCGAGCTCGCCGGTATGGATCACGACGTTGTTGCGGATCACGCGCACCGACGAAGTGCGCTTGACCACGCCGTCCGTGACCATACAACCCGCGATCAGGCCGACCTTCGGCACGCGGATCACCCGGCGCACCTCGACCATGCCCGTCACCGTCTCGCGCTTCTCCGGCGCGAGCATGCCGGACATCGCCGCCTTCACCTCATCCACTGCGTCGTAGATAATGTTGTAGTAGCGGATGTCGATGCCGTTCGCCTCGGCCAGCTTGCGGGCTTGCGCATCCGCACGCGTGTTGAAGCCGATGATGACCGCCTTCGAAGCCGTCGCCAGGTTGACGTCCGATTCGCTGATGGCGCCGACCGCGCTGTGCACGATCTGCACGCGCACTTCGTTGGTCGACAGCTTCTGCAGCGATTGCACCAGCGCTTCCTGCGAGCCCTGCACGTCCGCCTTGACGATGAGCGGCAGGTTCTGCACTTCGCCTTCGCCCATCTGCTCGAGCATGTTCTCGAGCTTAGCGGCCTGCTGCTTGGCCAGCTTGACGTCGCGGAACTTGCCCTGACGGAACAGCGCGATTTCGCGCGCCTTGCGTTCGTCCGGCAGCACGATGACTTCCTCGCCCGCCGCCGGCACTTCCGACAGGCCCTGGATTTCCACCGGGATCGACGGGCCCGCCGACTTCGTCGACTTGCCGGTTTCGTCCAGCATGGCGCGGACGCGGCCATAGGCGCTGCCGGCCAGCACGACGTCGCCACGGGAGAGCGTGCCCGACTGCACCAGGATGGTCGCGACCGGGCCCTTGCCCTTGTCGAGCTTCGCTTCGATCACGAGGCCCTTCGCGGCGGCTTCCACCGGCGCGGTCAGTTCCAGCACTTCGGCCTGCAGCGACACGTTCTCCAGCAGATCGTCGATGCTGCGGCCGGTCTTCGCCGACACTTCGATGAACGGCGAATCGCCGCCGTACTCTTCCGGCACAACGCCTTCCGCGACGAGCTCCTGCTTCACGCGCTCGGGGTTTGCTTCCGGCTTGTCGATCTTGTTGATCGCAACGACGATCGGCACGCCGCCCGCCTTCGCGTGGGCGATGGCTTCCTTCGTCTGCGGCATCACGCCGTCGTCGGCCGCAACGACCAGAATGACGATGTCGGTTGCTTTCGCACCGCGCGCACGCATGGCCGTAAAGGCTTCGTGGCCCGGCGTGTCGAGGAAGGTGATGACGCCACGCGGCGTATTATCGACGTGATACGCGCCGATGTGCTGCGTGATGCCGCCCGCTTCGCCCGCCGCCACTTTCGCGCGACGGATGTAGTCGAGCAGCGAGGTCTTGCCGTGGTCGACGTGACCCATGACAGTGACGACCGGCGGACGCGGCAGCTTCTCTGCCGTTTCCTCGGCGACTTCGCCTTCGATGAGCAGCGCCTCCGGATCATCCAGCTTCGCCGCGACCGCGCGATGGCCCAGCTCCTCGACGACGATCATCGCCGTTTCCTGGTCCAGCACCTGGTTGATCGTGACCATCTGGCCGAGCTTCATCATCACCTTGATGACTTCCGAAGCCTTCACCGACATCTTGTGCGCGAGATCCGCGACCGAGATGGTTTCCGGCACGTGCACTTCACGAACGATCGGCTCGGTCGGCGCCTGGAACGACGTGCTTTGCTCCTGATGCTTGCCGCGACCCTTCGGACCGCCGCGCCAGCCGCGATCGACGCCGCCGCTCGAGTCGCCGCGCGTCTTCATGCCACGGCGCTTCGATGCATCGTCCTGTTGCGACCAGCCGCCCTTGCCGCCGGCCTTCTTCTTGTCGCCAGCGCCTGCCGGAGCCGTGGTCGACGGCGCCGCTGCGCCACCGCCAGCCGGCTTCTTTGCCGCTGCCGGCCGAGCGGCCTGCGCGCCTTCCGGCTTCGCGGGCTTGTGCAGCGTGCCCTTCGCTTCGGCGGCCTTCACCTGCGCCTTGCGCGGCGTGTTCATCATTTCGCGGATGGCGCGCGCTTCAGCCTCGGCCGCCGCACGGCGCTTCGCGATGGCTTCCTGCTCGAGACGCGCCTTCTCGGCGACGGCGCGCGCGTCTTCTTCCGCCTTCTTGGCGGCTTCGCGCTGCGCGGCACGCTCGCTCGCGGCCTTTTCTTCCGCGGCTTTTTCGGCGGCTTCGCGTTGTGCGTCGTCGTTCTGCTTGGCTTCGGCCGTCGCCTGGGCACGCGCTTCCTCGCGCGCTTCATGACGCGCCGCCTGCGCCGCACGCGAAATCTCCGCGGCCTGAGCGGCGGCCATCGCACGGCGCGCTGCTTCCTCTTCCTGCTTGCGACGCTCCGCTTCCGCCGCTTCCTCGCGGGCGCGGCGCTCAGCTTCTTCTCGCTCGAGCTTGGCCTGCCGCTCCTTCAGCTCGCGCTCTTCGCGCTCGAGCTGCTCCGCGGCGCGGCGTGCTTCTTCCTCGCGGCGCTGGAGTTCGGCTTCGTCGACCTCGGGTTCCTCGACGCGATTCGCCGCCGGCGCCGGCTGCTCCGTACCGGTTTCGTCGCGCTTCACGAACACACGCTTCTTGCGCACCTCGACCTGAATGGTGCGAGCCTTACCCGTTGCGTCGGATTGCTTGATTTCCGACGTATGCCGGCGGGTCAGAGTGATCTTGCGCTTGTCGGCATCGGCGGAACCGTGCGACTTGCGCAAATGATCGAGCAGACGCGCCTTGTCCGTTTCGGACAGGTCGTCGTTCGCGCTCGCTTTCTGGACGCCAGCCGCCTGCAGTTGTTCCAGCAGCACGCCTGCAGGCATTTTTAGTTCCGCGGCAAATTGGGCTACGTTGTTACTCGCCATTCATTCCTCTTGATGGAAGGACAGATCCTTGCGGTTAAGAATCGGGTCACGCGGCCAAACAGGCCGCCAAATTTCAGTGCGCCATGGTCATTTCTCACTGGAACCAGTGTTCACGTGCTTTCATGATCAACGCCTTAGCGGCATCCTCTTCCATTCCGGTCATTTCTACCAGTTCATCGACTGCCAGTTCCGCGAGTTCGTCGCGGGTCTGA
The DNA here is from genome assembly GCA_001189335.2 of Candidatus Paraburkholderia schumanniana. Lineage (GTDB taxonomy): Bacteria > Pseudomonadota > Gammaproteobacteria > Burkholderiales > Burkholderiaceae > Caballeronia > Caballeronia schumanniana. Next base: position 4,340 of record LFJH01000074.1, read on the forward strand.
ATCTGGTGCTCGGCGAGCTTCGCGAGAAGCTCGTTGTCCATGCCATCGAGACTCTTCAGGTCGAGCGCGACCCCTTCGACCTTTTCTTCGTTGGCGATCGCCATCGTGAGCAGCGCGTCGCGTGAGCGGTTGCGCAGCTCGTGCACGGTGTCTTCGTCGAAGGCTTCGATTTCGAGCATCTCGTTGAGCGGCACATAGGCGATTTCTTCGAGGCTCGTGAAGCCTTCGTCGATCAGGATGTCGGCGACTTCCTCGTCCACATCCAGACGCGCCATGAACAGGTTGCGCAACTTGCCACGCTCTTCGTTCTGCTTCAACGCCGATTCGTCCGGCGTCGTGATATTGATCTGCCAGCCGGTGAGCTCGCTTGCGAGCCTCACGTTCTGGCCGGCGCGGCCGATGGCGACGGCGAGCTCGTTCTCGTCCACGACGACGTCCATCGAGTGCTTTTCTTCATCGACGACGATCGACTGAACGGCTGCCGGCGCGAGGGCGCCGATTACGAACTGCGCGGGGTCTTCCGACCATAGCACGATGTCGACGTTCTCGCCACCGAGCTCGTTGCGCACCGCCTGCACGCGCGAGCCGCGGATGCCGACGCAAGTGCCGATCGGGTCGATGCGCTTGTCGTAGGCGATCACGCCGATTTTCGCACGCACGCCGGGATCGCGCGCAGCCGCCTTGATTTCCAGCAGGCCTTGTTCGATTTCCGGCACTTCGAGTTCAAAAAGCTTCATCAGGAACTCGGGCGCGGTGCGCGAGAGTTCGATCTGCGGGCCGCGGGCCGTGCGATCGACCTTCGCGATGTACGCGCGCACGTGGTCGCCCACGCGCAGGTTTTCCTTTGGAATCAGCTGGTCGCGACGCAGCAGCGCCTCGACGTGGCCGGATTCGACGATGAAGTTGCCCTTGTCCAGGCGCTTCACCGAGCCGGTCATAATCTTTTCGCCGCGTTCGAGGAAGTCGTTCAGGATCTGCTCGCGCTCGGCGTCGCGCACCTTCTGCAGGATGACCTGCTTGGCAGCCTGCGCGCCGATGCGGCCGAATTCGATCGACGGAATCGGCTCCTCGATGAAATCGTCCACCTGAGCGTCGGGCTTCTGCTCCTTCGCTTCGAACAGCAGGATTTCCTGATCCGGCTCCTGCAGGCCGGCCTCGTCCGGCACCACACGCCAGCGGCGGAAGGTTTCATGTTCGCCGCTCTCACGGTCGATCGCGACGCGGATGTCCACGTCTTCCTCGAAAAGCTTCTTCGTGGCGGAAGCAAGCGCAGCCTCCAGTGCTGCGTACACGACGTCCTTGTTGACGTTCTTTTCGCGTGCCAGCGCATCCGCCAGCATCAATACTTCGCGACTCATTGTTTGCGGCTCCTAAAATCAACCTTGGGGACGAGACGTGCGCGGTCGAGGTCCGCGAGCGTGAAATCGAGCATCGCGGCGCCGTCCTTCCCTTCAAATTCCAATCCGGTCGTTTCGCCTTCGGGGGCGTGCAGGATGCCGCGGAACGACTTGCGCCCGTCCAGCGGCTTCTTCAATGTGATGACGACCTCGCTTCCCGCGAAGCGCTCGAAATCGGCCAGCTTCTTGAGCGGGCGGTCGAGCCCCGGCGAAGAGACTTCGAGCCGGTCGTAGTCGACGTTCTCGACCTCGAGCAGGTATTGGAGCTGGCGCGTGACCTTCTCGCAGTCCTCGATGGCGATACCGGCCGGCTGGTCGATATACACACGCAGCATACCGCCTCCCGAACGCTCGAGATCGACAAGCTCGTAGCCCAGGCCAGAGACCGTGGTTTCTATCAATTCCGTCAGTTGCACAGTAACTCCAAGGTGTTCGCGCGCTCCACGCCGAAACACCTGCGGGCGAGCGCCTTCATGCGGACGCGCACACCTGCTCCCGAGATGCCGAACCGAAAAGCCAAAAAAAAATGGGCGCAACGCCCATCTTTTTCAACCGAGGTCGCACCCGGGCAGCGAAAAAACTACGTGCCCAACAACTTCATAATTTTAGCCATTTTTCGCGATGAACGCAAACGTAAAGCGCCCTTTCGGCCCCGTTGCGCCCCGTTTCGTGGCGAATCGTGTCGGCTGGAACGGCACACGAAGTTTGGCGATTTCGCTGCCAAAAGCAGAGATCGAGGCAGACTTTCCTGCCTCGATCTCCTCTCGTCGGCGCTCCAGCGCTTGCCAGTTCAGCGGCCGCGCGAGCGGTTGCGCCCGCCCCGGTTCGCGCCGGCCTTGCCTTGTCCGGCGCCCTGCTGACCGCCGCCCTGGCGATTGCCGCGCTGCGCGTTGCCGCCCGCGGCGCGCTTGCCGGTGCCGGCCATGCCCTGCGGAGCGCCTTGCGGACGAGCGCCGCGCTGACCCGGCCGGCCACTGTTGGCGCGATTGCCGTTCGGTTCCCGACCGCCGCGACGGCCCGTGCCGCCGGTATTGCCCAGGTTGCTGCTGCCGAATCCGCCCAGGCCGCCAAGCCCGAAGCCGCCTGGCTGGCCGCGCCGGCCGCCGCGGCCCGGCGTCTGCTGCGTCGTCATGCGGGAGTGCGAGCTCAGCACCGGCTCCCGGATGATGAAGCCCATCGACGTTTGCATCGGATCGGGCTGCACGCGCGGCGCGGAATTGCGTTCGCCCTTCTCGGCCGTCGGCAGCTTCAGTCCGACCGAAGCCATCAGGCTGCGCACCTGATTGTCCTCGAGTTCTTCCCAGCGGCCGCGCTTGAGGCCGCGCGGCAACGCGATCGGGCCGTGGCGCGTGCGGATCAGGCGGCTCACCATCAGGCCGGCCGCCTCGAACATGCGGCGCACTTCGCGATTGCGGCTTTCGGCCAGCGCGACGTGATACCAGTGATTCGTGCCCTCGCCGCCGCCGTCCTGAATGCGCAGGAAGTTCGCGGGGCCGTCATCGAGCTCGACGCCCTTCAGAAGCTTCTGCTTCATCGCTTCCGACAGCTGGCCGACCACGCGCACCGCATACTCGCGCTCGACGCTGTAGCGCGGATGCATGAAGCGGTTCGCCAGGTCGCCCGAAGTCGTGAGCAGCAGCAGGCCTTCAGTGTTGAAGTCGAGGCGGCCGACCGCGAGCCACTTGGCCGTTTTCATCGACGGCAGCTTGTCGAACACGGACGGACGGCCTTCCGGGTCCGCGTGACTGACGATTTCGCCGGTCGGCTTGTGATAGAGCAGGATGCGCGGCGGCTTGCTCGCGAGCTTGCGCTTGACGGGCTTGCCGTTGATGCGCACCTGATCGGTCGGCATGATGCGCTGACCGATATGCGCCGGCTCGCCGTTCACCGACACGCGCCCCGCGATGATCAGCTCTTCCATGTCGCGGCGCGAGCCCATGCCCGCGTCGGCGAGCACCTTGTGGAGCTTCGGCGCATCATCGTCCGGCTCTAGCACACGCTTCTGCTGCTGCGCGCTGCGGCCGCGGCGCAGCATCGGGGCGCGCACGCCGGCCGCGCCGACATTGTTGTCCGCGTCGAAAGCCGGCGACGTGACGTAGGCGAACACCTCGTCGACGGCAGCGGCTGCGGCGCTCTCCACCGTCGCCGGCGCGGAGTCGTTGCGCTTGCCGCGCTTCGGCTGTTGCTGGGCGCTCTTGCGCCGCCCGCCTTCGCGCGGAGCGGGCGTTGACGCGACCGCCGGCTGGGCCGTTTCGTCGGTTGCCTCGATAGCGGCTTCGCCCGCCTCGGCGCGCGCATTCTTCTTGCGGCCACGCGGGTTCGCCCCTTCCTTGCGCGGGCCCTTGGCGCCCGGGTCCTTGCGCGGCGTACACACCTGCGCGACGACCACGCCATCCGGGGGCGTCTCGTTCACGGCGGCCGGCGCGCCCGGTGCGGCTTCCGGGCCCTTCGTCTTCGCGACAGCGCGACGCCGCGCGATCAGGCTGCGCGGCCCGCGGCGCAGGCCGCGGTGCGGACGATCGTCGCCCTCGCCGTTCTCGTCGATGCGCGTGCGTTCGCCGGCGTCGGCCGACTCAGGTGCGTCCGCGGCATGCACAGGGCGCGCGGGTTCAGGCGAATCGCTGTCGTGGGAGTGTGTCAAAACAACCTCAAATGTCGAATCGCGCGCCCATCGCGGGCGCGTCGAAAAATCTGCTGACCGGTCCGGCTTGTCGTCTCGAAATGTTCTTTATGGAGAGCCGGTTGCCAGATCAGGGGCCATGCAAGTTTGCGTCAGGCGCGGCGCGCCTTCGGTTCTTCAGAGTCGTCGTCCAGTTCAGCGTCGTTCGATGGACTCGCGTCGTCGCGCTCCTCGTCGCGCGCCGTCTGCGCGGGGGCGGCGCGCAGTTCCTGCGCAGACGGCGCGGCACTCAAGCGGCGCGTGGACGCCCCCGGCGACGAGAAGCCATTCGCTTCCACTTCCGTGTCCGCACTTTCCGTTCCGCGCGTTTCCTGCTGCACTGGCGCTCGTTCTTCCTCATTCGGCGCAGCGGGCTCGACGGATGCATCCCGCGACTCATCGGGGTTGACCGAAGCACGCGCATCGCGTTCCCCGCCGTTCGACGGCTCCTGCGGCTGGCTCGCGGCCTGCGCCGCATCTCCCGCCACGCTGTCGGGAAATTCGATCGAGTGCTGCGCGAGCAGCGACGCCTCGAACTGCGCCGACGGGCTGTCCAGCGCCGGCAACTCGTCGAGCGCGGTCAGGCCGAGGTCGTCGAGAAATTGCTTGGTCGTCGCGTAGAGCGCCGGGCGGCCCGGCACATCGCGATGACCGATTACCTCGATCCAGCCACGGTCTTCCAGTTGCTTCACCACCTGCGTGTTCACCGTCACGCCGCGAATCTCTTCGATGTCACCCCGCGTCACAGGCTGCCGATAAGCAATGATCGCCAGCGTTTCGAGTACGGCCCGCGAATACTTGGGCGGCTTTTCCGGGTGCAGCCGGTCGAGATAGGTCCGCATCGCGGGCTTGCTCTGAAACCGCCAGCCCGAGGCGAGCGCCACCAGTTTCACGCCGCGGCCCGACCAGTCGGCCTGGAGCCCTTCTAGCAATGTGCGAACGGTGTCCGCCGAGATGTCGTCGGCAAACAGCTTGCGTAAATCATGCAGCCTCAGCGGTTCCTGCGCGCAAATCAAGGCAGTCTCGAGGACGATCTTCGCCTCTTGGGTATTCATGCAGCTTGGGCCAACCCTGTATGGTCAATGATTCGATTCAAATTCGAGCTTACGCAGGTTCGAACGCCACCGAAGCGGTGCGAACGATGAAGCTGGACGCGGAGTTTTAAGACACGCTCGCCCGATTCTAATCGGTCACATTGATTGGGAGCACGCACCGGGGAGAGGCAGCATTGGGCGATCGGTAAGCGAATCGGCGGGCCATCCCAGCCGGACGAGGTGGCGCTTTCCTAGACGAAAGCGCGTGACTGAGCGCCATATTACGCAAAAAGAACCGGGGCGTAAAGGTGAAGGCGCATCCGCCCCGCCGCTCACTCGACGCCGGCCGGCCGGCGCCGAACGAGTGCGCGGCGGATGGCTTCATGCCGCGCCGCGCGTATCCAGAAAGCGCCGCAGACACTCGACGCCCGCGTCGAGCCGGGCGGGGTCGCACGCGTAGCACCAGCGCACGAAGCCCTCGCCCTCCGGACCGAACGCGCTGCCCGGCGCGAACCCCAGTCCGGCGTCACGCACCAGCGACTTGCACAACTCCAGACTGTTGGCCGCGCCCGGCAGCGAGAAGAACAGGTACATCGCGCCATCGGGCGAGCGTACGTCGACGCCGCCGATCGCCTGCAGCGCCTTCACCAGGTGGTCGCCACTCGCGCGCAGGTCGGCGACGAGCGACTGCGCGAAACGCTCGCCCTCCTGTACCGCGACGACGCCCGCCTTCTGCACGAACGAAGGTGCGCATGACGTGTTGTATTCCACCAGCTTGCCGAGATCGTCCATCAGTTGCGTCGGCGCGACGAGCCAGCCGAGCCGCCAGCCAGTCATGAGCCACGCCTTCGAAAACGAGTTCACCGCGATCACGCGCTCGTCGCGGGCGGCGAGATCGAGGAAAGACGGCGCCACGCGGGCGCCTTCGCCGTAATACAGGCGCTCGTAGACTTCATCGGCGACGATCCAGATACCGTGGCGGCGGCAATGCTCCAGCACCGTGCGCTGCTGCTCACGCGTCAGCGCGCCATCGTCCAGCCGGTCGGGTTGTTCGGCGAATTGATCATCAGCATGCGCGTGCCCGGCGTGAGCGCCGAGAGCAGGCGTTCGAGATCGAGCGTCCAGCCGCGCTCACCGTAGCTCAAAGAGACCGTTTCGACGCTCGCGCCGAGAATCTTCGGAATCTCGACGAGATTCGGCCACAGCGGCGTCACCGCGACAACACGGTCGCCCGCGACGACGACCAGCTGCGCCGCGAGCATCAACGCGTTCATGCCGGCGCTGGTCACAGCGATGTGCCCAGGCGTCGTCGCTCCGAGCTCACGTAGCGCGCGAGCGCCTCGCGCAGCGGCGCGATGCCAAGGTTGTGCGTGTAGAAGGTTTCGCCGTCGGCGAGCGCGCGGCTCGCCGCATCGCGGATGAATTGCGGCGTGACGCGATCCGATTCGCCGAACCAGAACGGCAGCACGTCCGCGATGCCGAAGCCCGCATTCGCGACCTCGCGAATCTGCGACGGCCTCAACGCCCGCACGGCGTCGCGCGCATTGGGAACACCAGGCGCACCGGCTCCATGCGCGCCCGTCAACTGGCTCAGTTCGCTGACCACTGCTCCTTCCGATTCACTCATTGCTCGCCCCGTCGTTTAAAGAACGAAGTCTAAGGAACATCTGCACAACTCGATTTCAGAGCGCTGACTGACGTTTTACGCTTCGCATCGTATCGATCACGACGATGGCCTGCGGGTGATTAGTCAACTTTTGAACCGTGGCGGCCTCGTTTTCTGAGTCTCGCGTTTCGATCCTCAAGCGCTTCAAGCATTTCAAGCGCTTCGCAAGGCCTTGCGTGCCATCCACAAATTGCCCAGCGCAAACAGCGTTGTGATCTGCGCAGTATTTTTCATCACCCCCCTATACCGGGTCTTCGTGTAGCCAAATTGCCGCTTGAGCACGCGAAACGGGTGTTCGACCTTCGCGCGGATGCCCGCCTTCAGACGTTCGATCCGATCGTAGATCGCGTCCAGTTGATCACT
>LFJH01000075.1 GCA_001189335.2 Candidatus Paraburkholderia schumanniana
CTCCTCGCGATGCTCCCGCACCATACGGACTGCACGTTCCCGGACTTCAGCAGAAAATTTGTTCGACTTGTTCATGGCTCCATTCTCTCAAGAGTTGGAGCCTCCACCCAATCCGGGGCGGTTCAGTTACTACGGCTACGACGATCGCGACGACCGCTGGCGCGAGCGGCGCGACTGGTAACACCCGAAGCGCTTTGTCGCGATGGAACGTGGCGGGCCTGAAAAGGCCCGCCACGTTTTCGTTGTGCGCCGCATTTCTCAGCGTCCAGGATTGCGTGCCGTACCGCGCTGTGCTCGAGGTCCGGACGTTCGCAACTCATCGCGTGAGGCGCGTGCCACCGACGCGACGGCCTAAACCTCTTCGACGTCCGCGTATTTCTGGCGCTCGTTGGCAGGCTTGTCCATCCAGTGCCGCAGGAGGCGCTTCTCCACGACGCACCCGAGGGTCAGCAGCGCGATCATCAGGATCATGGCGATGAGCGCGACGCTCCACACGCCCAGCCCGCAGACGATGCCAACCGCCGCCGTCACCCAGATGGACGCCGCCGTGGTGAGTCTGCGCACGCGGTTCTCGCGCGGATTCTGCAAAATGACGCCCGCGCCGAGAAAGCCGACGCCGGTGACGATGCCCTGCACGGCGCGCGATACGTCGGCGTCGCTGGAGAGCGTCATGGAGAAGCCTTGCGCGCACATCGTCGCGATGCACGCGCCGAGCGACACGAGCCCGAGCGTCTTCATGCCGGTCGGCTTGCCGTGCAGGTCGCGGTCGATGCCAATGACGCAGCCGATCAGAATCGCGCTCAGCATGCGCAGCACGGCATCGGCGAGAACGGGGTAGGGAAGCATCGCGCGTATGAATGTGAAAATGAGCCGAGCCATCTTCGCATCAAAACGGCGGACGTGGCAGACGCGCGCATTTTTGGTCGTTAACGTTCCGGTTCCTTACGACCCGGCAGGCACGACAGCGAGGAGACGATGAGCCAGCTGCCCAAATTCACGATGGTCGATGCCGCGCCGGCGCCCGTCGGCCCTTTCTCGCACGCCGCCGAAGCCGACGGCTGGGTGTTCTTGACCGGCCAGATGCCCACCGATCCGAACGACGACCACGCGCCGCTGCCGGAAGGCGTCGCGGCCCAGACGCGGCGCGTGATGGACAACCTGATCATCGTGCTGAATGGCGTCGGGCTCACGCTCGACAACGTGGTCAGCGTGCGCATTTTCCTGACCGAGTTCAAGCGCGACTACGACGCGATGAACGCCGTCTACCGCTCGTACTTCCTGCCGAAGCCGTTGCCGGCGCGCACGTGCGTCGGCGTGACGGGACTGGCGCGTGACGCGCTCGTGGAGATCGATTTCGTCGCGAAGCGGCCTTAGGTGCGCTTGTCGGCGCGCTTGTCGACGCGCTTCGACGTATCGACCCAGCGAAACGTGAGATTGATGCGCTCGCCGCGAGCGCCCGGCTCCTTCGGCACGCGATGCACCCATTCCTGCTGCGTGCGTCCGCGCATCACGAGCAGGCTGCCGTGCGTGAGCGTGAGCGTGTGCGTCGCATGCGTGCGCGCGTGACGGAACTCGAAGGTGCGCGTCGCGCCGAGACTCACCGATGCGATGATCGGTTCCGGCCCGAGCTCTCGCTCCTTGTCCGCATGCCAGCCCATGCTGTCGGCGCCGCTGCGATAGCGGTTCAGCAGGACGCTGTTGAAGCGCGCGCCGCACGCTGCTTCGGCACGCGCGCGCAATTGCGCGACGGCGGGCGTCCATGGCTGCGGCATATTGCGGATGCCCGAATACACATAGACTGTGTCCGGCTCGCCCTGCCACGCGGTCAGGCGCGGCAGCGGCACGCGGCCGCCGGGCGTCGTCATCGTGTCCTGCTGCCACTGCACTTCCGCGATCAGCGCGCCCATCAGGTCGGAGCCCGCGTCGGCTTCGATCCAGTCCGGATGCCATTCGATGTCGGGCTTGGGGATGTCGTCGAAGAGGTCGAACATGGCTTGATGCCTGAAAAACGGCGGCGCGGGAAACATTCTTGATAGCAGAGCCGTCGCGCGCCGGTTTGCCCCTCCATTTTTTTCGTGTCCGGACACGCTGTGTTACAGTCGGCTGATCATCTCAATAAAGTCGCGCGAGGGCCGAAACACCGGTTTCGCGCGGCGGCGACCTACGGGGATTCGCATGAACACCACCGCCGAAGCAAGCGGCGGCACGGCGCAAAGCCGCCGTATCCTGCTAGTCGACGACAACGCCGACGTGGCGCTTGCCCTGTCGATGCTGCTCGAAGCGCTCGGGCATCAGGTGCGCACGGAGCACGACGGCCCGCGCGCGCTGGCGTCGATCGACGAGTTCCGGCCCGATGTGGTGGTGCTCGATATCGGCCTGCCGGGCATGAGCGGGTTCGAGGTCGCGCGTGAAATGCGACAGCGCCAGGCGACCCGGGATGCGCTGCTGCTTGCGTTGACCGGCTGGAGCAGCGACGCCGATCGGCAAAACGCGCTCGACGCGGGCTTCGATCATCATCTGACCAAGCCCGTCACCATTGCGGATCTGGAAGCGGCGCTGGTCAGGCCGCACGCGCGGTAAGCGCCTTCAATCCACGCGCAGCCGCGCCATGTAGGGCAGGTGATCGGACAGCCACGCGGTGTCCTGCGTCGGCACGATCCATTCGACTGGCGCCAGGCCGCGCACGAACATCTTGTCGAGCGCGAGCGCCGGCGAGAATGCCGGGAACGTGCGTCCCGATTTGCCGAGCATCGTCGCGACTTCCGCCATGCCGAGCTCGCCGAACAGCGGTACGGAGTCGTTGCGCCAGTCGTTGAAATCGCCCGCGAGCACGAGCGGGCCTTCGGGCGCGTCCTTCGCGATCCAGTGCGCGATCCAGTTCATCTGGCGCAGCCGCGCCTGACGCGTCAGCGCCAGATGTGCGCACAGCAGCGTGATCGACTGGCCGGCGAAGGTCGCGCGCGCGACCAGCAGCCCGCGCCTTTCGAACCGATGCGCCGAGATGTCCCAGCGCCCGGACAGATCCAGCGGATGCGGCGACAGAATGGCATTGCCATGCCGCCACGACGGCTTGAAGACGTTCGGTCCGAGGGCGATCTGCAGTTCGAGCGCGGTTGCGATTTCGGTGGCCTGGCAATGCCAGACATCGTCGAGGGGCGCGCTGAGCGGATTGCCGAAGCCGCTCGCCAGCACGGGCTGCGGCATGCGCCGCGCCATCGCTTCCTGAAGAAAATAGACGTCCGCGTTGGTGGTCTGGACCCACCGCTGCATCGCGTTCCACGCGCGCAAGCCGAGCGGCGAGCGGCCCTTGTGGAGGTTCCAGCTGACCGCCGTGAAATCCGGCGTGGCCGAGCGGGCGGACGGGCCTGGCGGAAGATGTTCTGGGTTTCGCATGCGTTTGGGGTTTCGAGCGGCGGCTTCACGAGGCTATGCCACAAGTCTAGGTCACCGCGGTTATCATTGCGCCGCCGCGGGTGCCCCGAGGCTCGCGCGCACCCGGTACGCGAGCGACGGATTGCTGTCGATGATCTGCCACTGCGCCCATTCGCCCGGTTTGAGCACGAGCCCCAGATGCGACGCGCTCACCTGGCGCGGCACTGGCGGCAGCTTGCAGCCGGACGGCGAGACGCGATTGCTGTCATCCTGCAAGGTTTCCTACGCATCGATGGCGAGCGTGATGTCGTCCGCACTCGCGTGCGTCGGCGAGATGGTCAGGGTACGTTGCAGGTCGATGTCGCCCGCAGGCTGATCTGCGCATCCGACGCGATTCTGCACCTTGTCGTGGTGCGTGTCGGTGCGCGCCTGGCCGACGTTGGTCGTGCCGGAAAACGAGTCGATCTGCTGCCCGTCGCGCACGACCTGCAGCTCCCAGGTCACCGGCTGCGGCGTCGTGAGCTACGCGTGCGCGCCGATGGCGCCAAGACAGGCGCCTGCCACGAGCGCGAGATTCGACAAGGCGGTGCGTATCGTCCTTTCCATGAAAGCTTCTCCTGCGCGCGGACTGTTCGGATGGCGACGCGCCTGGCGGCGGACGCGATCGGCGTTCCACGGCGACTTCTTTCTGACACGAGCGCACCGAGCCGGTTCAGCCTGCTCCTGAAAAGATATATGGGGCGTGCCAAAACACAACTCAACCCGGCGACACGACCGGCAGTTGAAACAGCATGTTTCGAACCCGCCCCCGCATGGGTTCCGACGATGATACTAGCGCCCGCCGATCGCGGCTTCATCGGTGGAACTGGGCGTCCCGGTTAGCAGCACACGCGTCCGACTGCTCGCTTGCACGGGGTTCTGGCGTCGATACACTGGAGACTCGTCGACATAAAAAAGACGGGGTGTGACATGACGATAGCCGTGATCAAACAGGAACTCGCGGTGGCATCGTTCAGCAAGGTCTACAGTCTCGACGACGTGGAAACGGCGCTCAACGACCTGTCCGACGGCGCAAGCGAAGCCTTGCGCGCCACCTACGAAAAAATGCTCAAGGTGGGCAATCTGCGTTTCTGCGTGAAGCCGAACCGCATGCCATCCATCGACGATCTCGCGGCCGATCTGCCGAACTTCGAGGAGCCGCTCGCCGATATCCGCAAGCAGATCGCGCTGTGCCTCGAAACCGACGACCGCCTCGAACTCATGCCGATGTTGCTGCTCGGCGAGCCGGGCATCGGCAAGACGCATTTCGCGAAGCAGCTCGCGCGGCTGCTCGGCACGTCCTCTCACTACGTCGCGATGAGTTCGCTCACGGCGGGCTGGATTCTGTCGGGCGCGTCTTCGCAATGGCGCAATGCGAAGCCCGGCAAGGTGTTCGACGCCCTCGTCAACGGCAGCTACGCAAATCGATAAGGCCACCGGCGACACGCAGTACGACCCGCTCGGCGCGCTTTACGCGCTGCTGGAGCATGAGACGGCGCAGACCTTCATCGACGAGTTCGCCGAGGTGCCGATCAACGCGGGCAACGTTGTCTGGATCGCGACCGCGAACGACGCACGCGCGATTCCCGAGCCGCTCATCAACCGCATGAACGTCTACGAGATTCCGCAGCCGGACCGCGACGGCGCGCGCCGCATTGCGCAGTCGATCTACGCCGAAATCCGCAACGCCCACACCTGGGGCGCGCGCTTTCCCGAAACGCTCGGCGACGCGCCGCTCGATGCACTCACGCAGGCGTCGCCGTGCGGCATGCGGCGCGCAATGTTGAACGCGTTCGGCAACGCACGCATCGACGGCAGGCATCGCGTCGAGGCGCCCGACATCCAGCTCGATCGCCAGTCGCGCAGGAAAACGATCGGCTTCTGAAAAACCGCTGACCGTGAAATTGCCAAAAACGCCGCGAAAACCTGTCATTTTTGACATCTGACGGCCAGATTCTTGCCATTTTCTGAATTGCGCCGAAAAACGCAGTAATCGATGTGCATTTGTTGTGTATCGCGCAATAGTCCCGACCGTAAAATAGTTGGGATAAATCTGCAACGGAAAGACATGGATCGGATCGAGTGCGTAGTGATCGGAGCGGGGGTCGTCGGGCTGGCAATCGCCCGTGCCTTGGCGATGCGCGGACGCGAGGTCGTAGTGCTGGAATCGGGCGAAGGCATCGGGATCGGCATGAGCTCGCGCAACAGCGAAGTGATTCACGCGGGCATCTACTACCCGCGCGGCTCGCTCAAGGCGGAACTGTGCGTGCGCGGCCGCGACATGCTCTACGAGTACTGCGGGGAGCACGGCGTGCCGCACCGGCAATGCGGCAAGCTGCTCGTGGCCACGGCACGCAATCAGGTGCCGCGGCTGGCGGCGCTGGAGCAGAAGGGCATCGAGAACCGCGTGCAGGGGCTTACGCGCATCAGCGGCGCGCAGGCCCGGGAGATGGAGCCGCAGCTCGAATGCGTCGAGGCGGTCTGGTCGCCGCTCACGGGCATCGTCGACAGTCATCAGTACATGCTCGCGCTGCAGGGCGACGCCGAGAATCACGGCGCAAACATCGTGTTTCATACGCTCGTCGTAGCCATCGCCATCGATGCGCGCGAAGGCTGCTTCATCGTCGACACGGGCGGCGATGCGCCCGGGCGCTTCCGGGCATCGTATCTGATCAACAGCGCGGGGCTGCACGCCCACGAGTTGGCGCGCGAAATCCGCGGCCTCGACGATCGCCACGTGCCGCCGCTCTACTTCGCCAAGGGCAATTACTTCAGCGTGAGCGGGCGCGCGCCGTTCGAGCGGCTGATCTATCCGATGCCCAACGAAGCCGGCCTCGGCGTGCATCCGACGATCGATCTGGGCGGGCAGGCGAAGTTCGGCCCGGACGTCGAATGGGTGCCGGCGCTCAACTACGACGTCGATCCGCGCCGCGCCGATTCCTTCTACACCGCAATCCGCGCGTACTGGCCCGGCCTGCCCGACGACGCGCTGCAGCCCGCCTACGCGGGCATCCGGCCGAAACTTTCCGGTCCCGGCCAGGCGGCGGCGGATTTCATGATCCAGGGCAAGTCTGCGCACGGCGTGCCGGGGCTCGTGAACCTGTTCGGCATCGAATCGCCGGGGCTGACAGCGTCGCTTGCGATCGCCGAACGCGTGGCCGACATGGCGCGATATATTACATTCTGCTTTCCGTCATCGCTTATCTCTAACATTTGACATCGTCGATTCGCTTCGAGATTGATATGCTCGGGTATCGCCGTCGCCAAGAACGGCGCTATCCCCAATCGCTATCCCCCAATACAACATGGAGTGAGTCACCATGAAGACATCGCGTCGCACGTTTCTCATTACCAGCGTGGGCGTCGCCTCGACGCTCGCGCTCGGCTCCCGGACCGCGCTTGCCGCGGACGCGCCGAAAGTAGCCGAGAGCGATCCCACTGCGCAAGCGCTCAGCTACAAGGAAGACGCGACCAAGATCGACAAGGCCAAGTACGCGAAGTACGCCGCCGGCCAGGACTGCGGCAACTGCCAGTTCTATCAGGGCAAGCCGACCGACGCCTTCGCGCCGTGCCCGATGTTCAGCAACAAGCAGGTCGCATCGAAGGGCTGGTGCAGTGCTTATGTGAAAAAGGCATAACGCGCGACAGGCCGTTTTTCGAGGAGCGCGCTCGGCCGAAAGGCTTGGCGCGCTTTTCTTTGTTCGCGTTTAGCTTGATCGCGAGAAAATCCGTCTTTACACTCGCCAAGGCAAAAAGAGCCGCGCGTGCGAATCCGATCCACCAGACGCGGACGATCACACCAACCGGGCAGTGCGCCGATGCGACCGACATCAGCACGAACCAATGACCATAGGGGATCGCATGCCAGGAAGACCATTGAACGCGCGCGCCGTGACCGCGGCGGTCATCGGCAACGCGCTGGAGTGGTACGACTTCACCGTGTTCGGTTTCATGACGGTGGTCATCGCGCGCCTGTTCTTTCCGAGCGGGAGCGACTATGCGTCGATACCCCTGACCACCGCGACCTTCGGCGTCGCGTTCGTGATGCGGCCGGTCGGCGGCATCGTGCTCGGTCTCTACGCGGACCGCGCGGGACGCAAGGCCGCGCTGACGCTCGTCATCGGATTGATGACGCTCGGCATTCTCCTGCTTGCGATCGCGCCGCCTTATTCGGCGATTGGCATTGGGGCGCCGCTCATCATCGTGTTCGCGCGGCTGCTGCAGGGCTTCTCGGCGGGCGGGGAGTTCGGCAGCTCCACGGCGCTGCTGATCGAAGCGGCGCCGTTTTCCAAGCGCGGTTTCTACGGCAGTTTCCAGATGGCGAGCCAGGCGGCGTCGCTGCTGCTGGGGGCGCTCGTCGGCGCGGCGATCTCGCGCGGCTTGTCGCCGGCAGCGCTCGATTCCTGGGGCTGGCGCGTGCCGTTCATTTTCGGTCTCGTCATCTGGCCGATCGGCCTCTATATCCGCCGCAACATGGCCGACACAGAAGCGTTTCTGCACGCGAAAAAGACTGCACGCCGCGCGACGCTCGGCGAAGTCTTCCAGAGCCACAGCCGCGAAGTGCTGTGCGGGCTCGGCTCGGTGATCGCGCTGACGGTGGCCGTCTATGTCCTGATCGCGTATCTGCCGACCTTTGCCGTCAAGCAGTTGAAGCTACCGTTCGGGCAGTCGTTCACGGCACTGATCGTAGGCAATCTGCTGTTGACCGTGCTCTCGCCGGTGGCGGGCACGTGGTCTGACCGCATCGGACGCAGGAGGGCTGTCGCTGTGGTCGCTGCTCATTACGCTCGTGTTGATCTATCCGCTCTTCGCGTGGCTCGCGGCGGAGCCGAGCGTGATGCGGCTCATCGTCGTGCAGGCGGTGCTGTCCATCGCGCTGTCGGGCTACTACGGGCCGTTCGGCGCGCTCATCGCCGAGCTTTTCCCCGCGCATGTGCGCTCGACGGGTCTCTCGCTGGCGTACAACATCGCGGTGATGATTTTCGGCGGCTTCGGGCAGTTCATCGTGACGTGGCTCATCCGCGTGACGGAATCGCAACTCGCCCCCACCTTCTACGTGATGGGCGGACTGGTGCTCTCGTTGGTCGTGGTGGCGTGCATTCCAGGGACGCGCCACGCGGACGTCGACGAAGCGCGCGACATCATCCGGTAGGCGGCATCGACATGAAAGTGATCGAAAGCAGCAAGTTCACGGCGGAGCGGGCATGGGGCGCGCTCGATATCTGCGTGATGAACGGCACGACGTGCCGACTGCACTGGACGGACAAGCCGTACAGATGGCACGTGAACGACGGCGAGGAAGTGTTCGCCGTGATGCAGGGCGAAGTGCGCATGCATGTGCGCGCCGGTGACATCTTCCACGCGCAAGCCGGGGACGAGCATTTTGCCGAGCCTGTCGGCGAGGCGCGGATTCTGGTGATCGAGAAGGAAGGGAGTGGGTGACATGCGGCGTGTTCGTGCGCATTCGTCCTAAACCGTTCGGACAGGTGGCGTGATGACCATGCTGGCCGTGATAATTTGCCCATCGCTGTGAAGTTCAGCTACGAGGGCGGAATATGGTAAGGATTGTTGAATTAATCGAGCGCGATTACGACGAAGCGCGCGAAGCCGGTCGGTTGAGCGAGTCAGGCGCGATGCCTTTGCTCGATTCCGAAGATCTGGTCGTGATTTCCAGGGAATCGCTCGAGCGGATGGTGGCGCGTCTGGAAGAAGCCGAACGGGAACTGGATAAACGGCTGTTCGAAGAGTCGCTTGCGTGGTTCAGGGCGCAGGGATACACGGACGACAAGCTTCTGTCGCCCGAAGATCTCGTGGATGATATGGAGGAGGCACCGAGCGCTTATGGTGGAGCGCGCAAGCCGTCCGGCAAGGGCCGAAACAAAGTGCCGAGAACGTCGTTCCTCGATGTCTTCGGCAGCTTGTTCGCGAAGAGAGCGAAACAGGTCGGCTAATGGCGCGCAGCGTTCAGTTCTCGATGCCAAGCTGGTACCACTACCACTTCTGGCGCGGCTCGGACTCGAAGATCTTCGAGAAGCTGACAGCTTTGATTAACGAATGCTGCCGCAGCCCGTTCAAAGGACGGGAAAACCGGAGCCGCTCAGGCACGAGAAAGCGTGGTCCCGTCGCATAGACGAGAAACATCGCTCGTATACACCGTCACGGACGCGCAATTGCTCATCATCAGTTGCCGCGGCCACTACGGCGACAAGTAGCGCCGCGGGCCGGCCGCAACAAACTCACCGCTCCAGCCCCGCCTTCACCAGTAACTCCGCCAGCGCTTCCGTCATCCCGCCTTTATGCGCCTCGGCACGCTGCTTCAACTGCTTCACGAGCTTTTCAGCGAGCTTGCAGGCGAACGGCACGAGTCCCTTCGCCTGATCGAGCTTGCGCTGCTCGCGGCGATCGACTTTCGTCTCACCCGCGACGCCCACGCGGGCGCGCCCGCCTTGCTTGAGGTCGTTGGCGAGTTTGAATGCCTTGTTCTGTTCCAGTTCGAATTTGTTCACGCGATGCTCCGGGGCAGGGATTGATGCCAAATGCCCGTATTGTACGGAACGCGGAAACCGACCTAGCGGCCCGCTTGCGCCAGCGCATTGATGCGCGCGCGCATGCGCCGCCAGTGCGAGCCTTCCTAGAATACGCGATGACACACGTCGCAGGTCACGAAACGCGAATGCCGCTCCCGTACGCCGTCGGGCACGCGGCCGTCGATTTCGCCGGGCCCGGCCGGACGCAGCGGCGCGTTGCACATCAGGCAGAGGCGAAACGGCCGTACGTTGGGTGCGAGATCGAAGCGTTCGGAGACCTCGCGGAACTGCTCGTCGGGCTGTAGCGCGCGGACGTAGCAGCCGCGCAGCACGGTGCGGCGCTTGAGCAGCTCGCGGTCGCGCGTGAGCACGATGCGCGCTTCGTCCTGCGCGAGCTGCTCGATTTCATCGTCGGAGAAGTTGTTGTCGTAACGCGTGTCGAAGCCTGCCAGCCGCAGCAGTTGCGCGAGCCCGCCGAGATGCGCATCGGCGATGAAGCACAGGTCGGCGACACGAAGCGGCGGGCGCAGTAGCAGCGCGCCGTTCGCCATGCCCTCGGGCGTGGTGCGCGCCGGGTAGACCTCGATGAGATCGTCCGCATCGATCTGTGCGTCGAAGCCGACGGGGCGGCCGTTCTTCACGATCAGCCCGACTTCCGTATGCGGCATACCGAGCGTCTCGATCATGTGCTTGGTCGATGATGTCTTCGCGAACGCGCACGCGAACGTATGCCCGTGCAGAGGCCGAGCGAGGAAATCGTTCAGTTCGCGATGGAAGTGGAAGCGCGCCTTGACCATGCTGCGAGTATCGCATTGCCCGCCTCAGCGCGCTTTGCGGCGATGTGCTTAACTGGGGCTCGGATCGCCGCGCGGTAACGGGCCGCACGGCACGCGACAACGCGAAGGGAGAACACGAACATGGATATCGGATTTATCAGACTGGGCGAAATGGGTGGCGCGATGGCGAGCAACGCGCTCAAGGCCGGGCACACGGTGCGCGTCTGGAACCGCTCGCGCGACAAGACACGCGCGCTCGCGGATCAGGGCGCGTCGGTCGTCGATACACCCGAGCAGGCCTTTGCCGGTGACGCCGCGTTTTCCATGCTCGCCGACGACAACGCGCTGCGTACGGTGCTCGTCGAAGGTGGCCTCCTCAAGCACGCGCCAAAGGGGCTCGTGCACGTCAACATGGCGACGATCTTCGCGGCGCTCGCGGTCGAGCTCGCCGATCTGCATGCGCAGCATGGCGTCGCGTATGTCGCCGCGCCGGTGCTCGGCCGCCCGGACGTCGCGGCAGCGGGCAAGCTCGGCGGTTTCAAGGTTGAAGCGCAACAGCGGGTTTAATGTTTAGAGCCATGAGGATGAGCTGCGGAAGCGAGTGTGACGGCGAAGACCTCGAGCGGCGAATGGAAGGCGTGAGTGGCGCGAGGCCTGC
>LFJH01000076.1 GCA_001189335.2 Candidatus Paraburkholderia schumanniana
GTGCCCAAAGGTCGTCGTCGAGTATCGGCTTGGCCATATCCTTTTCGTCGTCGAAACAATGAAAAGGCGAACAGAATTCATCGAGTGTAAACAGCCCCTTCGCTCATTTTGTTAAAGGTTCTTAGGGAATCAGTGTAATTTTGTTGCGGCACAATATGATTTCCTAAGAGGCGCAGACAAACCCTAGTTTGCGAGCCTCGATTTCCTCATCTCGCAGTTAGGAGAATTTAAATTGCAGACTATCAAGATCGATCGTATTGACCTGCGTTTGCTCGGGATTCTGCAGGCCCGGGGGACGCATCACCAATCTCGAACTCGCGGAGGCGATCAACCTGTCGCCCGCGCAGACTTTGCGGCGTCATCGAAGGCTCGAGGAGCTGGGCGTCATCAAGGGCTATGAAAGCAGGCTCGACGCGCAGCTGCTCGGCTTCGGCGTCGTGGCCTTCATCCAGGTCACGATGGAACGCGGTCACGTGCGCGATCTCGCGAAGTTCAAGGGCGTCGTCGGCAAGCTCGCGGAGATCCAGGAGTGTTTCGCCGTTACCGGCGATATCGATTACATGCTGAAAGTCATCGCGCGGGATCTTAAGGGCTTGTCGGAATTCCTGCTCGATACACTCATGCGCATTCCGGGTGTGAGCGGCGTCAAGTCGAGCGTGTGCCTCGATGAGCTCAAGTGCGTGAGCGCGGTTCCACTGGAATCGTAGCGATGTCGTGCTGCGGAGTACCCGACAGCCTGTCGGGACAATCCCCGCATGCGTGACATTTCGTGATAACGTACGGCCCGTTCTTCAACTTCCTGAAGAACATGTTCTCGGGGCGGGGTGCGATTCCCCACCGGCGGTAATCGTTCCTGGCATGTTGCGGAACGTAGCCCGCGAGCGCTCTTCGATCTCTTCCTTGCGTGTCCGGTTCCGTCGGCCATGCCGTGATCGACGAGGTCAGCAGACCCGGTTGGATTCCAGGGCCGACGGTACAGTCCGGATGAAAGAGAACAGGACGGCCCGCGCCGCGCTTCGCTTACGCTTCATTGCGTGCGAAGGCGATCGGCTGTCCTTCGCCCTGTTCACACAAAACAGGCTGAAGTCCATGAACATCACTCATTCAATCGAAGCACAAGCTGTATCCTCAATCGAAGCACAAGCTGTATCCGCCGCCAGTTCCGGTCGTCCGCGCGTCGCCTTCGTGCAGGCTTGCTGGCATCGCGATATCGTCGATCAATGCAAGACGTCGTTCATCGAGTCGATGCTGAAGAAGGGCTACGCGCGCGAAGATATCGACGTCTTTGAAGTCGCGGGCGCATTCGAGATTCCGTTGCATGCGAAGCGTCTCGCGCAGAGCGGACGCTATGCGGGGATCGTCGCGGCGGGGCTCGTCGTCGATGGCGGCATCTATCGGCACGAGTTCGTCGCGCATGCCGTGATCGACGGCCTGATGCGCGTGCAGCTCGACACCGGCACGCCGGTATTCTCGGCCGTGCTGACGCCGCATCATTTCCATCATGGCGAGGAGCACATGCGCTTCTTCACGGAGCACTTCCTCGTGAAGGGCGCGGAAGCCGCGCATGCGTGCGCGGACACCATCGGCAAGCTGAGCGCGTTGCCGGTCTGGGATTTCGGTCGTGCGATCACGGCTTCCGTGCAGGCCGTGATCGCGATGGTTCATCAAGACATGAACATGCCACCATCGACGTTGATCGTCTGCCCGGTGATGTATGCCGCATCGTCCGATGCAAGGAAGCTCACCAGCCCCGCGACATCGCCACCGTTGCCCGCGCGCTTCATCGGGATATTCGCAACCCACTCCGCCATCAGTTCGCCCGGCTTGTAATCGCCGAGCAGCTTGCCCCACGCTTCGTCGTTGTCTCCCTGTCTCATTGAGCGCACTGCGCGCGAATGGCATCGGCGATGCCCGCCACATCGATGCCATAGTGTTGGCGAATGCCCTTGCGCGTGCCGTATTTCGCGAACTCGCCTTCGGTGATGCCGAGCATCTTCAGCGACCGGCTGATCCGACGGCGCGCCATCAGCACCGCGACCGTCGCGCCGATGCCGCCATGCAGCGAATGCTCCTCGACGGTGACGATGGCGTCGTGGCGCTGGATGATCGACGCGAGCGCGTCCTGATCGAGCTGCCGCAGGGATGACGAATTGACGAGCGTCGGATTCAGCATGCCTTCCTTCTGCACCGCTTCGCACGCAGCGAGCGCCTCGCCGACGACGGAGCCGAGCGCGATCACCGCGACCTTCGAGCCTTCGATCAGCACGTCCGGACAGCCCGGCTCGAAGCGATACGACTTGTCGTGAACGACCGGAAACTTTGCGTTGTCGAGACGGATGTAGACCGGTCCGTCTACCGACACGGCATAGTCGATCATCTGCACGACTTCCACTTCGTCGCACGGCGTGAAGATCTGCACGTTGCCGAAGCCGCTCATGATCGAGATGTCGTCGATCGCGTGATGGGTCGATGCGAGCGGGCCGTATGCAACGCCCGCGTTGAGCCCGAGCATCTTCACGTTGGTCGCGCTATAGCAGATGTCGTTCTTGACCTGCTCGTTGGCGCGCCCGACGAGAAACGGCGCGGCGTTAGCCGTGAACACGATATGCCCGCCGAGCGCGAGGCCCGCCGCCATGCCCACCATGGTCTGCTCAGCGATACCCACGTTGATTACGCGCTCGGGATAGCGTTCGAGAAACGGTCCGATCTTCGAGGTGGAGGTGGAATCGGCCACCATGACGATGATGTCCTGCCCTGAGGCGGTCAGTCTGTCGATCGCGCTCACCGCGCCGTCACGCAAGTCAGCGTAGTCACGCATGGTCGAGCTCCTTCAGTGCCTGCCTGAGTTGATTTTCATCGGGGAATTTGTGATGCCCACGCCGGCACGTTCTCCATGAACGACACGCCGTGGCCCTTGATGGTGTGCGCAACCACGACCTTTGGCTTTCGATTGTCGTAGTCTAGGCTTTCCAATCGTTTCCAAACTGAGTCAGCCTGGTTTCCATTTACATCATGGATCTCGAAACCGAAAGCGCGAAACTTCTCGTCCAGCGGGTCGAGATCCATGATGTTGTGCGTGAAGTCGGCGAGCTGAAGCCGGTTGCGATCGACGATCACGACCAGGTTCGACAGCTCGAAGTGCACCGCCGCCATCGCCGCTTCCCAGTTGGAGCCTTCTTCGAGCTCGCCGTCGCCGGTTAGCACGAAAACGCGCCGGTGGAGCCGCCGGTCTTCGCAGCATGACGCTGCTTCGCCATCGCAAGACCTGCGGCGATCGGCAGGCCATGGCCGAGCCCGCCGGTGTTCACCGCGACCCAGGTGGGCAGCTTTTGCCGCACGGGATGGCCCGGGAGGCGCGAAACGTCCTTCAGATAGGTGAGCAGCTCCTCGTCGTCGAGCCAGCCGAGCTCGGCGAAGCAGGAATAGAGGCCGCCGACGCCGTGCCTCTTGCTGAGAATGAATTCGTCGTGTCAGCGCACGCTGCGGTCCGCCTCGATCTCATAGCGCAGCACATGAAAATAGAGCGCCGCGAGGATGTTGGCCTCCGACATATCGCCGCCGGTATGGCCGCTCTTGGCCGCGGCGTTCATGATGCAAATCTTCTTGCGAATT
Source organism: Candidatus Paraburkholderia schumanniana (assembly GCA_001189335.2). GTDB lineage: Bacteria > Pseudomonadota > Gammaproteobacteria > Burkholderiales > Burkholderiaceae > Caballeronia > Caballeronia schumanniana. Next base: position 3,613 of record LFJH01000076.1, read on the forward strand.
TCCTGCGCCCGGCGATGAAGCGCGTCGCCGCTTGAAGGGGTTTTCCATTTCCAGCTCCCAGACTTCCCGTTTGCCTGACACAAAGTTTCTTTTAGTTTCGATAGAATATTAAAGGGAAGTAAGAGAAAGAAGGGGAAACCCCTGATCGGCGGCTGTCATCATTTGAATGAGGCAGAATACGGTCTAGGGGCGCCTTTCGGGCAACGCGTCAGCAGGAATAGAAAAATGGATCAAAGGACCAGGACAGAAAAGATTTTCGAACGCGTGCAGGCCACCAAGCTGGTGAAGCTCTCGGAGCTTTCCAGCGAATTCGGCGTATCGATGCCGACCATCCGGAAGGACATCGATGAGCTGCAGCGGCTCGGACGCGTAGAGCGCGTGCACGGCAACGTGCGGCTGAAGTCGGCGCAGCACGAGACCGCGCGCCGCAGCTATGAAACGCCCATTCTGCCGACGAGCCCGGAGAAGGCGCTGATCGGCAAGAAAGCGGCGAGCCTCATCGCGAACGGCGACGCCGTGATCCTCGATTGCGGCGCGACCGCCACCGAGCTCGCGAAGAATCTGCTGGACCGGCAGAATCTGCGCATCGTGACGAACGCACTGAACATCGCGATCCTGCTCGGCGCCGAGCCGACCAACCGTGTGATGCTGACGGGCGGCATATTCAAGCCGGAGACCATCGCCGTGTCGGGCGAGAAGGCCTCGAAGTTCTTCGAGGGCATGTTCGTCGACAAGCTCTTTCTCGCGGCGGGCGGCGTGTCGATGGAATCCGGCATTTCGTACCCGGACTTCATCGACCTGCACGTGAAGCGCGCGATGATCGACGCGGCCAAGACCGTCTATCTGCTCGCCGATTCCAAGAAGTTCGGCAGGCGCGAGTTCGCGGCTTTCGGCGCGATGGATCGCATCGACTATCTTGTGACGGATGACGGCCTCGGCGACGAGTTCGTCGGCTGGCTGACGGCCAACGGCATCGAGATCCTCCTTTATACTACGTGACGGGGCCCGGGTCCGGGCCTTGCTCTGGCATCGTGACTACCCCGTTTCCAGAACCGGAGATCACGATGCCTCGCCAAAGCCAAACCACAGCGCATCCCGCCGCAAGCACCAAAGCCACCCAAGGCCGCGACGCCACGCAGGTCCTGACAGAGGACCATCGCGCCGTGCAAAAGCTCTTCGATGCCTTCGAACAGGCGAAGAAGGACGATCTCGACGCGAAGGCCACGCTCGTCCGGCGCGCCTGCGAAGAGCTGACCGTCCACGCGATGATCGAGGAAGAGCTGCTTTATCCGGCCGCGCAGGAAGCACTGAATGAAGACGACCGGCCGAACGTCGAAGAAGCTTACGTCGAGCACTTCCTCGTGAAGGTGCTGATCGAAAAGTTCGCGACGCTGAAACCCGACATGCCCGGTTTCGACGCCACGTTCAAGGTGCTCTCCGATATGCGAAGAAGAGGAATCGGATCTGTTTCCGAAGCTGCGAAAGTCCGGCGCCGATCTGGATGAGCTCGGCAAGAAGCTGATACAGCGAAAGCAAGCGCTCGAAGCGAGGATTCCGAACGACGCCGGCGACAACACGACGCGCCTGCATTGAAGCGTGCTTCGAACGATTCCGGCCTGCTCGCCGGCCGGACCGGCAATCATCCGCGCAATGCGTTGAAGAGGTCGGCGAGCGCACGGTGAGTCGATGCACTGAGTCCCGCGCCGACTGCGGTCTGAACCGTGCGCCGAAGCCCGAGAACGGCGAGCGCGACGAGCCCGAGCGCGATGAGTTCTGTGTTCGGCGTCTGCAGAAACCACGGCGCGGACGCCGTCTTCGGCGGTGTCAGGCGAGGAACACGGGTGACGCGCAGCGGTTCGTCCGCCACATATGCCTCGACGAGTGCGGCGCGCGTTTGGGCCATGCGCGCGAGCGTGGCTTCCTGAGCCTCGGCATGCTTCATTGCGCCACCTCCCTGATTGCGTCCATGTCGCGCCGCAGTTGGTCGCGCAGCAGTTGAAACGGCTCGGCCGGACGGCGCGACATCATCACGATGACCGCTATCACCGAGATGGCGAGCCATGCGGCCGCCACGCACCAGGCGGTCAGCACGAGATACGGGGTATCGAAGGCGGTGACGATCACGGCAATCGATACGAACGAGAGCGTGAAAAGCGCGCCGATCGCGAGCGCGACCAGTGCAACCACTTCGTGCAGCACGCGCGTCTTCGTCTCCGCCAGTTCGATCGGGATCAGTTCGCCATAGTCAGTGACGCGTCGTGCGCAGAACTGGCTGATTCTGCGCCAGTTGGCGATCTTTCTCTGGATGGTCATCGTTGCTGCTCCTGCGAAGTTTCAGGAAGACGAAACCGGGGCGACGCATGCGGGCTGCAACGTCCGCGAGCTCGGCGATGTCGTCGATGTCGCGACGCGGCATGCGCTTCGCTCGTCGTCGCTCTCAATGAACTTGCCGACAGCATGGGCCGTTCCCGGTTCCGGCGAAGGCTCAGCGAGCGGTCGCCAGATGAGCGTTGACCTTGATCGGCGGCACGTCGTCGTGATACGGCGGCCTGGGCACGAAGCTGTCGATCACGCCCGGGTGGAAGATCACGCAGTACGTACTACCGCCATACTGGAACATGCCGATTTCGTCGCCCTTCTTCAGACGCTGCCCGACTCTCGCCGTGATCTGGCATGAAGACACTTCCGCCATGCCGACGAAGACGCACGCAACTTCGCCGATCGACGGGTCGTCGCACGCCATGACGATGACCGCGCGCGCTGCAACCGCCGTCGTGTATCCCTGCGAGTCGTTGAGACCGCCGGGATCTTCGCCTTGGGCGTCGGCATCGGAGTAGTAGGTGCCGTCGACGTTATATGCGCGCACGATGGTTCCCGCGACCGGCGCGTGCCAGCGGTGGTAATTGAAGCCGCTCAAATATCCCTGATACAGGGTACCGCCCACGAAGCGCGCCGCCAGTTCGGCCTCGCCTCGCGTGAGCATGTCAACGAGGGAGTAAGGCTGTTGCTTGACCCAGAATCTGTCGCTTAGCTTCACATCGTTCTTGACACTGAATGGCGATGCCTCGCATGCGCTCACGATGACCTTGTGATCGTGCGGCGCCGCCACCGGCCGCATGCCATCCCTGAAACGGCGCGTGAAGAACGCGTTCCATGAGTCGAACCCGCCATAAGGCTCGTCCGGCAGCCACATGAACTGCGAGAGACCGATTCGTTCCGCGGCCTTCATGCTGAACCAGCCCTCCGGCTCGCCCGAATTCAGATGCGTGCGCGAATGCGGGCCGGCGAGGTAGCTGCACCAGTAGCCGAGCACGCGCCGCAACTGCGCATTGAAGGCCTGATCGCGAAAGACCGCATAGCCGGACGGCATGCACATCGGCCAGTCGAGCACGGCGTTGAGCGGCGTCATCACGGGCTCGTCCATGCTGAACGGCGGCGTGTAAGTCGTGATGTAGTCGACGATGTCAAACAACTCGTCGATGCTCGCGTAACCGAGGTCGTAACCTGCTTCGAGCGCCTCTTCGATAGCGCGCGTCAGATGCATGCGTAGCACCGCGTCTCCGGTCACGAGATTCGAAAGATCCTGCACGACGCTCGACAACGGCGCGTTCGCCCTGCGCGCTCGCGCACGCAGCGCAAGATCGCGCCTGAATGCGGCGACCTTTTTCTCCTCGCCGGGCATCCAGCCGCCCAGCCGGCGACGCTGCGAGACTGGCCGATTTTTGCCTTCGCTCATTGCTTTCCCCTCGATGACTTTTGACGGGTTCGCCCGCCGTCTTCATGCCGCGGGCCGCATACTGCATGCCACCGACTCGATCGGCGCGGATGATGGCTTCGCCTCGGCGCGGCTCGGCTGCATCGTGCGTCCACATATTCCGTGCGATCTCGGTTTGCATGGTTTTCAACGGGGAACGCCGTGCTCACCGACCGGCCTTGGCCGGCGCGTCCAGCGCCTACCGTCTGAACAGTCCGGATTTCGGCTTTCAAAACCAATATGCCTTCCCTTCCGCCATGAACCGTGTCGTGGAAAACGTCACTCGCCTGCATACTTGTAAAATGTGACTTCAGTCCACTGCAAGGGCGCTCCGGTCCGATGCGCCCAAGCCACAGAAGTTTGTCCATGACAGAGCGCGGCATCGATTCCGTCCGACTCATGGCACCCGGGCGAGCCTGCACGCGGCAAGAAACCATCGCGGCAGCCCGTGGCGTCCATGAGCGGTCGCGGCATGAAATCTGCTTCTGCGCCCTATGCATCGCAACGCCTTCCAAGCAGACCGACGAACGCCACGGGGACACCAACATATGCAAGGCGACGAGCACGACGACTTCTCGATTCCCGACGACTGGTGCCGCCGGTGGGTAAGTTACGTTCGCGACTACGCGGTGATCGGGCTTTCTCCCAGCGGCATCATCGAAACGTGGAACATAGGCGCTCGTCAGATTCATGGCTTCAGGGCCGACGAGGTCATCGGCCGGTCATTCGACATCTTTCATGCGCCCGAAGACCGTCAAAGAGGAAGCGCTGCCGCCCTGCTCGATACCGCCCGACGCAATGGGCGCGCGGAAGCCGAGGGCTGGCGAATCCGCAAGGATGGCTCGCGTTTCTGGGCGAACGTCGTGATCACCACGCTCACCGACGAAGCCGGCCGCGTGTTTGGCTTCGGCAAGATCGTCCGCGACATGACCGACAAGCGGACCGCTCACGAGGCTGTCGTCGAAAGCGAGCAGCGGTTCCGGATGCTCGTGAACGGCGTAACGGACTACGCCATCTTCATGCTGTCGCACGAAGGCATCATGACGAACTGGAACGCGGGCGCGCGCCGCATCAAGGGCTATCGCTCGGAGGAAATCATCGGCTCGCACGTCTCGCGCTTCTACACGCCGGAAGACGCAGCCGCCGGCCTGCCGCAGCGCGGACTTGCGATCGCCGCGCAGGAAGGACGCTTCGAAGCGGAAGGCTGGCGCGTGCGCAAGGACGGCAGGCGTTTCTGGGCGCATGTCGTGATCGATGCCATTCGCGACGAAACAGGCGCGCTCGCCGGCTTCGCCAAGATCACGCGCGATGCCACCGAACGCATGGAGGCCAGCCGCGCGCTGGAAGAGACGCGCAAGGCGCTGTTTCAGGCGCAGAAGATGGAAGCGATCGGCAAGCTGACGGGCGGCGTGGCCCACGATTTTCAACAACGTGCTGCAGATCCTGCGCGGCAATCTCGAACTGCTCGACAGCCGGCATCACCGGGATGCGTGGACCCGCGACCGGATCGCGAAGGCAATCGATGCCGTCGAGCGCGGCTCGAAGCTCGCGTCGCAACTGCTGGCCTTAGGTCGCCAGCAACCGCTGCAGCCCGTGGTCATCAACCTCGCTGCAGCGCTGGGCCGCATGGACGACCTGTTGCGCCGCGTGCTCGGCAAGACCGTTCGTGTGGAGACGGTGGTGGCAGGCGGGCTGTGGAATACGCTGGTCGACGTCCATCAACTCGAGAACGTCATCCTGAATCTCGCCATCAACGCACGCGATGCATGCCTCATGGCGGCAAGCTGACGATGGAACTCTCTAATGCCATGCTCGACGAGCCATACGTCGCGATGGAGCCCGATGTCACCGCGGGACAATATGTGCTGCTCGCCGTGACGAACACGGGCACGGGCATGCCGCAAGACGTGCTGGAGCACGCATTCGATCCATTCTTTTCGACGAAGAAGGAAGGCCAGGGCACGGGCCTCGGGCTCAGCATGGCGTATGGCTTCGTCAAGCAGAGTGGCGGCCACATCAAGATCTATCTGCCCCGCTCCACCAGTCAAGCGGTCGAGCCGGCGCCTCGCATACGCGAGGCGCCGGTCACGGGCGTAAACGAAACGATCCTTCCTGGTCGTGGAAGACGACCCGAAGGTGCAGTCGACCGCCATCGATACGCTGACGGGTCTCGGCTATCGCGTCCTCAAGGCCGACGATGCGCAACAGGCGCTCACGGTGCTTCGCAGCGGCATCGACATCGATCTGCTGTTTTCCGACGTGGTCATGCCCGGCCCGGTCAACAGCACCGAGATGGCCGCGCAGGCCGCCCGCATGCTGCCGCACATGAAGGTGCTGTTCGCTTCGGGCTATACGCAGAACGCGATCATCCACGGCGGCAAGCTCGACCCGGGCGTCGAGCTGCTCAGCAAGCCCTATGGCCGCGACCAGCTCGCTCACAAGATCCGGCAGATGCTCGACCGCGCGGACGGTTCATCCGCCGAGCGCCGCATTCCGGCTGCATGGACCACCGGCGGGCAAGCACTGCGCGTTCTGCTCGTCGACGACGACGCGAACCTATGCGAAGCGATGAACGAGCAGTTGAGCATGCTCGGCCACTCGCCGACGGCGACGACATTCCCTCACGAAGCGCTGGAACGGCTGGGAAACGAGGCGTTCGATGTGCTGGTGACGGACCTCAGCATGCCCGGCATGGATGGCGTGGAACTGGCGAGGCAGGCGCGCGGCGTCCTTCGATATGCGTCGTGTTTTCATCCGGCTATGAAATGCCGGCGCTGCCGTCATTGCCGTTTCGGTGGGCGGCGCGGCGCAAGCCGTTCACGATCGAAGAGCTCGGTGCAGTGCTCAGGGGCTTTCAGGACTGAACGAGCATTCGCGCTGCCGCATGTGCCGGCGTTCCCGTCGGCAAGCCGCAAGCCGACGTGCGGCCTCGCGGAAGCTGCGACGGCTGCATGCACTGTTCGCGTTCGCGACTCAGAGCGACGAGCGCGGGAGGTAGCCGGTCGGCCTGCGACTCACCTTGAGCGCAAACAGCAGCGGTTTGGAGATGTGCGGACGCAGGATGGCGTGCTTGCGAACGTAGTTGGGAACGAGCCACTCCGCCGAGTGCGTGCCGGCGTAGAACAAGGCTGCGTGTCCTGCGCGCAGCGAGCGCGGCTCCTGCCCTTCCGCTGTGATGATGACTTCGCCTTCGATTACGTAAATCGTCTCGTCGGCATCGAAATACCAGTTGAAACGACCGGCCGTGCAGTCCCACACCCACGAAGAAGTGGTCGTATCGCGACTTCGGGACCATTTATAGCTGCGGGCGACAGGATTGCCTTCGAGGATCCATGCCAGGTCGATCGGATCCGGCTTCAGCAACACATCATCCAGGCGAACGGACTCGAAAACGGGACTTGACAATGGGAACTCTGTATAGACCGGAGACATGGGTAACACCTGTTCCATGACATGGGTAACACTTCGGACGAATGGTTCGTCCGGAGTCGATCATGAGCTGGGATAGCAAAAACATCATGGAACTGCGGCTTGAATTCGT
>LFJH01000077.1 GCA_001189335.2 Candidatus Paraburkholderia schumanniana
TTGAATCCGGAGTCAAATACGTCAAGAAGTCCTTCGTACCACTACGCGAGTTCCGAGATCTGACCGACGCTAACCGGCAGTTGCGCGAGTGGGTCTCCCAGCAGGCGGGCACCCGCGAGCACGGCACGACCCGCGACCAGCCACTCGCGCGCTTTGCGATCGAGCGCCCCGATGCGCATCACGACCTGCTGCCGCAGGTTCGTGTCGCCGTGGGGAATCGCGTAATCGATCACGCTGGGCACGTCGATGCGCGACGCCTGACGGATCGCCTGCGTGAGTCCGTCCACGTCGCGCCATGCTTCGGGGATGAAGCCGCTCGACAGCTTGAGCGTCTCGCCAGGATAGTTGAACTGCTGGAGGATCTGGTTCGACTCTTCTTCGGCGAGGCGCGGATCGCAATTGCCCGCGCTGGTGTCGCGCTCGTCGACGTGACTTGCCACGTAGAAACCCGAGTCGTGCTTTGGCTGAATCAGCCCGCGCGACGCGAGGCGGTCATACGCCTCGATCACCGGGAAGCGGCTGATGCGCTGCTCGGCGGCGAGCTGGCGGATCGACGGCAGCTTGGCGCCCGCGAGCACGCGGCGCGAGCGGATCATCGCCTCGATCTGGCTGACAATCTGCTCGGTCAAGGGCACGCCGGTGCCGCTATCGATGTGGAGCGGAAGTGCATTCATAGTGTTCGAACTGTTCAGTCAGTTTGGGTGAACAGTTGGATTTTCCTGTTTGCCGATGTCTTGACGCCCATTCGAACGCATCCGAAAACCGCCGTCAAGCCTGTCCGAACGGCTATTAAACCCGATTCCAAAGTGTGCGCCTATAGAAACCTCTGCCGAACTGTCCAGTGAATTCGGCTTAACAGTTCCTTTGCAACTGTGCAGAACTGTTCATTCAAGCTGTTCGGAATGGCCGAATAATAGGATCAACGGCCGTCTCTGCTTTTCCGGGCGCAGCCTTCCAGTTACACAATCAGAAGGAGCAGCATCATGCGTGAAATTCGGAGTTTCGAACTTGACCGGCGCGATGCGCCAACGCGCTGGATGATCGATCGTCCCCAAACGCTGCGAGTCACGCGCGGGCAGATCTGGCTGACCATCGAAGGGGAAGCCGACGACCACTGGCTGGACGCGGGCGCATCCGTCGAACTCGAGCCTTACACGACGATCTGGGTCAGCGGGACGGCGGACGCCAGCTGGTTTTCGCTGGCGTCCGGCTCGACGCGCGTACGCACGCGGAGCCTGAGCGATATTGCGCGCGCGTGGTTTGCACGGCGTACGACATCACCGCATATCGCCATCTTAAAAGCAAGGACGAAAAAAACCCGGCCGTGGCCGGGTCCAATGTTCCCGCGCCCTCGCGGGCGCGGTCACCTGCAAAACAGGCTTGATAACAGGTCAGGTTACGCTGCGAGCAGCGAGCGCAGCACGAACGGCAGAATCCCGCCGTGCTTGTAGTAATCGACTTCGATCGGCGTGTCGATACGCAGCAGCACCTGCACGCGATCTTGCTTGCCATCCTTGCGGTGGATTACCAGCGTGACTTCCTGCTGTGGCTTGAAGTCATCGCCGAGACCTTCGATGTCGTACGTCTCTTCGCCCGTGATGTTGAGCGACTGGACGCTGTCCGAGCCCTTGAACTGCAGCGGCAGCACGCCCATGCCGACGAGATTGGAGCGGTGAATGCGCTCGAAGCTGCGTGCGACCACGGCCTTGACGCCGAGCAGTTGCGTGCCCTTCGCCGCCCAGTCGCGCGACGAGCCCGTGCCGTATTCTTCGCCCGCGAACACGATGGTCGGCGTGCCGGCGTCGATGTACTTCATCGCTGCGTCGTAGATCGACAGCTGTTCGCCGCTCGGCTGATGGATCGTTAGGCCGCCTTCGACGCGCGTGCCGTCCGCCTTCGCCGGGATCATCAGGTTCTTGATACGCACGTTTGCGAAAGTGCCGCGCATCATCACGTCGTGGTTGCCGCGGCGCGAGCCGTAGCTGTTGAAGTCGGCCTTCTGCACGCCATTCGCCTTCAGCCATACGCCCGCCGGCGACGTTTCCTTGATCGAGCCCGCCGGGCTGATGTGGTCGGTCGTCACGGAATCTCCGAAGATGCCGAGCGCGCGCGCGCCCTTCACGGCGGGGATCGAATCGGCCGGCTTCATCGAGAAGTCGCTGCCGAAGAACGGCGGCTCGGCGATGTAGGTCGACTTCGGCCAGTCATAGACCTGACCGCTTTCGCCCGCGATCTTGCTCCACAGGTCGCCTCCCTTCGTGAGCTGCGAGTAGTTCTCGCGGAACGCCTTCGCGTCCAGCGCGAACTTCAGCAGCGCGTGCACTTCGTCGCTCGTCGGCCAGATGTCGCCGAGATAGATGTCGCGGCCATCATGGCCCTTGCCAACCGGCTCGGTCATCAGGTCGCGCGTGATGTTGCCCGCGATCGCGTAAGCGACGACCAGCGGCGGCGATGCCAGGAAGTTCGCGCGGATGTTCGGGTGAATACGCGCTTCGAAGTTGCGGTTGCCCGACAGCACGGCTGCCGCGACGACGTCGTTCTTCGTGATGGCGTCGTTCAGTTCAGGCGTCAGATCGCCCGCGTTACCGATACACGTCGTGCAGCCGTAAGCGGCGAGCGTGAAGCCGAGTTTGTCGAGGTAGGACAGCAGGCCCGTCTTCGTCAGGTACTCGGTGACGATGCGCGATCCCGGCGCCAGCGACGTCTTGATGTGCGGCGCGACCGTCAGCCCGGCCTCGACCGCCTTTTTCGCCAGCAGGCCGGCGGCGAGCAGCACGCTCGGGTTCGACGTGTTCGTGCACGAGGTGATCGCGGCGATCAGCACGTCGCCGTTCTTCAGATTGATGCCGTCGGCGGTCTTGTAGTTCGCTTCGAGTTCGGCGGCTTTCTTGTTGAAGCCGTTTTCACCGACCGGCTTCGAGAACAGGTCGATGAAGGTGCTCTTTACGTTGCCGATTTCGATGCGATCCTGCGGACGCTTCGGGCCCGCGAGCGACGGCGCGACCGTGCCCAGATCCAGCGTGAGGGTCTTCGTGTAGTCGATGTCGCCGGCCTTCGGCACGCCCCACAGCTTCTGCGCCTTGAAGTACTGCTCGAAAGCGGCGATCTCGGCGTCGGTGCGGCCCGTGCCCTTGAAGTATTCGATGGTTTTTTCGTCGACCGGGAAGAAGCCCATCGTCGCGCCGTACTCGGGCGCCATGTTGCCGATGGTCGCGCGGTCCGGCACGCCGATCGAGGCCGTGCCTTCGCCGAAGAATTCGACGAACTTGCCGACGACCTTCTCTTTACGAAGCATTTCGGTGATGGTCAGCACGAGATCGGTGGCCGTGCAGCCTTCGCGCAGCTTGCCCTTCAGCTCGACGCCCACCACGTCCGGTGTGAGGAAGTACACCGGCTGGCCAAGCATGCCCGCTTCCGCTTCGATGCCGCCCACGCCCCAGCCCACCACGCCGATGCCGTTGATCATCGTCGTGTGCGAATCCGTGCCGACGAGCGTGTCCGGGTAGTAGACCGTGTCCTCGCCTTCGGTCTTCTTGTGCACGCCGCGCGCGAGGTACTCCAGGTTCACCTGGTGCACGATGCCGATGCCCGGTGGCACGACCTTGAACGTGTCGAAGGCCTGCATGCCCCACTTCATGAACTGGTAGCGCTCGTTGTTGCGCTGGAATTCCAGCTTCATGTTCAGATCGAGCGCGTTCGGCTCGCGGAAGTGGTCGATCTGCACCGAGTGGTCGACGACGAGGTCCACTGGCACGAGCGGCTCGATCGCCTTCGGATCCTTGCCCGCGCGCTTGGCGACGCCACGCATCGCGGCGATGTCGGCGAGCAGCGGCACGCCGGTGAAGTCCTGTAGCACGACACGCGCGACGACGAACGGAATTTCATCGACGCGGGCCGCGTTCGGCTTCCAGTTCGCAAGTTGCTCAATGTGCTCTTCCGAGATCTTCTTGCCGTCGTAGTTGCGCAGCACCGATTCGAGCACCAGGCGGATCGAAACGGGCAGGCGCTGAATCTTGACCTTCAGCGCGTCTCCGAGTTGCGGCAGCGAGTAGAACTTGCCTTTGCCGAAACCGCTGTCGAATTCCTTGAGCGTGTTGTGGAGATTGTGGGCCATGGTTATTTTCCTTGGGCTAAGACGAGGAAATGATCGACTAGATCACGTACAGATCGACGTATTCATTGACCGGCATTGCTTCGAGCTTTGCCTGATCCAGCGATACTGCCAGGATCGCCTGCTGTTGCTTCTGCGGGAAGCGGCGCGCGAGGTTCGTTCTGAACTTCTCGACGAGCAGCGGTATGCCATCCGCGCGGCGGCGCGACCGATCGGATATTCGACCGCGATTTCATCGAGCTTCGAGCCGTCGTTGAACTCGATGGTCAAGGCGTTCGCGATCGAGCGCTTATCCGGGTCGTGATAATCCTTCGTGTACTGCGGATCTTCCACGCATTCCATCTTCGCGCGCAGCACGTCGATGCGCGGATCACGTGCGATGGAATCTTCGTAATCGGCGGCGGTGAGACGGCCGTGGATCAGCGGCACGGCGATCATGTACTGAATGCAGTGATCGCGATCGGCCGGATTGTTCAACGGCCCCTTCTTGTCGATGATGCGAATCGCCGCTTCGTGCGTGCGGATCGTTATCTTCCTGATGTCATCGACGGATTTGCCCGCTTCCTTTTCAGTCTGCCGTGGAGCGTCATCGCCGCTTCGACCGCGGTTTGCGCATGGAATTCGGCCGGAAACGAGATCTTGAACAGCACGTTCTCCATCACGTACGAGCCGTACGGACGCTGGAACTTGAATGCATTCCCCTTGAAGAGGACGTCGTAGAAGCCCCACGTTTTTGCGCTCAGCACGGACGGATAGCCCATTTCGCCGGCCTTCGCGATCAGCGCGAGACGTACGGCGCGCGAGGTGGCGTCGCCTGCGGCCCACGACTTGCGCGAGCCTGTGTTCGGCGCATGACGATACGTGCGCAGCGAATGACCATCGACGAAGGCGAGCGAAACCGCGTTGATCAGCTCGTCGCGCGTCAGGCCGATCATCTGGCCGACCACCGCCGTCGAGGCCAGTTTCACGAGCAGCACGTGATCGAGCCCGACCTTGTTGAACGAGTTCTCGAGCGCGATGCAGCCCTGGATTTCGTGCGCTTTGACCATCGCGATCAAGACGTCTTTCATGTCGAGCGGCTTCTTGCCGCAAGCGACCGCGTTGCGCGACAGCCAGTCGGCCGTTGCCAGAATGCCCGCCGAGGTTATCCGACGGATGGCCCCATTCGGCGGCGAGCCAGGTGTCGTTGAAGTCGAGCCAGCGGATCATCGCGCCGATGTTGAACGCGGCCTGCACCGGGTCGAGCTGGAACTGGGTGCCCGGCACGATCGTCCCATCAGCTTGGTGCAGGCGGGGTAGGAGAGGGCTTCGAGTCCGCAACCGAGCGTGTCGATCAGGCAGTTGCGCGCCGTTTCGAGCGCAAGCGTACTGTCAACGCTGTAACTGAGCACATAGTCGACTATGTCGACCAGTACCTGGTCCGGATCGGGCCGGACGTTGGTGATCGGTACGGACATCGAGGGATTCCTGATGTAAGTGCTGCGCTAACTTATTCCGCGTTCTTGATCAGCGCGTTCGACTGAGTCGGAGCCGCGCCGCCCGCTGCCATTTCGGGCGTCATGCACTCGTCGGCGAGGCGCGACGAGTCCTTGTCGGAGAACAGCATCGCCTTCGACGGAATCACGACCAGATCCATGCCCGAGGCCGGATCGTGGAAGCGGTCGGCGCCCGTCGTCGTGTCCTGACGGGGCAGCTTGTAATCCTTCTTGGCCCAGTTCACGGTGACGATCGTGTCACGCTTCATGTCGCCTTTCATATAGAAAGACAACTCGTCCTTGCACGACCACTTCACTGCATCTTCGGGGATCGGATCGACCTTGGCCGCCGCGGCCGCTTCGGCCTTGGGGCTGCGCTTGATCAGACGGCGCGCCGGAGCGGGACGCTTGGCCGTGGCCTTAGCCTTGCTGTCGGTCGTCGTCGCGGCGAAGGCGTCGGCGCTGACGAAGACGCTCGTCGTTGCTAGCGTGCCGGCGATTGCAGCGATCAGGAGTTTATTCATCGAAAAAACCTTTCAAAACAATGGGGTTTAATTAAGTAACGGTCTGCCGCGCGGGTGGACTTCTTCCTCGTAAAATCCGATCGCGCAGCCCGCTATTTTCGCTTATTTAGCGGCGTGAACTTCAAATTCTCCGTCCGGTGTAATTCGCGCTCGGCCGGATGATCTTGTTGTCGATGCGCTGCTCGATGATGTGCGCGCTCCATCCCGACGTGTGCGAGATCACGAAGAGCGGCGTGAACATCGCCGTGGGCACGCCCATCATGTGATACGATACGGCGCTGAACCAGTCCAGATTCGGGAACATTTTCTTCGCGTCCCACATTACTGACTCCAGACGCTCGGCGATGTCGAATAGCTTTGTGTCGCCCACTTCCTTCGACAGCGTCTTCGCGACTTCCTTGATGACCTTGTTGCGCGGATCGGAGATCGTATACACCGGATGGCCGAAGCCGATCACGACTTCCTTGTTCTCCACGCGGCGCTTGATGTCGGCTTCGGCTTCGTTAGGCGTCTGATAGCGCGACTGGATTTCGTACGCGACTTCGTTCGCGCCGCCGTGCTTCGGACCGCGCAGCGCGCCGATCGCGCCGGTGATCGCCGAGTACATGTCCGAACCCGTGCCCGCGACCACGCGCGCCGTGAACGTCGAGGCGTTGAACTCGTGCTCGGCATAGAGGTTGAGCGACACGTGCATGGCATCGACCCACGATTTCGATGGCCCCACGCCATGCAGCAGATGCAGGAAGTGCCCGCCGATCGAATCGTCATCGGTTTCCACTTCGATGCGCCGGCCGTTGTGCGAGTAGTGATACCAGTACAGCAGCATCGAGCCGAGCGAGGCCATCAGGCGATCGGCGATATCTTTCGCGCCCGGCACGTTGTGATCGTCCTTCTCCGGCAGGAGCGTGCCGAGCACGGAGACGCCGGTGCGCATGACGTCCATTGGATGGGCGGATGCCGGAATCCATTCGAGCGCGGCCTTGAGGTTGGCGGGCAGTCCGCGCAGCGCCTTCAGCTTCGTCTTGTACACCTTCATTTCGGCGACGTTGGGCAGCTTGCCGTGCACGAGCAGGTAGGCGATCTCCTCGAACTCGCTGGTGGTGACGACATCGAGAATGTCGTAGCCGCGATAGTGCAAGTCGTTGCCCCGTGCGCCCGACCGTGCACAGCGCGGTATTGCCCGCCGTCACGCTCGACAGCGCGACGGACTTCTTCGGCTTGAAACCGCCGGTTGCGGGTGCTGCGGTCGATGCGGTGTCAGTCATGCTCTCCAGTCTCCTTTCGTACGCGCTCGATGCGGCGTTACTTGTTGTGCTTGAAGAATCCGTCGGATATGGGCCCGTACCCGACGCTGAACTGCAATCCGATGTCGCTCATGCCCTGGTCCCCCCGGTCCGGCGCGGCGAAGAGCGGTGCGCATTCGTCGGGCATCGTCTGACTGGTGGCGTGCGCGCGGCGCAGCACCGACCAGTAATAGCGATAGCTCGCGCGATCGTGCAGCGTGTCGCCGTGGCGCGTGGGGCCCCATTGCGCCTGCTGGGCGCCGAGCAGGATTTCGGCCGCGAGCGCGATTTCTTCCGCGCGCGGCGAGAAGGCCTCGACGATCGGCCTGATCTGGTCCGGATGGATGCTCCACATGCGCGTGTAGCCGAACTCGTTGCGGGCGCGCGCGGCATCGTTGGCGACGACGCTCATGTCGCGCACTGCGGTCTGCGGTCGACACATTGTGCGACGGCACCTTGCCATGCGCATGACATGCGGCCGCGATCTCGAGTTTCGCGCGGCGCACGAGCGGATGATTGAACTGGCCGGGCGAGCGCATCGCGGTATCGGGAATCGCGCCGTTGTGCGCGGAGACGAAATCCATCAGGCCGAAGCTCAGCGATTCGACGCCCGGGAGCGCGGCCAGCTCGAAGGCTTCCGCGAGCGCGCCATGCGTCTCGACGAGCAAATGGCAGGGAATGGGCCGCTCGATGCCGAACTCGCAGCGCGACGCCTCGATGAAGGCGACCATCTCGGCGGCATCGAAAACGCTGCGGATCTTGGGCAGCATGATGAAGGCGGGCGCTTTCTTCGCCTGGCGCAGGATGATGCGCACGTCGTCGCGCCACGCGCGGTGATACCACGCGCGGTGATTGAAGTCGTGGATGCGCACGCCCACGCGTCCGAAGCGATCGTCCTCGCCGCCCACGAACGACGCCACCATTTCGGCGTGCCCGGTCTCGTGACCGACCTGCGCGCCGTCCTCGCAATCCAGCGTGATATCGAACACCGGGCCCAGTTCGGCCTGCAACGCCAGTGATTTCCTGATCAGCTTCTCGCTGCCGGCGTAGTGATCGCAGGGCGGGAGAACGGCGGGTTGCGGTTCGCCGTCGAACAGTACTTCGGCGGGTGTGAGCGCGCGCATTGTCGGCGTCGGGTCCGATTGGTGGAAAAAGGGCAGTCGATCTTGCTCGATGCAACTGATTCGATCGCGCTCGAATGGTATTCAAGCGCGATCGGATCAGGCGCGCCGATGGGAAGCTCGTACGAGCTTCCCCCTTTTTTAAACAATGTGCTTACTTGCCGAGCAGATGCGCAACGCCGTCGCGCTCTTCGAGCAGCTCGTTCAGCGTGCCGTCCATCTTCTCGCGCGAGAATGCGTCGATTTCCAGGCCTTCGACGCGCTTGTACTCGCCGTTTTCGCACGTGACGGGCACGCCGTAGATGATGTCTTCCGGAATGCCGTACGAACCGTCCGACGGAATGCCCATCGTGACCCACTTGCCGCTCGTGCCGAGCACCCAGTCGCGCACGTGATCGATCGCCGCGTTAGCCGCCGACGCCGCCGACGAGAGGCCGCGCGCTTCGATGATCGCTGCGCCGCGCTTGCCGACGGTCGGGATGAACGTGTTGCGGTTCCATTCGTCGTCGTTGATGAGCTTCGTGAGGTCCTGGCCTTCCGCCGTTGCGAAGCGGAAGTCCGGGTACATCGTCGGCGAGTGGTTGCCCCACACGGCGAGCTTTTCGATCGAAGCGACCGGCTTGCCCGACTTGGCCGCCAGTTGCGACAGCGCGCGGTTGTGGTCCAGACGCAGCATGGCAGTGAAGTTCTTCTTCGGCAGATCCGGCGCCGACTTCATCGCGATGTACGCGTTCGTGTTCGCCGGGTTGCCGACGACCAGCACCTTCACGTCGCAGCTCGCGACATCGTTCAGCGCCTTGCCCTGAACCGTGAAGATCTCCGCGTTCGCCGACAGCAGATCCTTGCGCTCCATGCCCTTCGAGCGCGGACGGGCGCCCACCAGCAGCGCGACATCGGCATCCTTGAATGCGACCTTGGGATCGTCCGTGACGACCACGCCTGCGAGCAGCGGGAACGCGCAATCTTCCAGCTCCATCACGACGCCCTTCACAGCGGCTTGCGCTTGCGGCAGATCGAGCAACTGAAGAATCACGGGCTGGTCTTTGCCGAGCAGATCGCCGCTGGCGATGCGGAACAGCAGCGAGTAGCCGATTTGACCTGCGGCGCCGGTAACGGCAACGCGCTTTGCGGACTTAGCCATTGAGAACTCTCCTGGACGGTGCGTGGAACGCTAGGGAAAAACGCCATTTTATGCGCGTTACGCAAAGCGTTGATGAAGACATTCCGGCCATGCCGCGCGCGAATCGCCGAAAGCAGGCGCCACGCTTGAGTTTCGGGCGTTTGCTCGTGGATTCGCGCCGCATGAATGCGAATGCGGCGTGGCCGTCATGCCATGAATCCTTCTCTTCGAGCGAGGCGTGCGGAATGTTCGTTGAGGACGCGGTGAATTTCGCTTGGTCTGACGGCAGCGCGGCCATTCGAGACGGCGCTTGACGTTGCGAGGCGTGGGACAGGCAGCGGCGCGCGAATCGAGTGGCCGATCGGCGTAATGCAAAGCGAAAGGGCGTGCCTGGCGGTATGCTGCGGATGCGTGGAGGCCGGCTCCGGGGCAAAACGTACCGCGAGAAACACGCTGTCCGGCAGTTCCTGCGCTCTCGCAACAACCCGCAAACCCTTGCTCGACAAAAAGTATAGGAGCGCTTAGAGGTAAAGTCAACAATATCTTATGTCTTATATGAAAGATCGTGCGAGAAAAGTGTGGACGCGCTGCGGGCCTTTGTGTTGAAATGCGCGGCATGAATTCCAACCCGGCGAGCACCACGAACTCCAACGGCACTGCACCGGCGGCTGAGGCCGCCAGCGTGCCGTCGCCGACGTTCAGCCCGCTGTATCAGCAGATCAAGGCGCTCATCACGTAGGGGCTCGAATCCGGCGAATGGAAGCCCGGTGAAATCATCCCGAGCGAGGTCGAGCTGGCTGCGCGCTACAAGGTGAGCCAGGGCACGGTCCGCAAGGCCATCGACGAACTCGCCGTCGACAATCTCCTCGTGCGCCGCCAGGGCAAAGGCACATTCGTTGCGACGCACAACGAAGACCGCGTGCAGTTCCGCTTCCTGCGCCTGCTGCCCAATGACGGCGACGTCCATCCCCACGTCAGTCGCCTGCTCGAATGCAGGCGACTGCGCGCGCCCGCCGAAATCGCGCATCAGCTGGATCTCAAGCCTGCCGATTCCGTCGTAATGGGATGGTCCTCCCCACCTGACAGTGGGTTAAGCTATGTCAGCACGATCAACCGGAGACAACACCATGCAAGACGTGATGGTCATTGGAATAGATCTCGGCAAGCGCTCGTTTCACCT
>LFJH01000078.1 GCA_001189335.2 Candidatus Paraburkholderia schumanniana
TTCGGGTAATACGGTTCAATTACCGCGCACAGTTCGGTCCACGGCACGATCCTGTTCATCGTGTCAAGAAACTCGTCGCGTTGCGTGCGTTTGCGGCGAGTCTCGAACCCCGCACCTTGATCCGCGGTCATCGCGAGCGTCTGCTGCTTCATTGTCTTTTGCCTTTCTCGTTGCTTGTGCGCTCTATAACGCTTGACGCGCACAAGCGGTAGACTTAATCAGCATTGCCCTTACGCGCCTTACTTCAACCCCAGCTCCACCCTGCTTCCCGATCCCTTGTCCTTGATATCGTCCGCGTTCAGCTTCGGCGCGATGACGAAAATCCGCTTGCTGTCGATCTTCCCGTCGAAGTACTCCTGCACCGCCTGCGCGCGCCGCTGCGCCAGATCGCGCAGGGAGCCCTCGTCGACGGGCGCGTTCTTGGTGAGCGCCGCCCTCATATCGTCGTCGGGCAAGGTCTTCGTCATGCCGATGAAGTTGGTCGGCTTCTTGAAATCCGCCGACTTGTACACCTTGGTCAGATATTTGTCGTAGTCGGCATCCGACACCTTGATCGCCGACCAGTCCACATTCTCGCCGTTGTTCGACATGTCGCGCACCTTCGCGCGCTTGACCTGCTGGTCCACCCACGCGGAACGCAGCGCCGGCCCGTCCGTCTTCGGATCGACGCGGCCCGACACGTCGACCCGCACAGATGGCTTGTCCGCCAGCGCCGTCGCGATCATGTCGAGCTTCTTCTGCGCGGCGTCGTTCAGATCGGCCGAACCCGCGTTGAATTCGATGTAGTTCAGATCCTCCCCGCCGCCACCGAAGGCATGGGCGAGCAGCGTGAACGGCGCGGTCACCGCCTTCTGCACGAGGTTCAGAATGGCCTGCCACACGAGCCCGCCGATGGAAAACTCCGGATTGTCCAGCGACCCGGAAATCGGAATGTTCACGTCGATCTCGCCGCGCGAGTTCTTCAGCAGCGACACCGCGAGCCGCACCGGCAGCTTCGTGGCGGTCGGATTGTCGATGTGATCGCTGAACGTGAGCTGATCGATGAACAGGTGATTGTTCGCCGTCAGCTTGTTGTCCGCGAGCATGTAGTGCAGATCGACGTTGAGCTTACCCTTGGTGATCGGATACCCCGCATATTTCGACGAATACGGCGTGAGGTTCGTCAGCTCGACGCCGTGCGCGCTCGCCGTCAGGTCGAGCGCGGACTTCTCGATCAGCGGGTTGACACTCCCCTTGATCGACACCGGCCCGTTCGCCGCGAGCTTCGCGGAGACATCGACGGGCGCGGGCGCGGTCGAATGCGTGCCGAACGCGCCGATCGTGCCGTTGATCGCGACAAGATTCGCCGTGTAGTTCGGCTCGATGAAGTTGTCCGTATAGGTCACGCGGCCGTTCTGCAGCACGAGCTGACCCAAGCGCATGTTGACCGACGGCCCGGATTTCTCCTCGGTCCTGGCCGGAGCGGCGGCAGAAGCGGGCGCGGGCGCCGTTTTCGTCTCTCCTTCGTGACAGGCTGCGTGGTGCCATTCTCGTTCGCCACCATGCCCTTGAGATTCAGCCTGCCCTGCGAATCGAGCAGCACGCGGCCATAGAAATTCGCGAAGGTGACCCGCGCCGCATCGACATCGGTGCCGCGCTCGTCGTAGCTCACCTTGACGTTGGTGAGGCCGAGCAGCTTCCAGCCCGCGAAGCGGTCGTTGGTCAGCTTGTCGATCATGCGCACGTCGCTCAGCGACACGTCGCCCTTGTATGTGGTCGCGAGCGTCTTGCCGCTCCCCGACATCGCGACATCGCCGTTCGCGCTCAGGTTCGCGCTCGCCACGTCGATGTTGAGCTTGTCGCCGAAATACGGCTCGAAGGCGGATACATCGACCTGATCGCCCTTCACGTGCAGGGCGAGCTTGAGCGGACTCACGGTGAGATTGCCGCCGATCGCCAGCGCGCCGCGACCGTTCAGCGTGAGCTTGCCGTCGACGGCGAGCGGCTTTGCGAGATCGTCGCTGAACTGCTTCACGCTGAGCGCGAGCGGCGCGACGCGCAGCTTCACGGGCCGCGCGAACGTCTCGTCCGTGACGCTGGCCGATGCGTCCTCCAGCGCAATCTGCCCGATCTGGTAATGCCACGCCGGCCCCGCCTGCGCCTTCTGGATCTTGTGG
Source organism: Candidatus Paraburkholderia schumanniana (assembly GCA_001189335.2). GTDB lineage: Bacteria > Pseudomonadota > Gammaproteobacteria > Burkholderiales > Burkholderiaceae > Caballeronia > Caballeronia schumanniana. The sequence continues at coordinate 2,157 of LFJH01000078.1, forward strand.
GTCGCGTTCTGCTCCGGCGCGGCCTCGTGCGGACCCGCGAGCGAGGCGAGATCGATGCTGCCGTCCTTGCGGCGTGTGGCATCGAGCGAGAGCCCGGTCAGTTGCACGCTCTCCAGCGACGCGTTGCGCGCGGACACGTCGATTTTGCCGATCTTCGCCGTCGCCGACGCGAGCTTGACCGGCGCGACGCCGCTCTCGTTCGGCGCGAACGTGAGTGCATCGAGCTTGACTTCTCCCGCGCCGACCCGCACGCCGCCGTCCGGCTTGCTCCAGTCGACGGACACCGGCAGGTTCGCGCCGAGCGTGCCGCTCGTCACCCGCCCGGCCACGACGTTCGCGAGATACGGCTGCAATGGCGGCAGCACGAAACCGTTCAGCGCAAGCTTCGCGTCGGCGGTTTTCGCGGCGAGCGTCACGTTGCCCGATGCGTCCAGCGCGCCGCCGTGATCGAACGCGGTTTTTGTTTTGAGCGTGTATTTCGCCGGCGTCTTCGAAAGCGTGGAGAAGCTGTCGAGCGTCACGGCGAGCCCGGTCAGCGCGCCCTGCACGCGCTGTTTCAGCAACTGGTCGTCGAGCGCGATCCTGCCGTCGTCGATGGCGAGATGACGGATCGCGAGATCGAGCGGCGGCGCTTCCTTCTTTGCCTGCTCCCCGGACGCCTTCTTTTCTTCCGGCTTCGGCGGCGGACCCGCGAGCTTCTGCACGTTCAGCTGGCCCGCCGAATCGCGCGCGAGATGCACGTCAGGATTCGAGAGCGTCACTTCGTCGAGGCGATAGATATCGCGCAGCGGCTCGGCGTTCGCGATCTTCACGTGCAACGCTCGGGCGGCGACGAGCGGCGTGTTGGCGCGGTCGATGACGGCGAGATCGGCGAGATCGGCGGTGCCGTCGATGCGGATCGTCGGCGTATCGCAGGAAATCGCGAAGCTGACGTTGAGCGCGGTCGAGAGCTTGCCGCTCTTCACCGCGACGGGCACCGAGCCAGGGGCGTAGAATGCCATGTGTGGGACGTCGAGGCCGTCGAGCGACAGCGCGATCTCCGATTCCCGCGACTTCGCGAACGGCTTCGTGCGCCCCTTCACGACGAGCGGAGAGCCGTCGATGCGCGCCTGTAGGAGCGGCGTCACGAAGATGTCGGTGGCAGACGGCAGGCAGCGTCGCGATGAACGGAATGCCGAGCGCGACGCGGTCGATCACGTGCTTCGCCTTGAGAAGCCTGTCATCGAAGGTGATCTGGCCGTTCTCCAGACGGATATTCGATACCGAGAAACGCGCGGGCTTGTCCGACGGCGGCGACGATGGCTTCGAGAACTTCGCGATCAGGTCGGAGAAGTTGAAATGCTCGCCATCGAAGCGCACGACGTGGATACGCGGCGAATCCACTTTCAGTTCGTTGACGACCGGCGCGAGCTTGAAGATGGACGACCACGAGGTGCGCACGACGAGCCGCGACACATCGACGAAATCCGCCGGACTCCGAGCGCCTTCGCGAGATTCGCGGGCGACTCGCCGATATATGCACGTCATCGGCTTCGAAATCGAGCGTATAGGGATTGAGGGAGATGCGCCGGATCGTGACAGGCCGGTCGAGCTGCTTCGCCAGTTGCTGCTCGGCGATATGGCAGATGACGGGCGGCGCTACGAAGAATCCGAGCAGGCCGATAACGAGTATCGCAAGCAGCAGCCCGATGAAAATCCGCCGCGTGCGCCGCGCGTGCACGACGCCGCGCAGCGTCTTGCCGGCGGAAGCAAGAGAAGACTTGGTGATGCTTGACATTCTATGCGCGGCGACGAGCCGCCCGTATGAGCGCCGCCCGAGCTTTGCCGTCCCGGAAAGATGATGTTGCAGTATACGACGACGCAGTGCGCAAACGTTATGCCAGCACGCGATAAAAACATGAAGGCCGCGAAAAACTCGCGGCCTTCGTCGTTGCACTTGACGCCGGCCGGCGTTGCCCGGTTTACTTCCACTCGACGGGCGGCTGCGCCCACGAGCCGTCGCTTGCCTGCGGCTTCGGCGCGTAGAGACGCATCGCGAGCTGGAATTCGCCGTCGGGCGCGGGCAGCCAGTTCGACGCCCACGCGCGCCCCGGCGATCTCGCCGACACGATCACGTCGACGGAGCCATCGCGATTCTTCCTGAGGCGATCGCGGTCGGAGATCGACAGGCGCGGCAGCTTCTCGTCCGCGAGCGCGCCATCTTTCGTGTAGGCGGTGATCGTCCAGAAGCCGCGCACCGGCGGAAGCTGATCGGGCAGAAAGTGCAGCGTGTACTGATTTGTACCGTTCAGCGCATGCCCTTCGCTGTCCACGCGCGCAACTGGCTTCACTTCGCCTTCCTTCGTGCTCGTGGCCGTCTGGCGACGTGCGAGGTACGCGCGCAGCGTGTAGTCCGTGCCGTAGATGCCGACGCCATCGCCGAACCAGGTCCAGCCGTTCTTCGTGATCGCGTTCGACGGCACCGTCGCCAGCCGCTCGCGGGCGTCGGCGAGACCGGAATCGAGGAGCAGCGCGTCGGTCTTCCTGAATTGCACGGGTTCGCCCGGCTTCACGCCCAGGTCGGCGAGCTGGCTCATCGCGTGGGTATCGTCGGTGGCGGCGGGGTTGTCGTCGAGCGAACGGGCGAGGCGCGCAAAGAACGCGTTGACATCCAGCGCCTCGGCCTGCGCACCCGGCGACGCCGTCGACAGCGCGGCGGGCAGCGGCGGCACGGCGGGCTGCCGGGCGCCATTCGCGGGCCACGCGCCGGCGACGACCGGCGTCGTATCCGACACCGAACCCTTTGCGGGCGTCAGGGTGTCGATACGCATCGCCGCCTGCAGCTTGCGCGCCTCCCGCACGTCGCGCGGACCGTTCACGCGCACGCGCACCGACAGCCACACATAGCGCGTGCGCGTCTCCACGCGCGTCGCGTTGACGGGCAGCGTGTCCGTCCAGCCCGCCGGCACGAAGGCAATCAGCTGCGCCTTCGGATACGGCGTCGTGTCGGCGCTGGAATAGAGCGCGCTGGTCCAGGCATCGAACGCGCGGGCGTCGAGATAGCGTCCGCGCGGCGCGGCGGGTAGCGAGACGATCACTGGATCGGCGGAGACATCGAGCCAGGCCGTCGATTCCAGCGTGTCGACGCTCGGCCAGCCGCCCGCGCCGACTGGCGGCAGCGCCGTCGCATGACGGAACGCGTTGAGCGGCGCCTGCCCCGGCTGACTCGCGCGCTCACGCGCGATGTCCGTCGCGACGAGCGGGAAGCCGAACGTGTACGCATCCGCGACCTGATCCTTCACCCAGCCGGTGCTGGTCGCTTTCACTTCGGGCGCCTTCGTGGCGCAGCCGGCCAGGACGGCCATGCTCGCGAGGCTCGCGCTCACCCAGATGGCGGCGCCAAGCGGGAACGTCCAGCGTCGGTTGGTCTTCATTCGAATTGGAATCCGTTTTTTTCGGTCGATTGGGTTGGCGCGCGGTCCGGGGCGGGATCGGATTGTGATGTCACTTGCGGGCTTAAAGTCGCCTTGGGGCCCGCATGGAGCGCCGCAAGCGACACCTCGGAATTCGGGTTTTAACGTATCCGCCGACGATAGGCAAGATGAAGCGCACAAAAGCGCTGCGGCGTTTCGAGAATTGCGTCGAATGCGTGCGATCCTTGCTGCATGGCGCGTCGGACGGGGTTCGCGGACGATCGTGGTATGGTCGCACGATACACAAGGTCGGGGTCCGCAACCCGTATTCGTTCGCGGCGATCGACCGTCGCCTCGCGGCCCGTTTCGATATCGCATGACGTGATTGGTTCCGCCCTTGACCTTCCAACCATTGGAACGTCGATACTGCTCGATGTCAGGGGTCCAGCGCATTCGCCTGTTGCGCCGCCCAGCCAGACCGGAGCGTTCCACCATGTCCACTGCAACATCCGAAAATCCCCGAACCGCGAAGCTCGCCGTCAGCGGCATGACGTGCGCGTCGTGCGTGGCGCGCGTCGAGAAGGTGCTCGCGCGCGTGCCCGGCGTCGAGCGCGTCGCGGTCAATCTCGCCACAGAGAAGGCCACGGTCCATGCGAGCGCCGCCGTCACCGACGATCAGCTCGTCGCCGCCGTCGCCAAGGCGGGCTACGAAGCCACGCCGATTCTGCCCGAAGCGCCGCCCGCCGCCGCGTCGGCGCCGCCGCGGTTCGATCGCGAGCTCGCGACGGTGTTCGCCTCCGCGCTGCTCACGCTGCCCCTGCTTGCGCCGATGTTCGGGCTCGCGCTGAATCCATGGCTGCAGCTCTCGCTCGCGAGCGTCGTGCAGTTCGGCTTCGGCGCGCGCTTCTACGTGGGCGGCTATCGCGCGGTGCGCACGTTCGCGGGCAACATGGATCTGCTCGTCGCGCTTGGCACGTCCGCGGCGTGGAGCTTGTCCGTCTGGCAGATGCTGGCGCACGGCGACATGACGGAGCATCTGTTCTTCGAAGCGTCGGCGGTCGTCATCACGCTGGTGCGCTTCGGCAAGTGGCTCGAAGCGCGCGCCAGGCGCCAGACCACCGACGCCATCCGCGCACTCAACGCGCTGCGGCCGACCACGGCGCGCATGCGCGATCGCAACGATCCCTCACGCGAACGCGAAGTGGCGCTCGCGGACGTGCGTATCGGCGATATCGTCGTCGTGCGGCCGGGCGAGCGCGTGCCGGTGGACGGCATCGTGCGCGAGGGCCGCACACATGTCGACGAATCGCTGATCACCGGCGAAAGCCTGCCCGTGACGAAGCAAACGGGTGCGCGCACGACCGGCGGCTCGATCAACGGCGAAGGCGTGATCGCCATCGAAACCACTGCGATCGGCGCAGAAACGACGCTCGCGCGCATCATCCGTCTGGTCGAATCGGCGCAGGCGGAGAAGGCGCCGATCCAGCGTCTCGTCGATCGCGTGTCGGCGGTATTCGTTCCGGCGATTCTGGCGATTGTCGCGGTCACGCTCGCCACCTGGTTCTGGCACGGAGCGGACGCGGAAACGGCGCTCCTGAACGCCGTCGCCGTGCTCGTGATCGCCTGCCCGTGCGCGCTCGGACTTGCGACGCCGACCGCCATCATGGCCGGCACGGGCGTTGCGGCGCGCCAGGGCATTCTCATCAAGGACGCGCAGGCGCTCGAGCAAGCGCATGCGGTCGAGATCGTCGCGTTCGACAAGACCGGCACGCTGACGGTCGGGCGGCCAGGCCTCGTCGCGTTCGACGCGGCGCCGGGGCAGGATCGCGCGCAGGCGCTCGGGCTCGCCGCCGCCGTACAGCGCCTGAGCGAGCATCCGCTGGCGAAGGCCGTCCTGGCCGCCGCGCAGGATGCGCCGCGTTTCGAAGCGCGCACTGCGCGCGCGGTCGCGGGGCGCGGCGTGGAAGCGAGCGTGAACGGGCAGCGCATCGCGATCGGCAGCGGGCGCTGGCTCGCCGAATTGCAGGCGGAAGTGCCGCCGTCGCTCGCGACGCGCGCGCGCGACCTGGAAGCGCAGGGCAACACCGTTTCGTGGCTGATCGAAGAAACGAACGGACGCAACGCCGTGCTCGCCCTGCTCGGGTTCGGCGATACGGTCAAGCCGACCGCGCGCGCCACCGTCGAACGGCTCGCGCGCATGGGCATGAAGAGCGCGCTCGTCACCGGCGACAACGCGGGCAGCACGCAGGCCGTCGCACGGGCGGTCGGCATTCCGGTGGATCTTGTGTTCGCGCAGACGCTGCCCGACGACAAGGCGCGCGTCGTCGCACAACTGAAGGCGTCGACGAAAGGCGTGGTGGCGATGGCCGGCGACGGCATCAACGACGCCCCCGCGCTCGCTGCCGCCGATATCGGCATCGCGATGGGGAGCGGCACGGATGTCGCGATGGAAGCGGCCGGCCTCACGCTGATGCGCGGCGACCCGGCGCTCGTCGCGGACGCGATCGACATCTCGCGGCGCACGTATCGCAAGATCCGGCAGAACCTGTTCTGGGCGTTCGTCTACAACCTGATCGGCATTCCGCTTGCGGCATTCGGCATGCTCGATCCGATGTTCGCGGGCGCGGCGATGGCGTTCTCCAGCGTGAGCGTCGTGACCAATGCGCTGCTGCTGCGCACCTGGTGCGCTCAGGCGGGCGCGGTCGAGGACGCGCGCGCGGGCAAGCCGATCACGCGGCCGGCGTAACGCGCCTCCTGCGCGGCGACGGCCGGCTCGGCGGCAATGTGCGCGGCGAAGTCCGCGTCGAACGATGCGGACTTCGCCGCGCCGCTCGTGTCGATGTGCATCAGCATCTGCTCGCAGGCGGAGACGGGCTCGGCGGCGTCGCCCTCAACATCTCCAGGTACAGATGGATGCGTTTCCTGTCGTGGCCGAGTACCCGCGATTCGACGCGCACCGCCGCGCCCTCCTTGATCTCGCGCAGATAGTTGATGTGCGCCTCCAGCGTGTAGAGGGGGCGCTGGCGCGCGCGGCGGCCAGCGTCTTCGAGGCCGATGCGGTCCATGAACGCATCGGTCGCGAGGCTGTAGATCAGCATGTAGAAGGCATCGCGCAGATGGCCGTTGTAGTCGACCCATTCGGGCTTCACGGTATCGCGATAGATCGTGCTCATCTGCGCTTCTCCCCTCAGTCTTCGATGCCGTGACGCGCCTTCGCGGCGGCAATCGCCTCGATCACGCTCGCGATGCAGTCATCGCGATAGCGCTCCAGTTCCTTGATGCCGCGCCCCTTCGTCTGCCGCGACGTGCCGTCGACCACGCGGTCGATGAGCTCGTCGGTCAGCTTCGGCGCCACGAGCTTGGTCCACGGCAGCTCGAGCGCGGGGCCGAACTGCTGCATGAAGTGTCGCATGCCCGCCTCGCCGCCGGCCAGCGTATAGGAGAGGAAGGTGCCCATGAACGACCAGCGGATGACCGCGCCGTAGCGGATGGCGTGGTCGATCTCGCCGGTCGTAGCGACCCCGTCGTTCACGAGATGCAGCGCCTCGCGCCACAACGCTTCGAGCAGCCGGTCCGCGATGAAACCGGGCACTTCCTTGCGCACGCGCAGCGGCCGCATGCCGATGGATGCATAGAAGCTCATCGCCGAATCGATCCTTCGCCGGACGTCTTCTCGCCGCCGAGCACTTCGACAAGCGGCAGCAGATACACCGGATTGAACGGATGCCCAACGACGCAGCGTTCCGGGTTGACCGCGCGCGCGTAAAAATCGCTCGGCAAGAGCCCTGACGTCGACGACGCGATGATCGCGTCCGGCTTCGCGGCGCGGCTCACGCGCTCGTGCAGCGACAGTTTGAGGTCCTCGCGCTCGGGCGCGCTCTCCTGGATGAAGTCGGCCTCGGCGACACATTCCTCGACGGTCGCAACGACGCGCAGCCGCTCTGGCGACGCGCCTTCTGCCAGCCCGACGTGCGTCAGCGCCGGCCACGCATTCGCGACGTTCGCGCGCAGCTGCGCCTCGGCGCCGGGCGCGGGGTCCCACGCGGTGACGTCGAGACCGTGCGCGAGCGCGCGCGCGACCCAGCCGCTGCCGATCACACCCGCGCCGAGCGCGGCAAGTTGCTTGACTTGCATGTCGTGATATCCCTTCGAGTTCAGGCGAATTGTTCGGCGGCGCGTTTTTCCAGCGGACGCTCGCCGCGCGGCGGCAGTCCGAGCTTCTTGCGGCCTTCGGCGGGCGTGAGCGCGCGTCCGCCCAGCCGTTCGATGATTTCGACCGCGCGCTGCACGAGCGAGCCGTTCGTCGCGTGCACGCCGCGATCGAGCCACAGGTTGTCTTCGAGGCCGACGCGCACATGGCCGCCGAGCAGCATCGCCTGCGCGACCATCGGCATCTGCATGCGGCCGATGCCGAAGCCGGCCCAGTGCGCGCCGGGCGGCAGGTTGTCGACCATCGCCTTCATCATGCCGGTGTCGGGCGGCGCGCCCCACGGAATGCCCATGCACAACTGAAAGAGCGGCGGGTTATCGAGCAGCCCTTCTTTCAGCAGCTGATTGGCGAACCACAGGTGGCCCGTGTCGAAGATTTCCAGTTCGGGCTTCACGCCGAGCTCCTGGATGCGCTTTGCGCCCGCTCTCAGCTGCGCGGGCGTCGAGACGTAGATGTAATCGCCGTCGCCGAAGTTGAGCGTGCCGCAGTCGAGGGTGCAGATTTCGGGCAGCAGTTCCTCGACGTGGACAAGACGCGTCAGCCCGCCGACGAGGTCCTTGCCCTGTATAGACCGGAGACATGGATAACGGGTGTGTCAGGACATGGGTAACACATTTAAGGAACCTCTGCCAAACTCCCGATCCTGGCACCTGATTGGACTATCCTGGAAAGAAGAGAAATTCAAGGACATCTTCGATGACACAACTTGGT